>CAVKBM010000194.1:0-7717 GCA_963654355.1 Bacteroidaceae bacterium | reverse complement strand
AATATTCCCGCTCTCCAAGATAAAAGAAGTATAAAGTCATCTTCTCCCAAAACGTCTTGCCTCTAAAATCAAGATAACCCAAGAAATCCTCTTTGATATCTCTTCGGAAATGAGAAGCTTCCGAATACATCAAATTTATCCTCACCACAGTTTTTGAGCAAAGATAAAGGCGGTATTCCTTGTACAAATGCATCAACAGTTGCAAATCTTCATAACGATACACCCGCTCATCATACGGATATTTTTCCAATATTTTCTTTCGGTAGACGGTACTGCCAGAACATTGGCATAAGCGACAGAAAACTCGAGCTTTAAAAGGGTTTTGCACAAGTCCGTCCTCATACGCAATGGCCAAATGCTCGTTCTCACCATCGTTAATGACAGCTTCTCCAAGAAACATGTCAGCATCATCTGAGAATATTTTTATCTTCTGTAAGAAAAGGCTGATTGTACCTGGCAACATTTCATCGTCAGCATCTATAAAAATTACCCAGTCTCCCTTGGCGTTTTTCACGCCTTCATTTCTTGCCTTACTTGGTCCTCCATTAGGTTGTCGTATCAACTGGATACGGGAGTCACAAAAACTCTCAACTTTTGCGACAGAGCCATCCGTCGAACCATCATCAACAACTATTATTTCAAAGTTTTTGCAAGATTGACTGAGTATACTTTCAAGGGTCTGACCTATAGACTGTTCTTTATTATATAGTGGGATTACTACTGATATTATGTCATTTCGCATTTCTATGAGACAATACAAAGAATAAAAAGAATACTTATCACAAACAGTCAATAAACAAGGCTCTCCTGACAAAAGACTTGAATGTCATAAACATTTTTTTCAACCATGGCGTGTACTCATGCGAATCAAAATACGACTTATAAATTTGATAAGCATCAGATGATTCCTCTACCATGATGGTCTTTAGATTAACAGGAGTTAAACAAAGATTCCAATTTAGAATATCGGCACCGGCTGGTCCACAATGCGTACCAGAGCCGTCGCAGCCTCCGTTTGTCACCATTGTTTTCCCTGAAAACAAATTCAGTTTCTTCTTGAGAAACAAAGATGCATAAAATCTGATATACCAAGAGTCGACCAAGCCGACCTTTTGACAATAAAGATTGCCATAGCTTCCACAATTTCCCCCGACATCAAACTTTCTGGTCTTAAACCTCATCTTACGAAGCAAGTACTTTG
Organism: Bacteroidaceae bacterium; assembly: GCA_963654355.1. Taxonomy (GTDB): domain Bacteria; phylum Bacteroidota; class Bacteroidia; order Bacteroidales; family Paludibacteraceae; genus UBA1181. The sequence goes on along the minus strand of CAVKBM010000194.1, from coordinate 6,516 downwards.
TGTCTGTAATCAGCAAATCCCAACTTCTCTTCCATGTAGCCCATCCCCACGGATGCATAAAATACAGGAAGTAGGTTTCCGGCAGCAATTCACTCGAAGGACAAGTATATCCACATATTGTCCCTATCCTGTCGTCATCTTTGTATTTCTCCAGTCCTTCGTTCATGAACTTCAAAAAATAAGGAGAGAGAACGAGGTCATCCTCCACAACTATGACTCTACCATACCGGCTGATGACATCCGTGATACCAGCGATAAGGCTGTTGGCGAGTCCCCAGTTATTCTCGCGCTCCACAATGGTTACGGACTTGAAACCAGTTATGGTATGGATAAACTTGCGATTCTCTTCCACCCCTTTCCTCTTGGCCTCTGTCTTGGGGCCATCCGAGAACACAAAGAGGTCAGACTCCTTAGCCTCCACATTCTGAAGCAAAGACTCTACTACCCTTCGAGTCTTGTCCACACGGTTGTAAGTAAACAGTGCTATTGGCGCGTATGTCATACTATTTTAACTTTAGGCAAAATGAGTTTGGCTCCCAATCTTTCGTGAAATTCATCTTTATATTTTGTCAGATAATTTCCATTCGGAGTAAAAGTCAATTCCGCAAAATAGATTTTTCCATCCACCTCATAAAAATCCGCTCTAACAAATGGAAAGTCCTTGGAAAGTACACGGGAGTATTCCAAGATTGTTTCCAAGTTTTTGGGACGCTCCAATATACCGCTAACAGACTTTTCTTCATCCCTATCATATAATTGCTTAAATTCTGTTGAAAAAGACCCTGCATCATAAGATCCATCGAAGTTTTTTCTGCACACTAATAGCGACTCTGGTTCTCCATTAATACACCAACACTGATACTCTGTAGGTGCAGTTTCTGACAACAATTCCTCACAGACTATTTTGCGTGGAATGTTTTTATATTGTACTTCACAAAAACATTTATAATAATCTATATGCAACCAGTCATTCAACTGCTTTCTAACAGACTTAACATTTATCTTAGACTTGTCCAAAACAATGATATTGTAACCACTTCCATGGTTACATTTCAAAACGAATTGGTCTGGCAACACATCGAAATCGATGTCCTCTGCCCTATCATACACATGAATTAATGGTATCAATATCGAAGCCAAACCTTTGTTCGCCACATACTCTCTCACCCTATATTTGTCTGCACAAATCGTTTTTTCAGGTTGCTGATAGTATCGCGTCAGCCACATCAATTTATCTCTTAGCAACTTAGGAGATACATATTGAGGCACACGTCCTATCATTTCCTTAAACATATACTTGGCACGTTCCCAATAAAAGAACTTGCAATCTATTGAAAAAACAATTCTTCGATATACCTTTGATATAATCGAAGTATTTATTAAAATATCACTTACCATCTTAGGTCTTGTTTTTTACGGCATAGTTTGTTTATTATTCGAGTTCTCCAGATTGACATCTTTATCAGCCCATTCAAGACTACTTCAAACACCTTGCTCTCCTTGTAAGCTTTCCAAAGGAAAGTATAATATGGAGACATCAACATTTCTTGTTCTTCCCTTCCTACGATTACAGAAGGGGTAGAAAATGCTTTCTTAGGGTTTAGTATTATGTCTTCAGCATCGTTGGTTATTCCCTTATTATTTCTGACTGATTTGTATATTTCTTTACTTAGGAAAGGCGAAAACTCAACCTTGGACATAAATGCCTTTCTCATGTGCCAAAAATGCAATATCTTTGCATCATACAAGTATTGAATGCTCAATGCCATCTGACAATTATACTCGTCGGGCAAATGTTCTATCACATATCCATGGTCATAATCCGTTTTAAGCAAAGCTCTTTGATCGGTCCAAGCGCCTTTCTCCAAAGCTGCATATTTCCATGTATTGAACCAATCTTCAAAAAATTGATGTGCAAAAGGAGTATCCCTTACAAGCATACAGCCAGAATTATACCAATAACAACAGTCCGTCAAGTCTATACCAAAAAGTTTCTCAGTATCTTTTCTCACAAACTTATAAGTTATATGGTTTTGAAAAGGGCCATGCAACTCTGGCACCATTGCTATGTTTTTTACAGACAATCCATCTATTCCATCTAACCTTCCACATATAACCGTGTCCGTATCAACAAACAGGAAGTCACCTTTTATATATTTAAGTAGATTGGTTTTTATAACTCTGGATTTTAACCTATTGTTAAATTCCGAAGGCACCTCTACAGTTACGATCTCCGTTATCAGACGCTTCAATTCTGGACGTAGTTCAATTCTTTGTTTCGTTTCACTATCAGTCAAGACTACAACTCTTTCCGATGGGTGATAATTACGCAAGGAAAAGATTGACACCCATAGTTCTTCAAGAAAAAAATCTTCCTCAGAACTAATTACGACATATACTATTTGAGTTTTCATTCTTTCATGTAAGTTTTATACCAATTTATATATGTATATACCGCCCAGAATCTTCGGGCATCCATATTTTTTCCACCCATGAAGTCATCACGGATAGAAATATACTTTTGTACATCTAACTCAGGAAGCAAATCTCTCACATTCTGTTCCGTAATGACATCAAGCAACTTGCTCCTCAATGAGCCTCTAAACCAATCTTGTGTAGGAGGCATAAAGCCCTGCTTCTTTCTGTCCAACAATTCTCTTGGAACCATATCATACAAAATGCTCTTCAAGATGCTCTTCAACTTCAGATCTTCCGTATACATATACTCAAAGGGTATCAACCTGGAATACTCGGCTATGCGATAGTCCATAATCGGATTGCGCAATTCCAGACTACAACGCATTGTGGCACGGTCAACCTTTTGATTGACAGCATTCATAAAGAACTTCATGTCATAATCGGAATATGCCAACACACCACGTTCCTTTCGGAAGATGTCACGGTCGGGAAGCAGCTTAGCTAACTCCAAACGGTCGAACTTCTCCGCACCGCCAAAATCATAGACAAAGATACCTTCGCTTCTGAACGCTTCGGCATAATCCCTCTGAGTGGCGAAGAGCATGTCACGATGTCCTTTTTTCCACAAGAAATAGGGAGAGGCAAGCTTTCTCAACCAATAAGGTTTCTTGTATTGGTGCAAGCGAGCCATAATGTACTCATATTTCTCATACCCGAAGAAGAGTTCGTCACCACCGTCACCGCCCAGCACAACCGTCACATCCTCTCTCGCCTTTTGCGCCACCAAAGAACTCGGAATCATCGAGGGGTCACAGAACGGTTCGTCAAAGTAATGAATATAGTCATCAAAAATCTGTTGTTGGTCATCGCCCGCACACATGCTGACTTTTATGGGAATGTCAAGAGAACGGGCTACAGCCTCTGCAAATCCACTCTCGTCACACCGGGCATTGTCAAAGCCTATGGTATAAGCACAGATATTGCTGTTAATCTTGGAAACGATGGCAGATGTCAAGGAAGAGTCAATACCACCAGAAAGGAAGATACCGATGGGAACATCGGCACGCAGTCGGATTCTAACAGCGTCAAAAAGCAGCTCCTTTACAGTCTCCTTAGCTTCTCCAAAGCTCTTCGGTGCGACAAAGCCAGAAGTATTGTCGAAGATATTCCAATAGTTACTGACTTCCAGTTTATTGCTATTCAAATGATAGATAAGTTGTTGACCTGCACGAAGTTTTTGAACACCTTTCAATATACAATAAGGATCAGGAATATAGCCCTGAAGCACATAAAACTGGCGTGCAAGAGTATCCACCTCCATGTCATTACCATACTTGATGACTTTTATCTGAGATGCAAACTCAAAGCCTTTGGCCGTATGCCAGAAATAGAACGGTTTTTTGCCCAAACGGTCACGAGCACCCACCAATATGTTCTTCTTCTTGTCGTAGATGACGTAGGCAAACATGCCGTTAAAGTAGTTGACACACGCTGCGCCAAACTTCTCGTACATGGCACAAATGATCTCTGTGTCTGAAGTTGTCCTTAACGCAACATCAGAAAGGTATTGGCTTTTCAGTTCCTTGTAGTTATAGATCTCCCCATTGAAAACTATAGCGATATTGTCGCTATAGATAAAAGGTTGGTTGGAACGGGCGTCCAAATCCAATATGGACAAACGGACATGTCCCAATGTCAACTTACTTTCAGAATTGACACAAAACTCCTTGACTCCCGTATGGTCGGGGCCTCGGAAGTTCATCAATTCCAACTTATGCTCTATCACCTCACGTGTATAATGCAAGGTGGTTCCATAAATTCCACACATGTTATGATAGTCTCAGTTTAAACCAATTTTTCAGAATCGTCAAATTTGGGCGAATCTGTTTCATATAGCCTCGTTTCCTAAACTCCCAATAATACCTAAGCATTTTGACAAACCTCAGCCGTGGCAGATGATGCTGTTCTATACCATAAGCAAAACCTCTATACGGGTATCTCTGATGGAAATGTAGCATATACCAGTCCAGGAACATCAAGTTGGCCCAGACACCTTTTTCTGCATTTTTGGAATAATTCTTTGCACAAGACAAGTTTTCATTTGAGATTCGGAAAGAAAAGAGAATCTCTTTTGTAGTTGCAACACCATTTTTGCTCAAAAAGATAGCAGCGGCGCTATCACTAAACGCTGCTGTTGGAAAATCGGGGAATCCCCCCATTCCTCTCAAGGCCTCGTTCTTAAATACATAGTTGGCCAAGCAAAGCACCATCTTTTTTATGCCAAAATACTGCATGAACTCTTCATGGCTTTGGTACTCGGGAATATCACCGTCCCTCAAAACTACATTATCATTCTCCAGGCGTACGGCCTTTGCCCTCAGAATATCCACGTCGGGGTATTTCCGCACAAGGGCATCTATCTCCTCAAGAAACTTCGGTTCATATACATCGTCGTCACTCGCCATAATGAGGTATTCCGTATCGCACATGTCAACCAAAAGATTCCAATGGGAGACAAGACTCTTGGCTCCCATGTTCTCTTCATTCCGACGATAGGTGAAACGGGAATCCTCGCCACACACCTTATTATATATAGACTTCAAATCCTCTGGCGAGCAGTCGTCGGATACCAGAACCTTGAAATCCGTGAAAGTCTGGTTCTTGATACTTTCCAAGGCTTCCTCGAAGAAAGAAGCCTTATAGGAAGGAACAAGAAAAGTATATTTTGTTTTGCTCATATCTTTTCAGAGCGCATAACAGCAAAGTTATTCAAAGTTATTGTTTCCCCCTTTTTGAACATTGTGTAAAGAGGAACATCGCCTATAAACGATGCCCAACAGTTGAACGTAGAAGGAGGACCTATAATATAGTCACATTGAGACAAAGCATATAAGTCTCCAATAGCACTGCCCACAGGTTTATCCACTATATTGAAGAGTTCCGCATAGCGGGAAGATATGCTTTCATTTGACGATATGTAAAAAGAACTATGAGGCAACAACTTTGCCATCTGTTGCATATAATGTATAAAAACCTCATCGCCATAATAGTCATAGAGTTCGAGCAAAGTTACCGATTTCGTTTTTCCATTATTCCTTTCCTGAAAAAAGCATTTCGAAGCCATTTCAAAGGAATCAACAGGAAATTTCCCAACTTATATGTAGGTGAATTCAGCAATGCAATATATGAACCTTTATAATGCAATAGACTATTATGCCAATCTATCATATCACCCAAATATGGCGTATAAATATCCAAATGATTCAAAACTAACTGGCGGTTAGTCTCTGACAATCTCTTAATGGTTCCATCAATCATAGACACGCCATGCTTGCGATAATAGAATTGCACCTCGGGAATCCTATAGACATGGTCGTCAGGCGACAACAAAGATAGCCAAAAATCCCAATCCTCATGCCCATACTTCATATTGGGATTGTAGCCATTCGTTTTGTCAAAATCAGAACGCCGGTAAACACAAGCCGGGAAAAAGACATTTTGCCATAATAAGGTTTGATAATTATAGTCAGGTAAACATCTAAAGCGTGTAACGTCACCAAAAAGGTGACAATAGCAATAAACAAGTTTCGTTTCAGGATGCTGTTCTAGGTACTCTACAGCCAACGCAAGATATTTATCACCTATCTTGTCATCAGAGTCCAAGGGAAGGATATATTTGCCATGGGAATGCCGTATGCCTACATTACGCGCATTAGCAAGTCCACCATTAGGAATATCAACAACCAGGAAACGGGCATCCTTTTGTTCATACTCTCGGGCTATTTGAAGAGTTTCGTCCTTGGAGCCATCATTTACAATAACACATTCCCAATCTTGCAAAGTTGAGGCGAGCACACTGTCAAGTGCATCACGCATATACTTTGCCTGATTATAGCAAGGTACAATTACTGAAATTTTTGGAATCATTATTCTATATCAATACTAAGTTAATTCATAACATTTAAGAACGAGAATATATCCATTACCATAATATGGCAATTAATGTTTTTTACAGAAGCCTCCAAACAATAGTTCGTTAAAATTTGAGATAAAGGCTAAGCGGCTTTGTATTGACAGCCAAAGAGTTCTGTTATGCTT
>CAVKBM010000193.1:0-8359 GCA_963654355.1 Bacteroidaceae bacterium | reverse complement strand
TACTTTCCAAAGTATCTTATATTACTTTCCAAAGTATCTTATATTACTTGGCAAAGTATCTTAAGATAGTTAAACTTTTATCTTATGCTACTTTACAACGTTAGTTTCGTGTTGATTATTAAGTACGCATGGGTATAATGTCTTAAATACATTATGGTTTATACCATTCCAATCCATACATTGCCTTACAAGTTCATCATCATATTCCATATTGTGAATAGCAGCCTTATTCTTCATGCCTTGTTCTGTACCATAATAGATCATGGTAGGTCTTTTCCAGCTATATGTAAAGTCTACCACTTCCTTAACTTTATTAACCTCTTTGCAATAGTAGAGAATTCTATCTAAGTCATGGTTATCAAGGAATAGCCATAATTCAAAGTTTTTCGGATAACGAGAAAAATGTTTCTTTACTCGTTCCCTTAACGCTTTGCTGTTAATCGGCATTTTATGAAGTAATGCATCTTTGACAATATCGTAGTATTCATAATCCAAGGCTCCATCTAATATCCCAACATATTCAAATTGACGTGCCTCTTGTTTAGACCATCCATCGTTTATATTGTCATTATATCTTTTGTAAACCAATGGTTTGAAATCCATCTCTCCAACAATTTCTCCTATCAAACGTACATTCTTGTATTTCCGTTTTACTTGCATTCTTAATTCATGGAGGAAAGAATAGCTTGGTCCTGTTGCATGATCTATTCGTATATAATCAAATCCCCATTCACATAGCTGTAAGGCCTGTTTTATCATATACTCGCATGCTTCGGGATGGTCTAAATTCAAAACAGGTAAATCTTTTATATTAGCATAGAACTTATATTCTTTGTTGGGAAATTCAAACCAATCATTATGTTCTACATATATAGGATTTGTTATGTGGCAATGATTTGGAACGAAGTCTGCCCCACAGGTCATTTTGTGTCCTTTTGTATGCTTAACGAAACTTAGTATGTCCTCTCCATTTCCAAATTGAGGTTCAATTTCATTCATAGCTGTAGTACAATGATAACCATGATAAGCATTTGACTTAAAGAATGGGGATAGTAAAATGCTATTAGCACCCAAATCAGCAATATAATCGAGGCGATTTATTATTCCTTTTATATTACCACCTCGGAATGGAGGAGGCGTACAGTTATCATTATTCGTTGGAAATCTCGAATCGTTAGCAAAGCGGTCTATCATTATTTGATAAACGATTTGTTGCTTATCCTTTTGGATATGGAAATATTTATACAAAAAATCAAGCATTGGTTTTGAACTATTGACAGTTTATAATGTTCAGACAGTTCCCTATATTATCTACAGACAGAACATCCTCCCTAAATATCCAAACTAACAACAATAAAATAATCCAGCAGAACAAGAACATCCATGGAAGAAACTTGTATGGCATAAGAATGTCACATTTGTTTATCCATTTATCAGGTCTGCCTATGTGCATTCGTTTTGCGATGTCATGTTCCCATATAGAGTCATCATTATTTTTATCATAAGAATTCATGAAGAAATGGTATATTATACTTTTGCTTATAGGCGATATTGGATAATAATCTTTTATTTTCATTCCATTCTCACTTCTTATTTGATCCCAATATGCAAAAAGCATATCTATAGCTTTATCACTTCTCCATGCAGCTAAGGCAAAACTTACAGATATTACGCTCCCAATTAAAGCAATTATGATAATACTCCACAATCTACTACTATATGTAGTATTGCTAAGAAGTAATTGAATAAGCCCACCTCCCAAAGCAGCTTGAAACACCAAGAACCAATTGGTACGGGTGTTACGTATATCACATTCCACCTCCATTGAATGCCTTATGGCTTCATCCAAATGTTTTAGCTTTTCGATTTCCATTATTTTGCACAGCTTTAAAAATTAAAAGATGGTTTCATTCCTTTAGGAATAAAAACCAGTCTGATACCTGCTGTCGGATCTTTTTCTTTTGAATTAATTCCGCCTCCACTATAACCTCTTGCGTCATCCTCATGGAATACATGACCATCATAAGGCCATTCCTCATAACTTCCCCCTTTGCTCCATATTTCCTTTCTTCCAATATGTGCTAGCTCACCAACATTTCCACACATATCATAAAGACCACGATCATTAGGCTTTTTGAGTCCTATTTTATGAGGGCGATTGTTGCTATTCCTACCATACCACGCTATATCATTTAAATTATTTCCAGCTGCATATTTGTAGGCTTTTGCCTCATTCCCTTTTCTTGCAGCAAAAGCCCATTCATGGTCTGTAGGAAGCCTATAGCCATTTCCTTTCTGCTTTAGAAAGACTTTACTTCCCTTAATTATATAAAAGCCATCATATCCTTCTTTTTCACTTTTCTTTTGACAGAAAATCAAAGCCTCAGCATTTGTTATATTGTGTACTGGTAATTCCTCGCCAATATATTTACTTGGATTTTTACCCATAATAGCCTTGTATTCCTTTTGAGTTACTTCATATTTGCAAATATAAAAACTATTGACAGAGAAATTTTTGTATATAGGATTAACCTGTTCGTCGTAATCAACAAATAGATGTGTAAGTTTCCCTGATGGAATATAAATAAAATTGGATGGAATTGCAGTTGTTTGATTCTTACGGTTTTCCCCTATAGGTTTCTCTTTTTTTGTAGTATATGTTGTTTTGATAGTGTCCTTTCGGACAAATTTCACTGTATCTTTATTATAAATATCTTTATTTGGGGATGAAACCGATTTTATAACATTATTTGCAAGATTATTCTTTTCATTTTGTAACGATACTGTTTCAACTTTTTCTATCGCAGTTTGCAAGTTGTTGATTTTGTTGAGCAAAGGGGCTTTATAACTCATCAATAGTAATATTAGACAAGCCAATAGTACAACAAAAATTATTACTTTAGTTGAGATATGTTTACTAATTGAACACAATAAGAAAAATTTTTCATGGAGTTTACTTTTATTTTCTCTCAATATAATAAAAACATTATGATAGCCTGTTTCTATCTGAGATAATATCCATTGAGAGTCGTGTTCCCCCAAAACGCATGGAACAACATCATTTTTTTGAATATCTATTTTTAACGCAGGAATGTTTTTACTCTTGAAAAAAAGTTTGTCTAAAGATTCTTGTTTTTCACGTAGAAAAATATCAACTAAGACACGTTTGTTTTTTATTTGATTATGCGGAAAGAAAAAACTTGAAGATTGTAATAACCTTTGGTTGCATAGTTCTTTACTGACAGTCTGAAAATAATTAATCAAGCCACAAATGTCACTACATAATCTATCTGACAAGATACACAAGCCAATCTTGCTCAACACCCCTAAATTAACGACATATAAATAAACTAATAATCCATTTTCACGATGGATTATTAGTTCTTCTGGCGCATTTACCTTTGATATGTATTTTCTGATAACATCATCAATGTCGTTAGGGTAGATGATACATCTGTACGGAGATGATTTTTGTATGATAAAGAGTTTATTTGCCATTTGATTATTGGAATACAATTACATTTTTTTTCAAATCTATGGTGTAGGAATATTCTGCAAGTTGGTCTATCACAATGTTGCCTACTAAAACCGAAGCTCCCGGATTTTCTATAACAGTTACGGGAACATCATAAAGAGTGTGAGACTTCCCCTCTGTATCAGTTAAAGAAACCTCTTTAAGTTTGAATACTGTATTCTCAATAATATCTCCACTAGCTATAGCAGATTGCTGTTCTCCCAATATGTCATTTTGAGATAAAGTTCCTGATTTTACCAAGGACATGGCTTCTTGTAATGATATTAGCATGCCAGAACATCCTGTGTCAAAAATGGCATCAAAACTAGCTGCATCATTCAGTTTCACATGAATGGTTTTCGTACCATTCGAAGTTTTCTTATATGCAATAGAGAAACAATTTGCTTTGTCCTCGCTAATCTTTAATTTTTGATTATTAAGTTCGATAGAATCGTTTCCCATTTGAGACGGAATATAATTGTTCTTATGCTTTTGACATGCATATAATACAATTATACATAGAAAACAAATGAAAGATTTGAAAATTTTCATACATTATTTATTTTACTGTTACAATTTTCTTTTTGACTTCTATACCATCATAATACAATACCCAAAATTCTATCCCTTTGATATTTGCTACATATGGATTTGAAGCTACAACATTATTAATTCTTAGTTCCACCTTCTTTGCATCAAGATGTCCTTGTGGCTCTTTTATGTTCCATTTGTACGAATCGCCTTTTTTTATTTCTCCATTTGTTGTTATTCCTTCTATACAAATTTCAGCATTAGTAAACATTTTATAAATTGTATTTTCGTTTTTAAGAGAATCATATTGGTGTTTCAAATTCAAATGATTAACATTGCTAATATTTGATGTTGAATCTTCTAAAGCAGCAAATTTATCTATCTTTGGAGTTTTATGAAATATACCAAATGTATTGATTAACAATAAAATTATCACAATAATAGGGAACAACCTATTTATCCCTTTCAATATGTGATATAATAGTTTTTTGTTTTCGTCAGTGGCATCGTCTGTTATCTGACTATAGTTTGAATTTTGCGAATTACCAATTTTAATACCATTATTGTTCAATTCGTTGTCGTTGTTTAGCTTTTCTATATACAAGGAATTGTTTTCTTGTTTTGGGTTGGATACATTTTTATGTCTTATCTCAAGTTCTGTATCTCCTTTCGGCAACATGTTATTTTGCTCCGAAAGTTTAGCTATTTGTGCTTCTAACCCTTGTTTCTTAATGACCAACGACTGGTATTCCTCCATTCGCTTATTATACGATGGAATTAGATCTGACACAAAAACTTTACCATCATTTTTCAATGTTTCAAAAAAGAATTCACTATCAACATCTTTTGTATTAAATGAAAGAGGGGAAGTTGCTGTAGAGGGTATGTTAATTTCTTTTTCAAAATTTTGAAATGAAGATATGGAAAGTCGCTCATAAAAATCATTTTTCAGAATATCCAAAGGTTTCTTGCCGTAAAATGAATTTATAAGAAATCTACCAGATTTGTCTATATATTTTAGGCTCTGTTTTAAACCTATCTCATATACCACAGACATTAGTTTATACAGTTCATACACAGAACGGCAATACATTTCTTCCACGATGAGGGTTAATGCACAATAACCATTGGGACGATTTGCATAATCACGACCACTGCAATAAAAAGTGTAAACACTATAGTTCTTTCCTTTCCATCTTCTGATTTCGCAAACCAAACATGGTGAAATGTTGTTTGTCGGATTATTGGAAAAAAAGTCTTTATATACTTTTTCTTCCAAACCATCAAATATACTTGTGGCTGTACTCTCCCCATTGGAAGGACTACCGTGAAAAAAGAATTGTTTGTTCATATGTCACATACCAAATTATATATCATTTCAGTTTGTCCCATAAGGCCTTGACTGTATCTGTAACTCGCTGATTAATCTGATAGATTTCATAAGTACGTCCTTCGTTGTCAGGTTCTGTCTCTCCATATATTCCAGATATATAAGGTAGAGTTTCAAAGTATGGATAGAGTCTCTCTCCAAGCACTGTTCGATACAATTTATTATTGTTCTTGATATTCTTATAATATGTTCTGAAGAGCATTTCCATCGCACGCTGATCCGTTATCGCCTCATCGTGCAAATCGAACTTGTTATAAAGGAATATAATTCTATCACCACGTTTTTTGCAAAATCCATCATCTATAATTTGCCCAAGTCTTCTCTCATATGCAACTCTTACAGAGTCATTTTCGTCATGAAAATTGTTATTCGGAGTGTGTAAATCGAGAAGCATAACAAAATAGATAGGACAAGTGCAATCTTGTATGATTTTCTTTATATAGTTACGATATGGGGTATTTGGATTACCAATATCAAAAAAATCTTCTCCTGGTGCTTCCAACATTGTGTATTTTCGAATTTTGTTTACTCTAACATCAAGCAAGACTTCATCAACAGTCTTGTCAAGTGGAATTTTAACATTGTTACCTGCGTTTAATTCTAGAGCACCCATAAATTTATTACAATTTGTAATATAGTCTGGGTCGTTAAGGATATACGACTTGTTGGGAGAAATGGAGTATTTAGAATTAGGAAGACTCTGTAAATAATCTACCAAACTCATTAGCACCATACTTTTACCGCAACTAGCAGGTCCAATGAACATGATTAGAGGCTCTCTTTGTGTAATTGTTCTACTTCCAAGTGGCGCCATACTTATTTTTTCTTCACGAGTCAACTCTCGATGCTCCACTTGTACCGATGTGTTGACTTTTTGCTTATCAGAAGCAACAGTTTTTGCATCTTCTAAAGAAACATGACCTAAGATAGATTCACTGTTCGCTTTTTCAGTCACAGACCTATCATTTAGGTGCTTCAGTAGTTCGGCCTGTTCTTCTGAAGTAAGTTTGCTTAAAATTTCTTTTATATTATCCATACAGATATTTTATATTTAAAAAATTAATGAAATCAGAATGAATGCAATAACATCAACTATTGCAGCCCATAGGAATTGACCAGCCAAACTGATATTGTCTGGTAAATATCCATTAAACCAATCTGACCATACATCCCAAAAATTAAACATTCTGTCAGAAGGATATACATTATATCCATTAAAAACCATTTTCCCTTCTTCGTTCTTTACATACTTGATATTTTTCTCTTTATATCCAGAAACTTTGGAAAGCAAATTTTCATCCATAGATTTATAGAAACTATAGTAATCTTCAAAACTATTATTGCCATCCATCTTCATTTTTTGTAGCATTTTTTCAAATTGTGCTACAGTATTCAAATGTCCTTTGTTATCTTTTATTGCATTTATCTGTTTTTGATAAAACGCCTCTATTGCTTTTTTGTGCATATCTTCTGCACGATCTATGCGCTCCGAGAAATGAGGTTTTACAATTTCACTAACCTCTTTTCTCCCATGGAATCTGCTATAAGCATCATCGTTAGTTTCATTGTAAAGATTGTAAGTATAGTTGAAGGCATCATTATATAATTTAGCTGATTTATTTAGGTACACTTCAATATCCTTTAATTTTTCCTTTGCCTTGGGACCTAAACCTACTAATTGACCTCCTCCGCTTTCATTAAGAGTTTCATTAACAAACGCTTGTCTTAAAATGTGCATATTGTCTGCAAACCCCTTTATTGCAGCATCACGTTGGTTCTCGACTTTCGTCAAAGCATCGTCTGAATTCGCAATTAAATAGCGTTTGCAGTCTGCCAATTGAGCACTGAGGTTACTTTCTCCATATTCTTGTATTGCATTGTAATGGACATTTGTCATAAAACTAAATGTCCAAAAAGCCATAAAACCTATTAGGTTTATTGCAAAACGAAATTTACTTGGATTAATTGAATTTTTCAGTTCTTTTATCACATTTCCTAAACACCAACCTGCTGACAAAGCAATGATGAACACCATGATAAACACGAACCACACAGGCATCTGGGTCATCCATTTTAACTGAACAGATGTTGCTGTCATCCAGGAACTGTAACCTGCGAAAACTGCATAGCCTAAAAACAAGGCAATCTTTTTGATAAGCTGTTTCATATATATTCTTTTTTATTGTTTTCTCTTTATGTATTTTTCTTCCAATAAGTAACCCTGTATATCCTATACATCCATAAAATCTATAAACGCACTCGGCACATACGCCGTAACAACAGTCACCAACTCATCCACCACAACACCAACCCGCTGTTGTCCTTGCCAACGTGCAACTCTTCCAACCACCCCTTTGAATACACCATCAATAACCTTTACCAGCTGTCCTTTCTCGAACTTAGGTACTTCACCTAATGATACGATGGTATTGTCCGCATCGGCTGCACAGATTATTTTCAAACTATCCATCTGATAGTCTGGAACTATTAGTGGAATCTTCTCTATTCTGCGCCCAACGTGGACGTGGCGATAATAAAAACGGAGGAAGGGGAGGTTTACGTTGTCGTAAACAAAAGATTTGAGTTGTTCTTCGGTACCATAAGCGAAGAAGATGTTGGGTAAACGTGACTCGGTAACAACTTTGCGCTTACCTTTTATAAGTTTTACTGTATCAGTAGTAGGATAGAAAGCCGTAATGCCTTTGGCAGTCATATAGTCGTATGCCTTTTTCTCTCTACCGTATGTGGTACGTAAGGCATACCAATGAGGTGTTTCTTCCTCTTTTTGCGCCTTAGGCTTACTTGCCATATGTGCATTTCTGGTGGACACCCCTGTTTGTGAACTCTCTGCGGAAACATTGCTTTGAGCTTCGGGGAGGGCGTTGGAGGTAAGTCCAGCGCAAGGAGGGAATTCACCACCTCCT
>CAVKBM010000192.1:0-8362 GCA_963654355.1 Bacteroidaceae bacterium | reverse complement strand
CTACACCTATTATAATATGGACCAGGTGATAGAGAGGGCGATGCGCTCTTTTGATAAAATTCTTGAAGAATAAGATGGTACTATTGCAAAAAAATGGTATTTTTGCAAAACGTAGAAAAAATAATACATATACTGATGAAACAAATCATAACATTCATGTTTTTCCTGTTGCTGCTGACGGGGAGCTGTTCCAAAGAAAGTCGTGTGGTCATGTCGCAATTGGCTCATGTAGATAGCTTGATGGAGGTAAATCCGCAAGCCGCTTACGATAGTTTACGCAAAGATAGTAGCTTTTTCTTCCAAGAAGGAGAGCTTCGGGTGAAGATGAAATATCGCCTGCTGATGGCAAAGGCCCAGAACAAGCTGTACCTCCAGATGCCTTCCGACTCCTTGTTTCAGGAGGTGGTGGATTATTATGACGCTAATGGAACATCCAATGAGAGGATGGAGGCTCATTATCTCATGGGATGCGTCTATCGAGACCAAAAAGAATCCCCGATGGCTATCCAGTGTTATGAAAAGGCTGTGGAGTGTGCGGATACATTGAATGATGCTTGTGACTGTGTTTGCTTGTTAAGCATTTATGGGCAAATGGCGGAACTTTACAAAAGACAGTACTTGCATCTGGAAGCTATTAAAGCTTGTCAAAAGTATTGTAGTCTTGCTGTTCGTTCCAACGACAAGAAAAATTATGCAAAAGGGTTATGGCGTATGTCTTCGGAGTATTATGAATTGGGAGATACTGTAACGGCAATGCGGCTAATTCTTAGAGTGAATCAAATTTACAATAAATTTGGTATGAACAAGGAGGCAGTTCAGGTTTATGCTAAGCTCATTTATGTTTACTTGCGACGTGGTCAGTATGAGAAGGCACGTTATTATATGAATGAATTTGAGCACAAGTCGGGTGTGTTTGATGCAAACAATCATATCCAGAGAGGAAAAGAACATTATTATAAGGCTAAAGCAATGTATTTTAGTGGAGTCAATCAAACAGATTCCGCTGAATATTATTATCGTAAGTTGGGTAAGTGCGGTTTTGGTTATGAGACTGCTCAAGGTTTACTTACTGTTTATTGCAAATATAATAATGGCGACTCAATCAAGAAGTATGCAGCTTTGTGTGAATCGGAAATGGACAGAATCTTGAACGCCAACCAAGCTGACGCTGTTGTGCAAGCTGTTTCCTTGTTTGATTATACGAGATTGCAGAAAAAGATGGATGAAGAAACTTTGCAAAAGGAAAAAAATAAGTATGCATTAATCATTGTGGCGTTGTTGGCTTTGACGGTCTTGTGTGGGCTCTACCGGTGGTATCGTAGGTATAAATCTATCATGTACAGTAAGATAGAACGACTAGATGAAGAGTATGCGCAAACCTTTGAAAAACTAGAAAAAGCTCAATTGGATTTGGAAACTCTTCAAATGGACAAGACGCAATATCTCATGCAAAAACAAGAAGAAATCGCTCATTTGGAAGAAGAACTTGAAAAGATGAGGGTAAAATACGAGCAGTTGAATTTGGATAATAAGAAAAAGATCTTGCTGAAATGCAAGATTGTGAATAAAGTCAAAAAGGCAGCTTGGTTAGGTGCTGGACAAGAAGATTTATGTGTGGAGGATTGGAAAGAATTGGCACAAAGCTTTCGGCAATGGCATCCTATCTTGTATCAGAGATTCAAAAGCAAACAATTGAGTTCTCAAGAGGAGAATGTGTGTATGCTCACCTACCTGGAACTAAATAATAAGCAGATGGCACAAATCTTGAAAACTAGTACCAATGTGGTCTGTAATGCGAAACAGAAGGCCAATAATAAATTGTTTGCCAATAAAAGCGCTTCTTCTTTGGGACAGAATATGTTGGATATGTAAAAAGTGGTTGTTTTATTTGCATATATAGGAAAAATAGAGTAATTTTGCATTCGTTATGTTCCTATACGAATGAATGAAATAGAAGAAATGAAGATAAATATCGTGATTCCTTGCTATAATGAGCAGGAAGTGCTTCCTAAGACGTTGGAGGTGCTAGGCGGCTTGACTGAACGGATCAAGAAGGAGACGGAGGCAGAAACCACCTTGCTGTTGGTGGATGACGGCAGCCGCGATACCACTTGGCAACTGATCAAGGAGGCTGCGGAAAAGCATCCTTATGTGAGTGGCATCAAACTTTCCCATAACCGGGGACACCAGAATGCGCTTTGGGCAGGCATGGAGGCTTCCATCGACCATTGTGATGCCATGGTGAGCATTGACGCTGACTTGCAGGATGACGAGAATGTCATCATCGATATGGTGAAACAGGTGCAGGAAGGCAAGGACATCATCTATGGTGTGCGCAAGGAGCGCAAGACAGACACCTTATTCAAGCGATTCACAGCCCAGGCTTTCTACAAGTTGATGCAGAGCGTGGACAAGGACACGGTCTATAACCATGCCGACTTTCGCATGATGACCAATCGCACGTTGAAGGCGTTGATGCAATATCCCGAGCGCAACCTCTTCCTGCGTGCCATCGTTCGCCAGCTCGGTTTCCAGGAGGGATATGTCTATTATGACCGCAAGGCTCGTGAGGCAGGAGAGTCGAAATATCCGCTGAGCAAGATGCTCAGTTTTAGCATCGACGGCATCACGTCTTTCTCTGTGGCTCCTTTGCGCTTGATTACTTTGATCGGTTTGACGATGACATTCGTCGCCATCATCATGATATTCTTTGCCCTCATCGAGCATTTCCAGGGCAAGACGATACAAGGATGGACATCCATGCTCGTGTCCCTGTGGTTTATCGGTGGAATCGTCACGACGGGTGTCGGTGTCACGGGCATTTATATCGGCAAGATATATACCGAGGTGAAGCGAAGACCAAGATATTTTATAGAGGAAAGGGTGTAAAACAAAAGGCGTGTCGTTGGTGCGGCACGCCTTTTGAAATTATCGAATAGCAAGATTTGCCTTTCTGTTTGAAAAGCGGCTAATCGTTTCTTACATTTGGGTATATTTTTAGATTAGTATCAAAATTCGCAAATGTAGTATCAAAAGTAAGTCCACCGTTGCTATCAACTAAATAGTAACCAGAGTATGACTTGCCCTTTCCCATGTTAGCATGCATGTAAACATTAAATCCTGGGAAAAAAGAGGCACGAGTTGTTGGTTGTGTTCGATACCCATCTACAATCCACCAATGCCCCGAACCTGTACTGGTTTGTCCATACATAAATACGGGTCTTAGTTCATCAATAGAGGCTTTTAAAGTGGTAATGTTCATTTTCTGCATGTTGTCCACATATATACCATATTTTTTTAAGAATTTGATAACATTGTTAAAGTTGACAGTACTAGAATTACATTGGTATTTTACTCCACATTGTTCTCCGATAAATTTCATAAGTTTAGCAATCATCAGACATTTGTCTTCAGGATCTTTTGTGTACGAGCCAAAGTAATCTGAGGTGTCATGTATTTCTTCCTTTTCACATAGATAGTCCCAATCGATTCGAGATCCATCGACATAAACGCTCGGTTTGTAAAAAGACATGATTTCTGCTGTTGCGATAACGACTGAACTAATAGGGTAACGATAATCACAAAGCCAATTGTCGGAGCAGTTTTGTTCCATTAATTGATTGTATGGTAATCCATCGTTCCAACTAACTTTGATGAATGGACCATTTCCAGCAATGGCATCGTTAGGAGGGGCTGTTATTGTAGCTCTTGTGCTTTTGGTTGTTTTGGGAGATATGAGTTCTTTGATTCTGGCAAACTCAACTTTCTCAGGAGTAGTTTTTAGCACTTTTGCAATTTTTTCTAATGTTGCATTTCGTAAGGAATCTTTGTTTGAATCTAAAGCGTTTATGACATTAGCAAAAAGTTCTTTTGAATATAGAAGTGGTGGCAACTCTTTTGAGAAACTTGTACTATCGTTTCTAAAGTATGCTAATACATAAGGGAATCTCTTGTCGCCAGAAATAATCGCAGTATAGACTCCTGTTGTGGAATTTATTTTTAACTCGTAAATAGGCCAATGTAATTTGTTCTTATTCACTTGGTTCTGTAATTTGTTTGATGGTGAAATGTTATACTCTTTAGTTTCTTCTATTTTAATTACAGGGTCGTTTTGTCGAGTTGTAAGGTTTTCTTCTGCAAAGAGATTGAAAATATCAACAGCTTCGTCTTTAGTCAACTTGACTTCATCATCAAACATAATACTGGAAATTTCAGCCTCTGTTAGTTCAATCTTGTTCTCGTTGTAACAAAAATTGAGAGCATCATTATTTGTTTGACAAGATATGATAGTCATGGTTAGAGCCGTTAATATATAATAGATTCTTCTAGTCATAAAATTTTATATTAATAAGGAGTGAGAGGGCCTTGCTCTCACTCCTGGTTAAATGTAGCGTTTATGTATAATTATCCTTTGCGAACGTTTGGATAAGCTTTGAGTTCATAGTCAAAAACGTCATACTCCCAGTTTGGAAAACCATTGCAGTCAAAAGTGATGTCACCGGAAGTTTGGTATAAATACCATCCATCATAATTTCCTCCCCAACCAAAATTGCAGTGACAATATACATTATATTGTTTTAAAATCATTCTATACGAAGTATTCCTTTGTCTTATTTGATAACCGTCAGCTAACCAAGCATGTCTTCCACTAGCATTAAATCCTCTAGAGATAACATGGCGAGATGTTCCTGTGATATAAACAAGTCTTAGTGCATCAAGGCTAGACTTCATATTTTGAAAAGTGCAGTCTGTAGCGTCATCCATGTATATTCCTAAAGTCTTCATGTAGTTACGAGCTTTCTGAGTGTTTGTAGCCCCTCCCTCTGAACTATATGTTGTTCCACTTCCTTTTGCAATCTGGGAAAAAATATTAGCAACAGCTATTGCTGTTTCTGAGGTTTTATCAGAATTGGATAGGGATTGAATATTAGCTAGACTCCAGTTTATCCCAGGCATAGAAGGTTTTAGGTATGCTGCAATTTGTGCCATAGCGGTAACGACGCATCCGGCAGGATAGCGATTGTCATAACTATCCTCAAATACTCCTTCATCAGCAGTTCCTATTGTAGTGTCTGTATATAAGTTGTAGGGAGAAGTTTGATCCCATTGGGTCTTTGTAAGAGGACCTATCTTTGCCATTTCTGTTCCTCCTGGTGTAACAGCCCAACCTCTTGTTGTATTTTCTTTAATAAAGATGTTGTGCTCAATATCTTTAAATTTAAATACTCCTGCAAATGGTTTGATTCTACGAATTTTATCTATGGTTTGTACTCGCAAAGAATCCTCATAGTGTTTGATTTGTGAGATTCTGGACAAAACATATAGCTTTGCATTGGCTAGCATGATGTCTGATGGTAATATGCTAGTTTTGTTGTATAAGTCTATGTAAGCAATTACCGCAGGGAAGCGCTTGTCTCCACAAACTAACGCTTTCTTTTTTTCGGGTAGATTTTCTGTCTCATACTCATAGAAGGTCACATGGTCTTTGTTGGCAGAGCGTGTTGAGATGTTCTTCTCGTTGATGCTGTACTTACTTTTTAGGCTAAAAGTAGGTATAGCTCCTCTTGACTTATTGTTATCTGCAATAAAATCCGAAAGAATGTCTGCTGCGGCGTCCTCAGATAAGTCATTGTCTGAGTCGTAGGCAATGCTTAACAATTCTGGCTCAGTTAGACCTATTGTTAGACGGGGTAATAGGTTACCACCATTGTCTTGAGCACCTTCTTCTAAGTTTTGGGTGCATGATATTGCTATGCATGATAGCAATATTCCGAAAATAAGTAATTTTTTCATGTAGTGTAATATTTTGGTGAATATTTTATGATATAAAACCTCTCAATGCCGAATCGCCAT
The DNA here is from genome assembly GCA_963654355.1 of Bacteroidaceae bacterium. Taxonomy (GTDB): domain Bacteria; phylum Bacteroidota; class Bacteroidia; order Bacteroidales; family Paludibacteraceae; genus UBA1181. Next base: position 2,509 of record CAVKBM010000192.1, on the reverse strand, counting down.
AGTAAATTTCTAAACAAATGGCAGAGTTTGGTTTCTCGATAGTAAAAAATGTAGCGTCAAAAGAAAATTGACATAGAATTTCTCCTTGCTCATTTTTGAATACTATACGACAGTTTGTTGGTATATTTGTAAAATGTATCATTCCGTCTTCATAGAAAACTCTTAATGGTTTCTTCGAAGGCATTCTGTGACGCTCATGATAGTTCTCTCTATCATTGCTATATACCGAAATTGGGAAAAGTTCAATATCGAACTTTTGCTGAGCATTTAGGCATAATGTAGAAAACCACATTAAAATAATTAAACTTAGTTGTTTCATAACGTTTCTTTTTTGTTGGCAAAATTACGAAAAAAATAAATATGTTAATCAAAATGCTCTTCACAAGTATTTCACATTTTGTAAGTTGTTGATATTCAGGTTGCTGTTATAAAAGAAGCCAGAAGCCTTGTGAAATATTTCACAAGGCTTTTGGCTTCTTTCTAGTAAGAGATAGCTAAATTTTAGATGGAGCGAATGAAAATATCAAGCTCTTCTGCTTTACCGTCTTTATGGAAAAGTTTTTTATATAAACGTTTTCTAGCCATGCTAAGTGTTGATGGTTCTCGGTGAAGTATAGTTGCCATGTCGGACAAGGTAAATCCGACTTTAAGGAGTAGGCATATTCGGTATTCGATTTCAGATAATTTGCAAATTCTGTACAGTGTAATTTTGAAATCGTTATAGTATTTATTGATTAATTCATCCAAATCTTTCCACTCGTCCTCATTGATATTGATTTTGTTTTGGGCTTTTTGAACAAAAATGGAATAGGTATTTGTTTCTCTTATCTGTGATAGTATGTCTTTGTTGGTTGTCTTTTGTGCCGTGTTTTTATCCAATATATGCTGTATTTCCATCATCTGTCGTTTTTGCTCATTTTGGGCTGTTTTATATTTCTTGTAGTACACGTAGAATAGTAAAAATGTGAGAAAGGTTGACAATCCATATATGATTTGCCATAATTTGCGTTGCTTGTTTTCATTTTGTAATTTTGTATTTTCTTTTTCTCTTTGCGCATAATCATAAAGAGATTGGCTATTGGCAATGGCAGTGGCATTTGAAATGCTTTCAATAGAATCTGCATATTGGGTAAAAAGTTTCCAAGAAAGTAAATCTTTGTCAGAGCAATTCTTTTTTAATGCGATTTCTACTTTCTCTCGATATGCAGCTTCTTTTGCATAAATTTCTCCAAAGTCTTCAATTTTCTTTATATAATAATTTACAGAATCAGGAAGATTACGCAACTTATAATACTTTATAGCCATGGAATAAGTTCCACTTTTGTTTTCGTCTCTAACATCATTGAGTAATGGAAGAAAATATTTAGAAGCAGAATCAACATCTTGTTTTGAATCTAAATAAATGTTTGCCAAACTTGATCTTGCGGAAGTTATCATTTGGGGCATTTGAGCTTTTAATGCTAATTGTAATGATTGGTGACTAAAGAGAATGGCACTGTCGGTTTTGTTGGTATTGGCGTAAGTGTATCCTAAATCCCTAAGATCATAAATTTGTCCTTTTATATCATTTCTTATTAAGTCGATATTATATGATTTCTTGTAGAAATCTATGGCGGAAGTGAAGTTGCCTTGGTAAAGCATAATGTTGCCTATTTGGGCGTATGTAAGTCCCTCTAAACGAATGTCTTTACACTCGTTTAATGTTTTATGAAAGTACTCTAATGCTTGTGGAGAGTCATGTAAATCTAAATAAGTTGTACCTGTTAAGTAGTAAATCTCAGAAAGAAATCTTTTGTTACCAATTCCTTCATAATAAGATTTTAGCAGGTTGATTTTGCCTAAATCCGAATGTGGGGTACAAGTCTTTTCTTGTGCTTTTAGTTTCAAAAGGTTGTAATACATCCAAACGGCAGTTTGAGATGTGTCAAGATTATTGCCTATTTGTTCCAATTTAGTTAATGCAAACTGGGGATTTGAATAGCATAAACTGTCAATTTCTACTAAAGTTTTAGGGTACTTTGAACTATTGCATGAAGCATAAAACAGAGTGCCTAAAAGTAATATTATGATTTTGTTGTTCATATTTGTCTTTATTATGTTGTAATTTTTAGAGATTCAGAAAAGGTATAAAGGAACGAGAAAGGCTTGTGTTACAAAGCCTTTCTGTTTTTGACAAATCGGTAGAAGCCGACAGGATGATGCCATTCCACTGCCTTTTGGATTTCCCATACTTTCTCGAAAGTATAGCCTTTGCCAAATTTCTCCTTGAATCCTTCCATGTCTTCCTCTGGGATCATCAATACGCCATCGTTGGGCATCACCTGGGTGAACTGCTGTATTTTGTCGCCCAGGTAGAAGTTGAGGCTGAAGAAGTGGAGCATATCCACAGACATATAGGAGTAGAGCTTGTCCATGTCAAACTTCTTCTCTATCACAGGCGCCAAGTGCTTGTCTGACTTGGTGTTGAGGATTGGAGGCTGGTAGGCGCAGTCGAGGGAGAGGTATAGGG
>CAVKBM010000191.1:0-8534 GCA_963654355.1 Bacteroidaceae bacterium | reverse complement strand
ATGTATGATAACCTAATAAATTCAGCAGTTTTAGCTTGTAAGAGGTAATCTTCACCGTTTTGCTAAGTTTTTCCACATAGTGGACAAGTGGAGGATTAGCCTCGTATTTGCCCGACAATTCATAGAGTTCGAGTAAGACGTTGAGAACCTGCGTCATGAAGTCTTGGAGTGAAAGACTATGTTTTGCTACCAGTTCCGAGTGTTCTTTTATCTCTAGAAAGATATATGCAAGGGTTTTGCTATGTCCTTGGTAGAGATTGTATAAATCTCCGTACTTGGCATTGGCAGTAATACCCTTTGCATTCCAATAATAACAGTAACAACCACTGTTGGTAACTCTTATTTTTATATTTGGGGTAGGTTTGCTCCCTTCCCGCAATCCTATAATTTTGGGAATAGTCAGTACATCTTCGAAAGTCTTTCCTTTAGGGAAGCAAACATTCTGGAAAAGGCTGCGCTTGAATATTTTGTTACAAGCGTAGGTATGGTTGTAGGCTTTCTCCGAAAACCAGTAATCCAACACATCTTGGTAGGTGTGCGGTGCAAATGTCAGTATTGACTGCCTGTTGCTATTACCCAATCTTTCAAGCACAGGGTATTCCAAGATGTCGGCATCTGGACAACTGTCCAGCTCTTCTACCAGTTTCCCCAATGTGTTGTCTGCAATTGCATCATCACTGTCTACAAAGGTGACATATTCTCCAAGCGCTTGTTTTATGCCTGCATTACGAGCGTCGCTTAGCCCCCCGTTTGGTTTGTGCACAACCTTGACACGACTGTCTTTACGCGCATAATCATCACAAAGCTGCGGGCATTCGTCAGGCGACCCATCGTCTACGAGGATTATCTCATAGTCGGTGAATGACTGCTGCAAGATACTCTTCATGCATCTCTCAAGAGTATCCCGTGTGCGATAGACAGGTATGATGATGCTTAGTTTCATGCCTATAAAAGTACTAATTTTGTTTGAAATGACAAACAAAATAGAAGAATAATTTTATTTTTCAAGTGTCATTTCTTTATGCGTGTATTGTGTGCTATGTGGCAGTGAATGTACAGTAACAGCAGCCAACATGAAGATGAAAGGCATGAAAGGGGCTTTGAATCTCGTCTCGCCATGTATGGCAAGTACGAGCGATATAGAACCGCCAATAACTATCAAGAGGGGTAAAAAGGCTTTTTTGCATTCTCGTTTTCTAATTAATAGATAACCTCCAAAGGTGGCAAAAAAGAGTATAATTGCATAATATGCAAGATTGACGATAGCAAAATATTGCAATCCTGAAAGACTTCTGAATTCCTTTAAGATATTCTTGTAGGGTAAAGTGATAAAGTTATCTTCTGCTTTCCCTTTGTTGGATGAGAACGCTATGATATTATCCATGTCATTATAATACATATATACAAGTCGGCCCGGAATTTTCTTGAGATATTGCATAGGATGTTCCTTGAGCCATTTGAGGCTTCTCTCCTTCCATATCTCATTACATTGCATGGCCGTTTTTTCATCCATGTTCTCTATGTATCTGATGGTGCCTTTTGGGTATGGGTTACTACCATATTGGGGAGCAACAGATGGCTCATAGGTAGCTTCAGCCATGTTAAACCACAAAGATTCTGCCTGGTAGATAAAGTAGCCAGTGCGGTGGTAACATTCTGCTCCCACTATCGTTATGAACATGGCGTATCCACAACAAAGGCATGCACTCTTTTTAATCCATTCTTTTTTCTCAAAGAATATGAAATACAGAACGAGACTGCCTAAAAACACCATAGCTACAGGACGAAACCAATTGGCTAATCCAAAGACGAAACCGCAGACCACTAGCCATAGGTACTTTTCTTTATTTATGGTCAGATAGAATGCTGCCATAGCAAAGCAAATCATCGGTATTTCAGACAGGATGGTAGTGCTCTGTCCCCAGTTGTTGGGGTAGCAAACAAATAGTAAGATAGCGCTAACACCCACTTGTTGGGAGAATAGTTTTTGAGCAATTTTACCCACAAGCCATGCCGTAACGGATTTGAGGAAACACAATAGTATCAAGAGCGGGTATAGCGAGTTGAATAGCTTTAAAGATAGAGCAGTTAGGTTGATGGATCCTATGTTCCAGATAAAAGGATGCCCCTTGATGAGTGGCATACAAGGATATATTTCTTGATGCTTGATACATGTTTGTGCAAATTCTATGTATCCATCTCCATCATTTGTGGGAGTATACCCAAAGATTGCTAGTATGGCTAGCAACATGCATAGATATGTGCATGCGATGACATTGAGTATTAACTTTGTAGACTTCATGATTCCTTAGTTGATGTTAGATGATTTATATTTTTCCCCTACCATGAATGGCAGATATTTGTAGATGCACCATGAGAGGAATGTTGTTATAACATAAACCAAACAGAAGGCGATGGCAACATGTAGGTAATTTCCGTTATATGAAAAGTCTGTTTTTTCCAGTATTTTGCTTATGAGTAGTGGAACCCCACCGCAAAGGAAATAATAGGCAAGCGAGTGTCTTCCTGTCCATTCCAGCCATTCACAGGGTGGTAATGATTTGCAAGCTAAAATCATAAGCATGCTGCACACTGTTATGTCTATCAAGAATATGGGATAATTATTGATATGGATGTACCATATCATCATATTTATCCCACTCATCTGCTCATATATTTTTATAACGCTCAATGTGACAAATAGGCAAGTCATTACGGCTGCTTGGTGGTTTCCGTTAAAACTACGTTCATGCTTATGGTATAGATAGCCCATGCACAAGAAGAGTAGAGCTTGCAGACTATTGTCAAGCTGCCAGATGTAAGGTTGGCTTCCTGTGGATAAATAGATAGAAACGCTAAAACCTAATACGCTTATGGTGGCAATGGCTAAACTTTTGCCGTGAGTCAGCCAAAGGGTAAAAGCGAATATCAGTTCAGATAGACAAAGTGCCGCCACAAACCATGAACTTTGTCCCAGTATTATTTCCCGTATTATGTTCCAGCAATTTATCTCTTGTGTATGTATCAGTGCTTTGGGGATGGATAGAAGGCACGAAAAAGCAAAATAAGGCAAGAGCAAGGAGCTAACTATCGACTTCGTTTTTCTACGTAGGCAGAAAGTTTGGTTTTCTTTATACATCAGATAGCCGGAGAGTATGAAAAACAAGACAAGGGCATTGACTACATAGACATTGTAATCAATGATATTAATGCCTGTGTAGTAAAGCTCTGTATGGTCGAGCAGGATGGCTATCATGCAGATACCTCTTAGTAAATCAATCCAATGCTTTCTTTCCAATGTTGATTCTCTTGTAGGTTATTTCCTGATGTATTTCTTTCCAGCAAGGATATAGACACCTTTTGAAGGTTGTTGTATCTTTTGCCCAAGCAAATTATAGAGATTCTGTTTGTTTGTTGGTTGAGAAAATGAGGTGGATAGAATTCCTGCGGTTGTTTTCTCAAACTCTTCGTCAAGAAAAGAGAGTCTTTGTTTGAGCCATTCTGTGATGTAACCGGAATATTCTTCTTTGATGTTTAGTTTGTTGCCGGAAATATCAGAGTCATAACTCCATTTATTTTCTTCGCGGATGGCAGCCCCGCAACCGGTCACTAACTCATAATAGCTTTGATACCTCGCTAAAAGTTCTTCTTCGGCTAGGTAGCTTCGTCTCAATTCCTTATATCTGTTATAAACCTTTTCTTTAAAGTTATCCACATTTTGTTGAATAAGTCTTTCGTAAATACATAATGCAGTTATGCTCAGACGGTTTGTTGGATTTACCATATCGGGGCGTAAGGGGTCATCCGTATAGTTCTGCCCAACTGTGGCATCTAGGTCCCAGATAGCAAGTGTAAGTTTTTTGTCTTTGCTTTTGTCGTATACTGCCCAATACATGTTTTTCCCTATGTTGTCAATTCCGTTTACTACTTGTAAGAAAATGTAATAGTCTACCAAAACTGGGATGTCGAAATAATCAGCCACCTCTGTGCAGAATGTTGTATTGTCACTGGTTGCCACAAAGTTAATGGCTTCCCAAAGAGTACTATAGTCTGTGGGACAAACATCGTCTATGTCTGGATATTTTGTTTCAAACACATTCCAAGTTTCGCTATTGTTGTCATAATTTCCTGGTTTTTCCCAAAATGTAGCATAGCCATATCCGCTGGCCTTCCAAAGTTGGCCATGCATCTCCTGTTTATCCTCATCATATTTCTTGAGCTTAAGTTCCTTGCGATCCATAGCTTCGGTTAGTGAATAGATACCTCTATACTCATTATTGAGTATCACCTCTATAACCTTTCCGTCTACACCTGTTTTGGCCTTAGGTTCATTGCTGGCATAGTATGGCTTGGTTGCAAAATCATTCCATAGTTCAGTGGCTATTCTGTTTCTCATTCTGAACATGTCCACTTGCCCTGCGTCTAGAATCCAGTTGTTGTCATTTCTCATGTTCAGGAAAGAGTAGTCCTTGCTTTTCCCGCTTGAGTCTATAGTCTTGATTTTATAGTTCCTTTTGTGTTTGTTTTCTGTGTTGGTAGAGCCTCCTCTCCATTTCGCTTTGACCAAGATTTCCTCTGCGTTATTTTCGTTAGGCAGCAGCAAGCTCATGGTTCCCTTGACATAGTCATATCCGAAGGTTCCCTTTATGTTTAGTATGGGCAAATAGGTAAAGGTAATATATGCTTGGATGTCCTTCCCGTTGTCAAGGGCTGATAGAGCATATTGTTTATTGGCGGAAACAGACTGAAAGGTAAAGTCTTCGTTTATTTCCTGCCCGTCAATTTTGAGGTTGCTCCACATGGTGTCTCTATCGATGGTTATGTGGGTGGCATAGTCCTTTTCAAATGCTTCTTGAGGTATGGCAATTAGATACGTTTGGCTACTGGCGTCGTAAGCAGGCGACTTTCCATTTACCTTAAATTGGGCATAGATACCACAACTACTATTTGCCAATAGTAGCCCTGTCAATATGCTGATGAGCCATGTTCTTATGTATGTCGAGTTCATTATCTGATGATAGCTATCTTACAAACTGTTCCTTTGCTGCCTTCGTTGGTGGCGGTTTCTACCATATAGATGCCACTGGATACCTTTTTGCCTTTTTGGTCGCAGCCATTCCATAAATAGGTTCCCCCATTGCTTCTGCCTTGGTTAACCAAAATGCCATTCGAAGTGACAATTTTTACATCCGAGTTAAATGATAATCCCGTAATGGTGATGAGACCGGTATAGTCAGGCTTTACCGGGTTGGGGTAAGCCCACACATTTTCTTTTGTCATATTTTCATTGGTAGTGCTGGCATCACTCATGTATGAGCAGAGTCCTTTGTCTGTGCCAAAGAATACCTCGCCATTTTTTTCATTGACAGCGATGGACTCTATGTTGTCAGAAAGCAATTTACTGTTTTCCGACGTGAAATGATGGACCTCTGTCATGTTGTCTGCGCTGATGAGATAAACCCCGTTTCCCTTGGTTCCAAACCATTTCCTATTGCCTCCATCTATTACGATAGAAGAGATGTTCATCCCTTCGAGCAGATAGTCGGCATAGTTTGTCCCATCGTTACGTGGCACTTTTATTTGTGTGAATGTTGGACTGTCTTTCCCCACTTCGCTAGAGTTTATCATAAAAGTGTTTTTAGCAGTACCTACCCATATATTGTGTTCTTTGTCTTCTGTAACGTATTGTACCGACGAACCGCCAATGTCGCTGCCGTCTTGGTTGGTGAATGTCTTGTAGCTTAGTAGAGTGTTTGTTGATGGTTGGTAGCAGTATAGAGAAGGTGTGTAATAGTGTGCGTTAACAAACCAGAGAAAATTTCTGCTGTCTAAAAACAGGCATTCCATGGAACCCAGCGAAGCCTTGAGGTTGGTATCGTATAGTGCATCGTTTTTGAAAGATACCCATTCCTTGCCTTTCGTATATTCTATGATCGACTCATTTTGAGGCGATTGGCTGTTGAGCATCCATAAGTTTCCGTCGTTGTCGTATTTTACTGTACAGATAATTTGGTAGTTCTTGCTGGTTCCATTGAATGAGGTGATGGGGCTGTTGCTGGAATTATACATTTGAACATATTTCCCACTCTGAAACTCATACAGTCCACTTTTGGCTCCCACAAACACATGGCTCGTATCATTGGGGTCAATATCCAGTGAGTTCATGTCTACATATTTAATACCAGTCTTCGATGCAATGTCATCATCGTAGATATTCCAGTTGTCTCCATTCCATATTTGTATGGTTCCAGGACGTAGAGTTTCTATCTGATGCCCAAATCCACCACCACAAGTATACAGCTGGTTATAGGCATACTTCATAAACCAAAAGTTATTATACTTTGGCCCCCCAGGATTTAAAGTGCTGACAAACAGTTGGAGTTCACTTTTGTCTTCTTGTTTCTTATCAGTGTAGTCACCTACTTTATTCCAATTCTTTTTGTCGAGCAAGTTTGTAGATAAAGGGGCACAATATTGGCCCTGTTGTTGGCTATAGGCATAAATATAGTTGTCCTTTATCTCGCACCAGTTTACCTTGAATCCCAGGTTATAGGTGTCACTTATCTCACCTTCAGCCACATTTACCTTGACTATGCCGAATCCATTACATAAATAGGCATATTTTCCGCTTATATAGATGTCGTTTACTGTCTTGTCTCCAGTGGTGGAAGCATTATAATAGTCGGAGAGATTGCTTACCTCATAATTGGCGGCATTCATGAGGTCTATGTTGTAATTTGCGTAGACAATAACCAGTCGCTTGGCAGTCTTGTTGTAGGCGATATGCTGAATGTCGCAATCGCTGAGATAATCAACCCTGCTGAATGTCTGGATGCTTTGGTCATTCTTGTTATAGACATAGAGACCATTGGAAGCCTGAACAAAAATCAGGTTTCCTGCTTCTTCTATTTCCTGCACGTCATGATAAGCCAAATAGGCTTTCCAGTCGCCGATGGCGGCAACTGTTTTGTATGAAACGGCCTGTAGTAACAGAAACGAAAGTATAAACAATAATCTCTTGCTCATGTGTCCAAATGTATGTAGTATAATAGTTTATATATATTAAACAAAAAAATGCTTGGTTTATTGCATGTGAGTTTGGCTTTTAATGACAAACTGTGCAATGGGTACAGTTTATGGCAGACGGAATAAAGATGCCATTCCTTTAGGCGATTGGCAAGATCGAGCACCTTTACATAACCTTGCAGTTCATTTCTAAATTGATAGAGCGTACGAAGACTTTCCTCCGTCTTGTTGACGAACATTAAGTTCCCGATGAAATTATCATACCCCAAAGGATTATCCACATGCTCGATGTGAATATTGTTTTCTTTCAAGGTCTTGCCAAACAAGACATCTTCGTATCCATAGTATTTGAATCGCTCATCCAAGGGATACTTGAGCATAACGCTGCGCTTGATGACAAAGTTGGAGGTGTGAAAATCACCATAGGGATTGGCTTGCCGCTCTTTGTAGTTACTGTTTTGCGTACCCTTGCATTCGAAGATGTAACGCAGGTTGTGCTTCAAACTATCTTGATTTCGTTTTACTTGATAGCCTCCATAGATAACATCGTTATCTTTTGCCATTTGGTAGTTTCTAAGGTATTGGGCATTAATAACATTCATGTTGCTGTCTATGAACAACAGCCATTCATACTGTGCTTCCTTTGCCAAAAAGTTGCGGATTATGGATCTGCCAGCATTCTGCTTTCTCTCAATATACCTGCAATGTTCTAAAGCATTGATTGTCCGGTTGGCTTTTATTGTAGCCAAGTCGGTAGACCCATCATCAGCCACAAGTATCTCATACTTGAAATTTGGCAAAACTTCCGCTTGCACTTGCAAATTCCTTACAAGCACAACACAATCCTTATTATATGTGGGGATTAATATCGAAAGAGCACGAATCATCTTTATTGTCTAATATTTCCCAATGACCAGTTTTTGATGGTCCAAAAAATTGAACGGATGGCATCTTTTTTAATTCTCTTTGTATTGTTTTTTGCTTACTCCAATATGTTCTGCCATTTCTTCTCGGGACCAAGCAGAGTCTGCATCTAGTATAATCATGGCAGGATAGTCTTTTCCAAACGAATCTTCGGGAATGCTAGCCATATAGGTATTGGAAAGTTTATCATAGACGATACGCTTTCCATTGATGGTAAACTGGGCATAAGTTCTTAGGCTTCCTATGATACATAGGATAGAAAGGATAACAAATAGTTTGTGCTGCTTCATTTTATCTGGTATTTTTGTATTGATTGTAAGCTGGAGCAACTATATACTTCTTTGCTCCCCATGCCATGAAAATAGTAAGTGCCAGAGCTATGCAAAACTGCCACCCCACAATAGGGATGTCTTCGCCGTAGATTCTGAGGAAGATGCTCTGAATAATGCGGAAACTCAAGCCATGAATGAAGAATATCTCCATACTTATGCTGCCTAGCCATAATAATTGTTTATTGTGCATGATGCTTTATAGTACTCCCCATTTTTAGACAGGGTTCGACATTGTTTTTCCAGCCAAGAGAG
>CAVKBM010000190.1:0-8624 GCA_963654355.1 Bacteroidaceae bacterium | reverse complement strand
TAGCAAAGCACTATGGGACGTGATGAATGAGCAACCGCCTGACCTTAGGCTGTGGGCTTAATGTCAGGCGATTTTATCTGTTAGGAAGAAAAATCTTGAACTAGACTTATTTTGGACAACAATGTATTTAATCCAACCATTTGTGAACTTTTGCCGTTAAAATAACGAGCAAAACTATCCTTGTCAAATTTTGAAACTTTTACTTTCAATCTCATATTATTCAATCCCATACTTTCCATGGGCTTTTCATACAATTCGCTTAGACTTTCATATCCACATCTTATAGCCAACATATCTGCAACTGCATTATAAAAAAGATAAGTTGGAGAGCTTGTCTTGGTATTGAAGAATACATCATTGTAATTCTCTTCAAAATGCTTTATTACTTCATCGTGTGAAAGTTGCATTTTAGAATATCCCTCAAAGAAATTGGGTTCAAACATCTTTATGTACACGATGAATGCAACAGATGTAGGGTCAACATATAACCCTTTGCAATTAGCTAAAGCAAGTCTTGCATATAGAATGTATTGTTCCAACTGTCTAATACTCATTTGCTTCCCTTTATACAACAAAGAGAACAAGTCAGGCAAGTCTTTGTAGCAACTTTTGTAGTTTTCGTTAACCTCAGGCATCTTACCAAAATCAAACCTTGACATTATTGCTTGGATAATTTCCGTGGAATCCTCATTTGGCAAATCATACTGTATTCTGAAGAAACGCCTTAGATAGTCTTTGGAATCAATTTGTTCAGACCCATAGAACCCTCGTATTGAGTGACAAAGCTGAACTTCATCAATAGCTATGACAAACACGATACCCTTTACCTCAAAGATGTGTTTTATGCGTTCCAATGTCTTTACTGCAAAGGACGGATTGCATCTATCAAGCTCATCTATGACAAAAACCAACGGCTTACCATTACAAGTTTCTTCTACATATTCAGCAAGAGAATGTTTGAAGTCTTTGAGGATAGCTTTTTGCCTACAATATTCATCTATTCGGGTATTTATTATGTCTACAGCTTTGTCCGCTCCATCTTTGATAATGTCTTGAAGGTCTATTCCTGCGATTTTTCCTGCAATAGACGGAAGCATTGCAAGTACTACTTTGCCAATGTCAGAGGCTATCGTCTTCCATTTTTCATGGTCTTTTCCTGCGATTTTCTTGAACTCGGCAATTAGAGCAATTAAAGGGTCTTCGGCATCTTCATTTTCCCAAGAATTAAAATGGATAACTTTATACCCAAAATTCTCCATATACTTTTCCCACATGGCGAGAAATGTAGTTTTTCCAGTACCCCACTTGCCATTAAGGCTAATAACGCATTCTTCTCCAAAAGTTTCAACTATACTCCTAAGGACAAATGCACATCTGCCACGATCCAACAAATCGCCAGCAAATGGTGCTTCCTTTTTTGCTTCTATTATAGGTAAACCGCTTTCCATTATCATCACTTTATTCGTCTTCTTTATGACTTTGAACTGCTTTTAGGCAACTATTGTAGTCAGGAAACACTCTGTTTTCAAGTATCAGAGTTGGATATGTGTTCCCCACAATTTGTTTTACGTCACAAGGAAGCAACTGATATTTATATTGCAGGAGATAAACTTCTTCTAATTCCTTGTCTGTGGTTTCTTGAAGATAAGACAAAGATAATGTGTTGTCGTGTTTATAGACCCCACCATTTGTCAAGGCAATATCCATTACTGTATACTTTTTGATTTCTATACCTGGCATATAACCAACAGGCTTGTCATCCATGATCTGCAGCCATACATATACGGTATCACCAATCTCATATTTTGGATATACAAGATGTTCTTTGAGGTAATCTATCCTCTGTTTAGATGTTTGTCCGAATGCAGCAACACTCGCCAAGGCACAAAAAAGCAATGAAAATATATGTTTCATATTATTCTATTTTCTATATTTTATTAAATCTTTGCCTGCCATATAGATAGGCTGTCCTTCTTGATATGCATCATTACCGGACCTTGCAGAAGCAATGATAGCTGCAACATCGAACTCTCCAAGTGTTATCTCTTCATCGAAAAAATAACATAGGTAGCGGTCGTGGCGTGGGGCTACATAGCCTGTGGCTATCATCTTCTCTTTGGTCATTTCTCCAATGTTTTTTACACGAAATGCCCAACGTACGCCCTCGTTTTCCTTGCCAAACTCATAAAGCAATACAAACTTAGCGTGTTTCACTTGATTGCGGCTTTTCACTACGCCACCTCGTACATCTTTTCCGATACGCACATTGTAGGCATCATCACGTTTCGTGCCTTGTCTACCAAATATCCAATTAAGATGCTCATATCCGTTGAAGCAACCTATCAGAACATCTGTGTCGGCATAGTTCTCAAGATAATGCATCGTGAGGAATTTTGGCTCTACCTTTGTATGAGGTTTTGGCTCTACAATAGGCATTTTGCTTTCTGGAAGTGTTCGTGGGTCAATACCTAAATCACACTTAGCTACATAAAACGCTTGCTCAAGCTCGAACTTAGTGCGCTCGTTCTCGTCTGCTACTCGTTTCATCGCTTCTTCAGCATCTGCGATACTCATTTTTAGAACTTTCTCACAATATTCCTTTTCTTTCTCTGGTTTACGCAATGCTAATGAGTAATATGCCTGATTGTAGCCTCTGGAATCAATTCTGTCCTCAAAAGGATGGAAAACTTTTCCCAACAATGATTGGAAATTTTCCTTGATGTATGAATCTGGGGTGACATCGGAATGAGCCGTAATTGCATAGAAATCAAAATTCTCTCTTAGCTGCTTTTGTATTTCCTGTCTGAAAAGCATACGCACTTTGTTTCGCCATGCTTCTTTCTTTGTGCGATTGTTGCGTCCATAGAGTGCTACCACAAAAAGGAAATTTACATCATAGTGAGCCAAGAGGAATGTATCACGGTCAAACAGACGGTTCTCAAATTGACGGTTTAGATAATATTGCTGTCGATAGGGCTTACCCTGCTTGCGTTTATCTTCGTCTACAAGTTGGATGTTATCCTTCGGCACTAATGAGTTTTGGTTTGCGGAGATAAAGAAATTGGGAATGATATTGTACCCTTCAGTAACATCGTCACGCAACTTGATATGTCCTTTTTGTTCCGCCTCTGTACCATTGCAGAAAAGGTTGATATTCCACTGTATCACGTTGCGAGCATAAGTAAACTGCTTGTAGACACTTTCTTTTCCAAGAGAATTTCCTCTTTTGTAATACTTGGAGTCTCCTATGTAGTAGATTGTATCATCTGTATCGTTGTTGGTTAACTCTTGATATTGATACATATGGTCAACCCTCTTACCATCAGGCTGGTCTTTTAGCTCGGCGGGAAGGTTCTTATCGCCAACAAGTTCATCAATGATAGCTTCGAACACAACATGGAAACTCTTGACTAACAAGTACTCTCGTTGGTCAACATTCAAGGCTATAGCATCTGGACGGTCGAAGAAGGCATAGCACAATTCCCACAACTCCTTTGACTTGTCAGAAAAATACTTGTACTTGATTTGCTTCAACCGTCTCTTGCCATATCCTCCTAAATATCGTTTGAACTGCTTTTCGCTAATCAACTCGAAATTGACATTCATTTTCACAGGGAATCCATATGTTTGATGTATGTGCTGCAAAATGCTAAAATAGATGACCAGCAGCTCTTCGTCAAAGTTGATGGTGCGCTTCTTATTGATTGGGTTCAGATAGCTAACGTCCTGGTTGTGCAAACCATTCGCTTGCTGGATGATAGCTTGGCTTTTGGATATGGTGCGAGTCCAATTAATCTTGTTGTAGCCGCTATGCAGGTTCTTCACGATGAACATTACATAGCTTTCATTGTCCCGATTCCATTTCTGTAGGGCGAGCAACACGTCAAGGAATGTGTTGGTCTTGCGCTTCTTGTGCGTGTTGCCCATCATGGGAGCTTGTTTATGTTTTACGATGCTTGGCGCTTTCTTCTTGCCGCCCATACGATCATACTCATGGTCTTTGAATACGCAAATGGATCGGTATATCCACACACTCAGTTCGTAGATGAAAGCATGTTCTTGGGGTGTCAGTTCCTTACAATTGTCTGCATCTATCATATCTTTCGGGTCAATATGTCCGAACACCTTCTCTTTCCCAAATTCTCCTTCTAGCAACACCTTCGGTAGAATGAACACGCAGTCGTGCACATCTGGATCAGAATTGAAGTAATAGCCCACATAGCTTAGACTCACCTTGTCTTCTCCATCTTGAAGCACAGTAAGCCCTTTGAGGACGTGACAAACGTCTTCATAAGTGTATGGATATTCTTCTATAAGGATGCGCATACTTTAACTTTTACATTTAATTTCTCCCCATCCCTTATCTTTTGCGATTTCGATAAATGGATTACGGTTCTTATCATTCCAATAACGATTAATGAAAATTTTTCCACGTGCGCCAAGATCAACTATTACGGGCTTTTCGTTTTTGTCCCTGCAACGTTCAACATGTTTCTTCTCCGACTCAACAATGAAATTCCCTATTATGTTGTCTAACATACTCTGACATTCGGCATTTATATCGTTGATGATTTTTTCGGCATTGTATTCTACGTGATTTTCTGCATATTTTTGTACCAAATCACAGACAACATCAAACATCTTCTTAGGTTCGCCTCCGTCCAAGCAAAAACGAGGTTTCCATTTTTCTGTCGTATTATTGTCTCCTTCGGCTTCAAAATCTGCAATCATCTCTTCTTCGCCCACTACATTAACTAAGAATTGTCGCAAGGCAGAAAGGTTCACAATAGTAGCCCCCTTGTCATTTGTTATATAGTACTCTTCAAACGAAGGTTCTTCACTATTTTCTGTTACTTTAAACTTTGAAGTGTCTCCATCCTTGAATACGTCATTCCACAGATAGAACAACACCTTACCAACCATCTTCTCTTCACTTATTGCAATTCCATTTTTATCAGGTTTGCAAAAGAAATACCCAAGTTTCTTATCATCACTACTTGTCTCGGTCGCAATAACCTTATTGATTTTCTGTATAAACACCCACCAATCGCAAGCTTCAGAACCACACTTAATCATCCACTCTTTCTTGGCATCGGCAATCTTAACATAGTGCCAATCCCAACGACGCTTAAAAGCCGAGTCTATAGGAAATAGACTTTGATCGCTCGTGTTCATGGTTGCCCAAATGTAAAAGTTGCTGGGCAAGAGAAGTATCTTACCCATTTTGATGTCATCCGCCAAAATGCCACAGTAGTCTTCTACTACATTAGAGTTTAATTCTAGTTTTCCCTCCTTCAATTCGTATTCGCCACCCTCCTCGACAAACGCAGCTTCTATTTCTCGCTGCAAGTCTGCATCGGCTTCAATTGGGTATGAAGAGAATCCGTTGTCCTGACGGTCAAGCAATTGAAACAAGTCACCGAATATTTGGGCACAGTTACCACGGTTGATTTCTTCTATCACTAGAAACTGTGGTTGAATACCTTTCTCGTCGCGCTCTGCATATTTCTTCCAAGCTGCAAGATATGCCTTCAAGAAAGCTTGCTTTACAAATTTATAACTGATGCGCTTTTCCTTATATGTTCCCTTATTTGTGTCAAGAGTAATGCCTCCAGCCACAGCCACGGGGACAATTTGCACATCCACCTCTTCCATCATCGGCTTGTAAGCACCGACAAACGTCGAGTAATCGCTATCGGGATGGAACGTCGTTCGGATAGCACCATATTTCTTTGTTATTAAGTTAATATCATGGGATTTTCCCGTTCCTGGTGCACCGTAGTAGATTTGTTGGAGAGGAAGAGTTTTGTCGGAATTATCGGGAGGTATTATGTCATACATGCATACGGAATGATTATCTCCATTACCTAATGCTAAAATTGTTGGATAATAAGGGTTACTTTGAGGCAAAAACATTGCCTCAAAGTCTGTATGTTTTGTTCCTTTGTTTTTGAAAACCAACAGGTCACCAACTTTTGCATTCAACTTGTCTCTTACAAAAGCTTTTACTTCTCCATCCATTCGAGCTTCTGACCCTGCGGCATAAAGTCGGGTTTTAATAACCGTTCCTTCATACTCAGCAAATTCATTAAAAACAGCACGAAAGGTAAATGTTATATACCTGTCTTCCTCCTTTCTAGGATAATCGAAAGAGAAGAACGATAATGATGGTTCTTTGGGGAAAGCAATTTGTTTGCCATCCCTTAAATCTTGCGTGAATAACTTACGGACGTACAGCATGTTCTATAATATAATTACCCCATTGCTCGGCAACAGCTTCTGCAAATCCAGGGAAAGTTTTACTTCTTAATTTCCGTCTTTCTTCTGTTGAAATTTTCGTATTAAATGAATCTGAATACCATTTTGGCAAAGACCTCCCACTAGAAAGAACGACACGAGGACCTTCTTCTACCATATTAGTTGGAACTAATGGCGGAAGATTATGCGTCCAAAGACAAGTCTTTTTAGACGCAGGATCCCCAAACCAAAATGGTTGTACAATTTGGTCTGGCTTACGGTATATCGAATTCATACATCCAACAGGATTTTCAATTGCCCAATGTCTAATATCTGTTTTTGTGAATTCCATAAAGAACTTGATGGCTTCCTCTTTCATTTTGCGCCTTCCGATATGATGAGGATGTTCTCTCCTTTGCTCTATCGGTAAATGCGCATCATCGGGATGATACAACCATCTAGCACCACTGACAGAAAGGTATGTGCAGGGTGGATGAGCAACCATTAAGTCCCAAACTTCTCCTTCTGGAAGATGGTATTCTTCCCCCGTTTGTAATATACCCCCATGTTCTGGTATAACTTTAAGAACGTCCATATTGAAATGCCATTCTGGGTGCCCTCCACTACATTCAAAAAGGTCACAGCTATAAGCATTGTGTCCTCTTTCCCTAAATGCCTTGCAGATTGCTTGGCTTTCTTCACAAGCAATTAATATATTCATAATTCTTCTTCTATTTCCTCTTGATGTTGTTGTAAACTATTAAATATTCCATTGGCTATTCCTTTTGCAAAGTTAACAGGAACGGCGTTTCCTATCATTTTATAGTTATACGGCCTACTTCCTAAAAATTGATAATCTTTAGAAAAACTCTGCAAACATGCCGCTTCTCTAATTGTTATACTGCGTGCTTGTTCTGCATCTGGATGGATAAACATATGACCATCTTTTGAAAGATGAGCCACAATGGTATGCGAAGGCAAATCCCATTCAAGACTTTTGTACTTTTGAAACAAAGTATGATGCCCTGTCTTTGCAAAATAGTATTCGACCATATCTTTGTGTGAAATATAATTCATCCTATTTTTCACCCAATCAACATAAATGCCTCTGTCACGTTCGCTATGATTTCGAGCATCATGCTGAGTGATTTCTGAATTAGGGTTGAGCGTATGCGACCTTGTTATCCTCCCTTCTTTTACTGAATGTTGGAGAGGATATAATGGAGGTAAATCTCCGATAGCATCCCTTACAGTCAACCGATGTGCCGGGTTTTCTTGACTAGTTATAGAACCATATATATCATCCAAGTTTAAAGGTGACCCTTGCGGTATGCCGACGATAATTACACGTGGACGATTTTGGGCAACGTTAAAATTGACGGCATTATATAGCACGTTTGGCATTTCCAATGGTGTACGTATTTGATAACCAATTTGTAGAAAAGCATCAAAAATTCTGTTTCGTACTGGTATTCCTCCTGGATGTGCACTTAAAAGTCCCGCAACATTCTCGAAGACAAAAACATCTGGTCGGAAAGCATCAACGACTTTGCAAAAACTTTCAAAGAGATAATTTCTATAATCATCATCCATGTTGTTCTGACTTGTAGCTCTACCATGAATAGAGTAGGCTTGACAGGGAGGTCCTCCAATTATCATATGAACATGATGATTACCGACAATTCTACGAAGACCACCATCTATGGTATCTCTATGATTAAATGCTCCGTATTTGTCTATAGCCTTCTGGTTCCAATTTCCATTTATCAATTCATCTGTTTCTTGAATATCGAATTGGACAACTCTTTTTAGGGCATCTTCTTCCGTATGATTCCAATGTTGAACTAGCCTATTACGCAAGGTGTCAACCATCGGCTTTTCCCATTCGACATGGGCTAATGCTCGATAATGACCACTTTGAAGGAAACCCTCAGAGAGTCCCCCACAGCCAGCAAACAAATCTATGAAATTATATGCCATATTGTTGATGATGATTTTTTTACTTCTTTATCTGTTTCAATTTAGCTTTTATAATACTCAAATTGTTTACTTCGTCCTCAAAGTCCTTCCCGAATTGTTCGGTCAACACCTTGATAACTTCATCTATCTTGTTTGCCTGCTCTTGCAGTAATTCATATTTATTATTTTCCATCAGTGTTTAAATTAGCGACATTCATGTTGATGTTACGCAATGGCATTCTGCATAAATTCAATCCCTATGGCGTAAATGTCTGTACCATTCTTTTCACAAACATCAAAGCTCTCGTCCATTAGACGATTATATACATCTTGTGAGAAAGAGGTTTCTCCATCTTCACAAGACACGTAATCTTCAAATCTGTCATCAGGGTGGAAATTCACCTTGCGTTCATTGACAAGATGATGGA
>CAVKBM010000189.1:0-8680 GCA_963654355.1 Bacteroidaceae bacterium | reverse complement strand
CCCCCGGAATGGCTCGCACGGTGAATGTGTTGTCTGTATAGTTGGGCATAGAATCTTGTTTTTAGGGCGAAGGTAGAGGGACGTGGTGGGCGGTGAAAAGACAAATGAATGAGCCTCGTAGTTTATCCGCTTCGCTAATAGTTTCGTGCAAAGCAAAATTATTTGCTTGATTATTCTTGTTTGCGGATATAAATACCTACCTTTGTTTATTAAAAACGTAAATAACCCGACAATGGCAAACAAAAAGATAAATCGACTAAAGATTGTCCTCGCTGAAAAGGAGAAGACCAATAATTGGTTGGCAGACCAATTGGGTAAAGACAAAGCCACAGTGTCGAAATGGTGTACCAATACTTGCCAGCCTGATATTGAAACCTTTATGCGTATAGCCGTACTGCTGAAAGTAGACATTTCGGAGCTACTCCGAATGGAAGAATTTGAAAGTCAAATCAATAATTAAATGACAATCATGGAAATGAATGATAAAGAGCTGCTCTTGCAGCAAGTCAACAAGATAGAAGATGTACTCAATGTTCTCCACACGCAGTTCGGTAGCGAGTTTGAAGACGAAGTGAATTATTTGAGTATTGTGAAAGCAAACTTGGAAGAGGCAAGCACAAAATAATGGCAAAGAAGCAAAAATATAAATTTGTAGATTTATTTGCAGGGTGTGGAGGACTAAGTTTGGGTCTCCAACAAGCAGGCTTTACTCCTTGGTTTATCAATGAAATTGTGGAACAATTCTGTAACACATATAAATACAACCATGATTTGAGCGAAGAGCATTATTTTGTAGGAGATATAGCTGAACTAAATACCAAGCTGGAAGATTACAAGGAAATACTCTCTGATATTACTTTGGTTTGTGGTGGTCCGCCTTGTCAAGGTTTCTCAATGGCGAATCGTCAAAGAATTTTGGATGACCCACGAAACAACCTCTATAAGCAATATCTTATATTCTTGAAAAAAGTTAGACCCAAGTTCTTCATTATGGAGAATGTAAAAGGTATGATGAACAAGATTGATGAGATAAATCAAAATTTCAAGGAATATCTTGGTGAAGAATATCAATACGACTATGCAATTCTTAAGGCACAAGAATATGGCGTTCCTCAAAACCGAGAAAGATTCATAATGATTGGTAATCGTATGGGAGTTTCTCCAAAAGAAATCTTTGATGAAATCTATAAGCATAAACGCAAACCATTCGTATTGAAAGATGCGTTGGAAGGATTACCCCATTTGATTGCAAAGAAAGAAAAAGGTTCAAAGGGAATAGAATGTGCGGAATCTGGATTTACTGAATGTGATTTCTCTTATTTGCAAAATGATTTCTATCATTTTATCAATGGTGAAAAGGTCATTACAAAGTTGTATAACCACAAGAATCGCTACAACAATGAACGAGACGTGGAGATTTATAGGAGATTACCCCAAGGAGCAAATTCTCTGCATGAATCAATTGCCGATATAATGCCTTATACAAGGCGTAAAGACATTTTCAAGGATAAGTATTTCAAACTGGATGAAACCCAAATATGCAAGACTATCACGTCACACATGAGATTTGACTGCAATATGTATATTCATCCATGGGATGCAAGAGGATTAAGTCCACGCGAGGCAGCCAGAATACAAACATTCCCTGATGATTATGTGATAACGGGTTCACAAAACAATTGGTATGCTCAGGTTGGAAATGCAGTTCCCGTGAAACTTGCCAAAGCCATAGGCGATGGCATAATGAAATTCTTAGAATGAGGCATCTTGAATTATTTGCTGGTATAGGTGGGTTTAGGCGAGCGATGGACTTGCTTACCCAAGATAATATAATGGATTTTAGTTGCGTTGGCTATTCTGAAATAGATGCCAAGGCTACTACTACATATTGCGCAAACTATCATCCCGAAAACGACAATGAAATTGCAATGGGGGATATAGTTACGTTTACCTCTGAAATTACTAATATTGAAGGGCTTCCACATTTTGATTTGCTTACAGGTGGATTTCCATGCCAAACATTTAGTATGATGGGCAAACAAGAAGGATTCAACGAGGATAGAGGACAGATGTTCTTCCGAATTATGGACATTCTACAAGTTAGAATGCCGAGATATGTACTTCTTGAAAATGTAAAGAATCTCAAAACTCATGACAAAGGAAGAACTTTTGCTCGTATTCACGAAGAACTCGAAAGGTTGGGTTACAAAGTTTTTAGCGATGTATTTAATACAGCTAAGTTTCATCTTCCTCAGACCCGTAATCGAGTAATAATTTTTGCGACGACAGAGCAACTACCAAATGACTTTGAGCAACAATTTACATGTGAGAATATCGCAGCTTATTATGATCATTTTTTTGATGGATTAAGTACATATCATTATCAAACGGTGAATGATATATTAGCCGTCGATGTGCCACAAAAATATTTCCTGTCTGAAAGGATAAAACCAACATTGTTGGCTGACGGCTCTGCGAATTTCAAGTCAAAATCTGACATTAACATGAGTATCGCACGACCTCTGACTGCAACAATGCACAAGATGCACAGAGCTTGTCAAGATAATTATTATAGTCAAGATTTCATTGAATCCCATGGTGCGATAAATCCTGTCACGACAATGACAAAGGAAGAATTAGCAACACTTCCTATCCGCAAATTGACCCCTGAAGAAGCCTTTATGTTACAGGGATTTCCTGCTGAATTTGCTACATTAGGAAGAAATGCCGGAGTTGCAGATGGTTCTTTATACAAACAAGCAGGAAATGCCGTTAGTGTAAATACCATTTATGCTATACTTTATTATCTAATCACGAACAATATAATTCACGAATAAGCATATGGAAGAAATTGTAAAACACATCAATGATACCAATGCAAGCTATAGACATCCGTCTGCTGGTGACGCAAAAAACACCGACTTGTTTTTGGACAATGAGCATTATGAAATGTTCAAAAACTGCGGTGAGCAGATAACCGTTCGGTTTCATAAAGAAAACTTAACTCAAGCGATTTTGTTTATCGCTTCAATATTGCCACGAAAATTTGATCAATCGGCGACGCATGAACTTGTCAAATTTTCAAATGAGTTTGTTCTTGACCAGCTGGCATTATTGGATGCCCTCTTTAAAGATGGTAATATGCCTGTTGAAACGTTCACACAAGTATGGAATGCTCGTAAAGACGTCCCGCAGAAGAACGGTAAGATTGACAAGCGTTTTTATTTCAATGGGTTATTGAAAGATGTGACATTCGTAGATTCAAAAGGCAAAATCAAAACCACAAAGTTTACTATTCGTAATTACTTTGCTGGTGGCTATTCAGAACTACACATACAAAAAGCAGAAGACAATATATTCGATATTCTCATAGAGAACACATCGGAGTATTATAATGACGGTAAAGAAGATGGGTATGAAGAACTTTATGTAGACCCCAATTGTACGCCGTCACCCCAAGATGTACGAAAAAGTTTTATTCGTTTTTGGGCAATTGTTGACCAACACGGAGCAGATCACGAATTGTATGTATCTCAGTACGAGGATGCAATCAACGGTTATGTGTCAGAATGTGCAGACTTTGAAAGCGTGTTTTCTATTGTAGATATACGAAAATACAAAAAGGTCATAGCTGAAATAGTTTCCAAACATGGGGAAATGTCTTACCTACAAAGCGAGCAAGGTCCAAACGGCAAAAACTATTTGACGTATTCAACACATAAGCACTACATTGAGTTTCTCAATATTCTTGCCGCAACAAATTGCGTAAAGATTCCGGCAGAAGACTTGAATAATCTGCTGAATGTCAAAGAAGAACTTTCTCGTTACCCTCTCCAACAAATCTACTACGGTGCGCCCGGTACGGGTAAGTCGTTTGAGATTGACTCGATAACGAAGGAGTACGGCACAATACGCACGACATTCCATCCCGATAGCGACTACTCTACGTTTGTGGGTGCATATAAGCCGACTATGACTAAGGTGGAGTTACGCGACGTGTCGGGACACGTGGTGATGGATGGGAAAGAGCCTGTAAAGGAAGACCGCATCACCTACAAGTTTGTGAAGCAAGCGTTCCTAAAAGCTTACCTTGCGGCTTGGAAGAAATATGCCGAGGGCGGTGAGGACGGAGTGCAGCCGCAGTTCCTCGTAATAGAGGAAATAAACCGTGGCAACTGCGCACAGATATTCGGCGACTTGTTCCAGTTGCTCGACCGTCAAGACAACGGATTCTCATCTTATCCCATCGAAGCCGATGCCGACTTGCAACGAGAGATTGCCGAGGCGTTTGCAGAGGGCGGTGAGTATCAGTTGCCAGCAAATAAATTGAATCTTGACGGCGTGGTGAAAAACTACAAAGGTCTGGCAGAAAAAATAAAGAGCGGTAGCATCTTGTTGCTGCCCAGCAACCTCTACATTTGGGCAACGATGAACACGAGCGACCAAAGTTTGTTCCCAATCGACAGTGCGTTCAAACGTCGATGGGATTGGCACTATGTGAAGATAGCCAATGCCGGAAAGGGCTACAAGATAAAGTGCGGTGACGAAACGTACGATTGGTGGACGTTCATTAGCAAGATGAACGAGAAGATTGCCGCTGAGACAAGCAGCGACGATAAGAAGCTCGGCTACTTCTTCTGTAAGCCCACGAAAGAGGGCGAGCCAATCAGCGTGGAGCGATTTGTGAGCAAGGTGATGTTCTACTTGTGGAACGACGTATTCAAGGACGGAAACACCGACGACTTCAACGTGAGCGACGACAAGAGCAAAACCGCTACATTTGAGACGTTCTACAATAACGACAACACGGTGAACGTAGAGAATGTTCGCAAGTTCCTTGTGAAGATTGTTGGCGAAGCCGCTTTGACAAAAGAGGACGATGACGTGCCTCCACAAGAAGAGTTTGATGACCCCGTTAACAAGATAGACTACACAAAGTATTCCTTTGACGGAAATGACCGTCTCTCAAAAAAAGACCTTGGCGTGAAGATTGTGCAAAAGTACATCAGTGAACACGCAGACGAACCGTTTGAGGATTTGCAGAAAGAATTGGCTTTCGGAGACAAGGTAGCAAGCAAATATCAATACCACGGAGTTTTAGCTCGTACAGAAGAAATCAAAAATAGCTATGTGAATTGCTTCGTAAATGAAGAAATCACTTCAAGTGACGGAATCAACTACAAAATACTCTCGTGGTGGAATAAATACAACATTAAATTTATCATTGACTTTGCTAAGCAGCAAGGTTGGGCGGTAACAGAATCAACGAACTAACCCATGCGCATCCTAATAGAAGAATACCAATATGCTTATGAGGACGTGGCGAACGTTCTCAAGGGGCTTGGTGTGCTTCAAGACGTGGAGGGCAAGGTAAGTTTGAGTTACGTGGGGTACTACTTCAATCCCGACCCTGACGTGAACGATTGCGTGTTTATTCTGCCCAAGGTCTTGCTCGAAGGCAAGTTTGGCGAGGAAAAGGTGTTCGGTCATATCGACCCGAAGAAACTAATTGATGCAGATAAGTGCGAGGACTTGACACCCACGGAGCAGAAGTTTATCTATGAACTGAGCGTGTGGATATACCGCGCCATCTGCGTGTTCAAAGACCACGAGTATGACCGCGTGGGCGGTAAGAAAGAAACGCCGAGCATTGTACTGCACCGCCAAGCCCCTATGATGGGCAACACAAGGAAGCGGCGAAAAGCCAACACCTTCCTCGATGTGTTGCTCGCCTTGCAAAAGTGGAACAAGGACAACGAGAACTACGTGATGTTCATCGTGAAGAACCAGCATAGCGGTTACAACAAGATCAACTGGACACGCACCATCTCGAAAAGCCCTGCCGTCGTGCAGCAAATAGGCGGTTCACACCGTCAAGACGTGAGTTACCTTTCGCCCGTCAACAAGAAGCGCACCGTGAATTTCGATGAAGAGTTGCTCGTCATCTTCTTTAGCATCCTGCAATATATGCACACGGAGTACGGTTTCCCCGTGAAGATGAACGTTAACTTTGAGTTGATAGGCGAAAAGCAGTTCAAACGTTACATCAACGGTTTCGGCAAACGTCGGTTAAAGCAGATACGTTACAAGTATTTCTCCGACAAAGCCAAAGAACTATGGGAACTTTGCTACGCTTTCTTCGACCGTCCCGACAACATTGCACTGAACATAGACCAAAGGGAGTACCTTTTGGTAAAGAGTTTCCACGTAGTGTTTGAAGCCATCATCGACGAACTCATCGGTGACAAGAACTTGCCCACCGAACTCAAAGACCAGCCCGACGGCAAGAGGGTTGACCACATGTATCAATACAAAGAGTTGACCAACAATGCCAACGACGACACTATCTATTATATAGGTGATTCCAAGTATTACAAGCGCAACAACACCTTGGGCAAGGAAAGCATCTTCAAGCAGTTTACCTATGCCCGGAACGTCATACAGTGGAACATTGACCTCTTCAGCAACGGCAAGGAGTCTGACCAAAAGGGGCACATCAAGCTGCGCGACGACGTGACCGAGGGTTACAACATCATCCCCAATTTCTTTATCTCCGCTAACCAAAACGTGCTGAAGCCGGAAAAAGGCATTAAACTCACCGAGGGCAGAGAAAAGTTTTATCTAAGCCGTCAGTTTGAGAACCGTCTGTTCGACCGCGACACGTTCCTCTTGGCACACTACGACGTGAACTTCCTCTTTGTGGTGGCTCTTTACGGACGTAACAATGCCTCTCAAAAAGAAGCGTGGCGAAATGAGGTGCGGTATATGTTCCGCAAAGAGATGCAAGAAATGTTGAGGAAGAACTTCGACTTCTACGCCATCACCGCTCATGCCGATGTGAACCCCGAGACATATATCACCGACAACTTCCAAGGCGTGTTGGGTAAAGTGTTCCACCCCTTTGAGAACCGTGAGGGCAGCGACCAGCAATATTACTCTTTGGCTCTGCGCAACCCCGAAAAGGAAAGGGAACACTGCAAACATGTTCTTGGACTAAGCGACGCTCAATGCGATGAAGCCATGAAGCGCGTGGCAGACGAGAACGAAAAAGTACGGTTTGAGTTAGAGCAAGCGTTCTATGTGGCAGACTGCAAGTTGGGCACAGACCCACGGACGCTGGACGAGTTGCCAAAGGTAGAACCCATGCAACGAGTGGACGTTCCCGAAGAGTTCCTCACAATGCACTATTTGGAGAAATACCCCGATGCCTATATCCTCATTGGTGGATATAACGGCATGGAGCAACTCAACTGGATATTCAGCAGGAAAGGCGGCAAGAGAGACGATGCCTATAACGTGCGCTTGGGCGGCAAGGACGTGCATGGAGCGGTGGTAAAGAGCCGCGACTATGTGAAGCGAGCTAAGTTTGCCATCCTCTACGACTTCGAGAAGCAAATCAAGCGACTTTACACCTTCCGTGTGAAGAACACTGGAGAGATGAGCAAGGAGAAAATGTTGCAGACAGGCTATGAAAATCCACGTCACGACCGTTACTTCTGCTATTTCTTCGATGAGGAAATCACCCTTGGTCAGTTCGACCTTGACAAGATTTTGGAAGATGCCAAAGCAAAAGAAGATTACGTGGAGGGGCAGCCTATCTATCTGAGCGGCAAGGAACTGATTGCATATAGAAAGAAGAACTAACAATAATAACCAAACATCCAAACGCTTATGAGAAAATTACTAACCATTCTCATGCTGACAATCTCGTTGAGTATGTCAGCAACCTCAAAGGATACGCTCAATGCCGTTTCCATGGTTTCATACGAACAAGGATGGCTTGACAGTGAGGGTACATTGGCATTGAAAAACAATACCAATGAGGACATTTCTAATGTGACGTACCGCATCACCTATCTTGACATGAAAGGGAATCCTCTTGACTATGAGGAATATACTTCCGAAATAGATGTAGCCCCTGGAATGACTAAGAAAGTGAATGTTCCTGCGTACGAACATGAAAGGAACTATTCCTATTATACTTCAGAAGCATCGCTCACCCGTCCCCATAGGTTTAAAATCAAATTTGAGGTGACGGCATACAATACGCCTGATGCGGAGAGTAATTTGACAAATTCTGACAGCTATGTTCCTTATAATAATTCTGGAATATATTTATGGGTAGCCATATTCATGTTATTGGCATTAGGAGCGTATGTGGGAATGTATGTATTGGTTGCAGTAATGGCTAATAGAAGAAACCGAAATGCAGCATTATGGGTATTGGTGAGCATATTTGCAACGCCCTTGTTGGCTATAATTCTCTTGTTGTGCTTGGGTAAACAATATAATCCATACGATGATATGCGTGGTTGATAAATTCCAACCGAAACAATATAGAGGGATGCTCCTACCGAGCATCCTTTTTTCGTGCCTTTATAGGAATACCTCCATTCCGTTTACTTGAAAGATGCAGACGTCGCGGAGCTGTCGGATTTCGTTGGAGTCCAGCAATTTCATGCGGCGCGTGCCTTTGTAGAAATTATAGCGGAGGGAGATGCAGCGGTGCCAGTGCTGAATCTCGCCGGAGCGTGTCCAAAGGGTGAGGTCGAGGGGCTCGGGGGATTGGAGGAGTTTGCGGAGAGTAGAAATGTGGATGTTGTTCATCGGGACGAGTTAAGAGTGAAGAGGGACGAGATTTTCAAAGGGACGAGCGAGGAGTTAAGAGGGACGAGAGATG
>CAVKBM010000188.1:0-8987 GCA_963654355.1 Bacteroidaceae bacterium | reverse complement strand
CTCTCTTGGCTGGAAAAACAATGTCGAACCCTGTCTAAAAATGGGGAGTACTATACCTTGAAACCCAGGCGATGGATATGCAACACATGGGAGTACATCTTGCCAATCAACTCTATGCAACGTCCAGTCTTTGGTATGTCGGTGTCGTCTGCCACAATGCATACAGGATGCTTGCTTTTCTTTGAGTCTGCACGAACCATGAGGCGATCGATGAGCTGAGTGCTAATAATGTAAAGCAAATTGCGCCAGTCGATGATGTCATTCTTCATAAATTCGTAGAACATATCTTTCTCGCAATGGAATATTCTGCCAAGTGAGGACGAACTGTAATGGAACGCATCCTTCACTCCAAAAAATGGGAACAAGACGAGAAGATGAAACACTTGAAGAATGGAATACTTGCAATTGCTTGCCTTACTCACGCCAATTTGCTTTTCACGAAGGCGAAGGCTGCCCAACACCTCAGAAATACGGTTTATTGCCTTATGGCACTCATTTTGTTGGAAATATTCTTGCAATTCTGAAATTTTTGTCGTATCTTTGCGCATGGCTAAAGGAATTAATATCTTTTTGTTTGAACACTACAAAGATACTAATTTTCCGTGACATACGGAAACCTTTAGCCTTTTTTATGCACTAAAAATTGCATCTATTTTCATTTCTGAAAGTTGAGTATTTACAATATCCATTATTAGGATGTATTTTGCATCCAATTATCTAATCAGACAAATTCGTTTTTCATCATCCTATGCGCCTTTTGGGGAAGCAAAAAGTGTATCGAAGTGTAGCCTTTCTGTAAATCAACAACTTATGTACGTTTTGCGCCTCCGAAAAATCGTATCTCCCTTGTAGCGAGTTGTAGCGGAGTGTAGCGAACCATCCGATTATGTGTGCAAAGTTAGTATAAAATATCAATAATGGATGAGAATCTTTGAAGATTTAATTTTAATTGGATTTTCAAGAATGAGAAAAAAAGAACCCCACGCAAGAATGTTTTTGTGTGAGGTTCATTTAAGAGTTAAAGTTGGATGACACGGTAAGTCACTTTACTCTCTTTTTAGACAAAGCTCAATTAGGGGGCTGTATCAATCAACTTGCGCTTTGCCACATCAATAGCTTTAAGGGTTAACTCTATTTCATTTTCCCCCTTTACGGCATATAGCATTTTGTCGGCCAGCCATAAGGAGAGCATTTCTTTGGCATCAACGTGGAAATATTCGGCTAATAGAATGACTTGATGCCTTTTGGCAAATCGAGTGCCACGCTCAATCTTACTAAACATAGGGGTATCCATTTCCAAAAGTGCCGCCAACTGGCGTTGTAATACCCCGGTTTCGTCACGGAGATCTTTGATTCTGTTTCCTAATAACATATTCGTTTTTATTTGTTATCCAACGTTACAATTTCCCAACAACCACCAAAGTCCGCACCATTTCGCTTAATGACTCCAGCTTCTCGAAGTTTTTTGATTTGCTTTTCTACTCCCCTAGAAGACATATCTATTTCCATAGCGATTTCAGTTGCCGATATCGTGGGCTTCCTTCTTATTAAATCAAGAATCCTCTCCGAACTTTTTCTCTTTCTCTCCGAACTAATATTGTTTCTCTCCGAACTTTTTTCCGAACTTAACGCGTTTGTCTCCGAACTTTTCTCTATAGTCTCCGCACTTTCCGTACACCCTTCATGGATGGGAATCGTCACCAAGAATGTCAATCGGTCATCGGTCGTTTCAAAAACAGCGCGTGGAGAACCATTCTCTGCCAGTTTGGATTGGATAGTAGGGACGCCCGTCGAGCGTCCCTCCGTGAGGTCGAGTTCTTTCAAGAAGTCACCCAAACGTCGGTTGCGGTATCGGCGACTTTTCAGCATATTGCCTTTTTCTATCTCTTCTTTAGATATGCTGCGGTCTGGGCCAGGGCAGTTGAGGATAGATATGCCGTTTGGCTCTATCGTAATCTCAATGGGTTCATGCTGCAAAAAATCTCTGTGATACACTGAATTCACAACAGCCTCTTCTATGGCATCGTATGGATAGTTCCAAAAACGTTCAGCTTCTTGTATTCCCGAGACCTTGCGTACGTGTTCTTTTAGAACATGGCTCTTGATGTAATCCATGGTCTGTTTTATCATCTGCGTGACACTGCCTTTGAATGTGACCTCTGTAAAATTGTTAGGGTCATTCATCTTACCGTTAGGGAATGTCACCACATCAATCTGCGTATAAGGAAAGAATTTACAGGGATTTTCGCAGAACATCATGGCTGTAACATTACGAAGCAAGCGGTTCTCCTTAGGACCAGTATAAAGTTCCATTTGGTCAAGAATAGTTGGCAAGGGGGCTTTTATCACCTCGTCCGCCAACTTACTACCCACTTTGACCAGATAATCACGAAGAAGTACCAAAGAGATGTCTTCCAGCAAGATATCGCTATTTCCTCGTTCGTCAAAAGGAATTCTATTTGCCAATTCTCGCAGTTCTACGAGTACTTCACCCCTCGCTTCTATGCTACTGGTGCCACTGCGAATATAGAAATATTCCTTTGTTCCTTTGGCTGTGACATTCGCCGGTACTGAGTAAGGGCGATAACTACCAGCAGGACACCAGATGACAACAACTTGCTTGCCATCCACATCTTCCACAGAAGTGCGAGGTAAATAATAAGGAGCCATCCTATTGTTGTACCCCACCATTTCTTGCAAAATCCCATCAATCTTGTCCATCGGCACACC
This sequence comes from Bacteroidaceae bacterium, assembly GCA_963654355.1. Lineage (GTDB taxonomy): Bacteria > Bacteroidota > Bacteroidia > Bacteroidales > Paludibacteraceae > UBA1181. The sequence goes on along the minus strand of CAVKBM010000188.1, from coordinate 6,257 downwards.
TTCCACGGGGCGGATAGCCATACCTGTTTTGTCATCAGTATCTACACCTATTATGATGTATCCACCGCCAATGTCATCCAAGTCATTTGCAAAAGCACATATGCTGTGATATATACTTGCAGGGTTCCAGCCTTTCTTGAATTCAATGCGGTTGGATTCTATCTTCTGCTTGTTCAGTAGGTCTTCTATATTTATTGCGAGTGCCATATTATTTACTTATACAGATGTTTAAAAGATTATTTATCGTTTTGTCCAATAGGTCTCTGTATAGGAGACCACCAGCGTATTCTGCTGGGATAGATTGGTAGCCGTACTTCGCTCCAAGTATGGCACATGCCACGGCAGCATTGGTGTCTGCGTCTCCTCCTGCATTCACAACGGCAAGTAATCCTTGCTCAAACGAAGATGTATGCCAATAAGCCCAAAGTGCTACGGAGAGTGTCACCAGCGTATAACCCAAGTGATCATAATCCACAAGATTCTTGACGTCCTGTTCCTGCCACGCTTTGGTTATGTATTCACATATGTCCAAGTCATATTGCCTTGCAATGTTTTCCATTTGAAAACGTGACAGAGGTTCCTTTCCGTACACCAAAGCATGTATCAGTTCAGAAACTATTACGCAAGACCCCACACACCTCGGGTCGCAATGCGTCAGTCGGCATATGTTCTCAGCGCAAGTTCTTACTTCTTTCGGGAAAAGTCCGACGACGGAAGTGCGCATTAGCCCTCCGTTGGCGGCAGATTGGAACTTGCTCATCTTCCATACCATTTGCGATACCTCAAATGGCTTTTCGATATAGTCGCCCATCATCAAAACCTTGTATGTGTTTTCTCCGATGCCCATAGGAGTGCCTTGTGCCCACGCCTTGAAGTGTTTGGCGATATTCATGAAATTGACTCCTTTGTCTTCAATGACCGCTTCAACAATGCAAAGCATCATGTCGGTGTCATCTGTCCAATCGCCAATCTTCCAGCGCTTTCTATGCCGATCTTGGAATATCTGGCTATAATGTTGCAGTCCTGTTGGATATTTCCATGTCATTTCATCGGCATCCATAAACTCCGTTCCGAGTCCGAGGGCATCGCCGATGGCTTGACCATAAATGCAACCTTTGAATTTATCTATTATCTCATGTTCCATATTATTTCAGACGGGGATATTGTCTCGCAATTCTGTACTCTTAGAATATTGCCGATGTTGGCAAAAATCATGAATGCAGAAAACGTGCCAAAAAGACAATCATCTACTATGCTATATATTTCTTCTTATTCATTGTGAATTAATCTTTAGTTTGCCGGAAATATCGGCAATAATGATATTGGGATATTTCTTCGGGGGGGGCTCTCCTGCAATTTACGTTTAAATTCTATTATAATCATTCGAAAACCTCCTTACCGAAACGCGCTTTGATATCTTTTTTAATTTCCCCATTGAGAGCAGCACATTCGTGAAAAGCACCTTTACCTATGCTTTTTACACTGTTGGGAATTTTAATTCTATATAAAAATGTACAGAGACGAAATGCACCCTCATTAATAGTTGTCACACCTTCTGGTATTTCCAATGAAATTAAAGAAACACATTTCTCAAAGGCATAGGCACCTATACTTTTCACATTATTGGGGATTTTTATAGGGTTAAGAGATGAGCAACCATAGAATGCAGCATTTCCAATGCTTTCCAAGTTTGCAGGAATCTCTATAGAACTTAAATGTTTGCATTCGTAAAATGCGCCATTACCAATATTTTCTAAATAAATGGGAAAGACAACAGACGAAAGAGAATTACAGTTATAAAATGCGTTGTCACCTATACTTGTCACACTATTAGGTATTATGCATTTTCCCCGACTAGAACAACAAGCAATTAATTTCTTGCAATCTTTGTTAAATAGCAGTCCATTTTTATAAGTGAAAAATGGGGATTTTACTAGTAAGTCTCCTTGCCAGTTGCAAAATGGATTTCCGTCCATCTTTTTTACGCTATGAGGAATCACTATAGAATTTAGAGCTGAACAACCATAAAACATACAATCTCCAAGTCTCATAACACTATTAGAAATAATAATAGAAGAAAGATTAATGCAGTTACCAAACGTATGATGTCCAATATTTTCTACACTATTAGGGATTACTATAGAATTTAAAGACGTACATCCCCAAAACGCCAAATTTCCAATTGACATTAACTTGGAAGGAAGATTTATAGAAAGCAAAGAAGTACAATTGAAAAAAGCTGATTTCCCTATGGATGTCACGTTATTGGATAAATCTATTTTTGAAAGTTTTTTACAACCTCTAAAAATATTGTCACCAATAGATATTACAGAATCAGGCATATGTATATAGGAAACTAATGAGCAACTATGGAAAGCCCCTTTAGCTAATATTACAGTACTCGTTTTAATTGTATATGTCCCACTAATTGTTTTTGGTGCTCTAAGTAATTTCTTCCAATCTTTACTATATTCCACTCCGTATTCATCGACAACTGCATTCTGCAATTCTTCATTTGTCACTTCTGTACTTATATTGTAGATTTTTGATGGTTTATCAAAAAATCGGAAAGAACACATAGAAAGATTTTTCATCGAAAACGACATAAAGAATAATGACAATAATTTTGCAACATCATTATCACCCAAAAGTTCTTGTATTTCTTTCAGAACTTTGCTATTGCTCAAATCCAAATAGTCAACGTTAGAGAACACCAGCCTATCAGGTTCACAATATTTATCATACAAACTCGGCCTCAAGGATATTGCTTTCAAAGATAAGGCAATGCTTGCCAAAGTAAAGTCATCTATAGTCTCGTCGAAATCATCAACAGTTCGCAAAGGATGCGAAAAATTCTTGGTGCCAACAGATGGGGATTTCTGGCCTTTCATCGCAGGAACAAACATCCCGTCATAATCTACCATAGTCAGCTTACCGCCAGGACAAACCATGATGTTGTCAGGCTTGAGGTCACCATGGGCAAATGGTTGGGAACGTAGCCATGCCGCCATATTACAGAAGCGATAGCAAAGCATAGACATGGCATAGTTGTCATGGTAGTTGTCTGCAATGTACTTTTCCATGGATTCCCCTTCAACCCAGTCCATCAGAAGAACGGGAAATTCGTTCTCGTCACAGTTACAATCCACAAACAACTCTTTTTCGAAGTACTTTATGCTTGTAATGTAGGGAGAATCAACAAACTCCAATTCTTCTGATATTAGACGATAAGCCTCTGCTCGTCCATCCTGTTCTTTGGTGAAGCACTTTACAGCATAGTTCTTTTTACCGTCTGTCATTTTGAATACCACAGCGAAGTTGCCACTGGTCATCACTGGTTCACCTTTGTTGTCCAGTACAGGCTGGAGGTAAGTCAACTTGTAGAAGTTGTCCTCTGCGTTGAGGATAGATTCTCTATATTCTGATAATAATGGGTATTGCATAGCAAAGTTATTTATGTGACATCAATGCGAAAGAATAGTCATCGTGGGCAAGGAGTCCTTGCTTTCGTAATTTCTGAATGTGCCTTGAAAAATTACCTTTGTGTCCTACGCACTTACTCAACTTGTCCACTACGTCTTTTTCGAAATCCATTTTTTTCATTCCCAAGGTTGCCTTGATATAGTTCTCGTTTTTAGAGTGATGGTTGATGGCTTCGTTTATTTCTTCTGCGAATTCCTCTGTTTTGGAAATTTCGTAAATCATCATTATATAATGAGACAGAGCATCACTTGCTGCAAACACGATGGAATCATTATCGGTGTGAAACGTTCCCTTGCGAAATCCCTCTTTCCTCAATTCATCCTTACAATTGATGAGATATGGTGGGTTATCGAAGTCACCCAGCCTACCGAAACTATATTCAAGATGCTTGGTGGCATAGTTGTAGTGAAACACCACACTATCGCCGAAGCTAATCCATTGACAAGTATCAATACTTGTTTGCCACGCCACAACAAGTGTCGCAAAAGAGCCTTCGTCATAAAATTTTTCCAAAGACATACTGCCGAGCTTTTTGGCTTCCTCTTCACAATCATTGTAGAATTGTTCCCAAATTTCACCAATCCATTCATCCAGGGCATCAGCACTGACTATTGGTTCTTTGGGCAGATGGGCTAACAAACAATTTGACCATCGTTCGGCAAACAATCCGCCACCTCCAGCTCCATCCGACACAGCGATAATATTATCAAGTGCCAAGGCTGCATCCTCATTGATACAACCTTGTTCAAATTTTCCGATAGAAATATATTTGCTCTTCATAACTTTACATACTTATGTTTGTCGGCGTGCCGATGTCCATTAGTTTTATGAGTGATGTGGCATCTGCATTAACGCCCATAGCAACATGTCGGCCTTGACGGTCATCTTTGAGATTGCGTGCAATATCACTGTTGTATCTGAGCGGTAAGAGACTTGACATCTCGAAAAGCGTCTCTGCATAGGAATTTCCCCTCAACTCACTTTTGTTGATGGGACATATCACTTCGTCGGCTGACTTACTTGATGTGAAATGTATGTTGAAAAGTATTACGTTTCCGTCATTGGTAAACATAGATTTCAGCTCGTTAGCCTGCTGCAACACATGTTCTTTCGTTGTGCCGTTGAACTCGCCATCAGTGATGTTGATAATGGTAGGTGGATAGCAGTCCTTGTCATGGTGTTCGCTCATCCACTCTTCGAGCAATTCATGAGCCATATTGAATGCTTTGTGTACATGTGTCCAACTCCCGTCATGGCGTGCTTCCATCCATTGTACCTTCTCTACCTCTTTCACTACCGCCCCTTTGCGTGTACGTTTTTCCTCTCGCACCACAATTTTCTTGTATGGGTTATTGCGGAGTTCCTCAGGGGAAACAAATTTTCTTCCTTCCAAATCTCCGTTCCATCCACTATAGGCTTCTTGTCCATAGCCAATCACGGCAATGTCATAGTAGTGGCGCACCTCATTTGATTTGATACACCGTAATACAAGCTCGTTAATCTGCTGATTGACTATACGTGCAGCAGCCTCTGCCATGGTCATCTCCTCACCAAACAAGACCGTCTTCTTTTTCATACTCACCGAATGGTCAATCATAAAGATAAATGCCGTAGGTGTGCTACGAGTAATTTGTGCCGTATAAGGAGTTTTGCTTTGCATTGCCTGTGGCTGACTGGGGATTGTGATGCCAAAGTTGCCGATGTTGGTAATGTATTTTAAGGGAATGTGATTCTTTACCAAAACCTCAGCTTGGAAGAATGGTTGTTCGCTATCATCAAGGTCAAAATGCTTTTTGGCTTTTACCGCATCGAAGTGTATGGCTTTAAAATCATCTAAATCTTCTCCGACATTGGCTCCTGTCTTCGTCGCATTGAGGTTGGCATATTTAGTTCCCTTCCACCAAATCACCTGTGGGTCAATTTCTAATATCACCGGGTTTGAGATGCGCCCCTCTTTCATGGCTACAAACATCATGGGATGTTGCGTCACAAAGCTTACGCGTACATAGTTTTGGAGTCCATCACGTTGGTCGAGTTGGCGCGACATGCCACTTCCACCAGGCTTTTTGATATCAATAGATTTACGTTCGCAGTCAGCCCATGAGTATAAACCTCCATTGCGGATGATAGACTCTAGGTTGTCACGATCTGTGAAATGGTAGAGTTTCTTGATGCCATTGCTCTCAAGTATCTCTTTATATTCTTGATAGTTGATTTTCTGTTCCATATTTATATCGTATTTTAGTCAAACAATGTTGGTTCTTTCTTTATTTGTTTGTCTGGTTTCGTTTCTCCATAGGGATAGAGTCCCTCAGTAAATGCCTTGACAAGATAAGCATGCGATAGAGGTTTTGTTTCACTGTCCACATCGCAACAAGTGTTGTAGTCAAGCAATACGATGGTTTTCTCCTTACTCGCAGCTCGTAATCGTTCGATGATGCCGCTCACTTTGTTTTCCAGCACCCAACGATAGGTGGGGATATAAATCTGACGCTTGGCTTCTACATAACTTAGTATCTCTGTTCCGTTCACGCCTTTTCTGTGCCCAAGCACTCTACCATGGGTTCGTACCGTCCGCTTGATATTCTTCATCGTATCGTTGCGGAACATTTTGAGGTCGATGTCCTCTCCTTCAAATACTTTTAGTCCTTGCCATATTCCCTCCACACAAGCTGCTGTATAGCCTTCGCTGAAGGGTACAGGGATGTCGCCATGAGGATAAAAAGGACTTAGCTTTATCAGTCCGTCTTTAGCTTGGCTGGTAACATCAGCAA
>CAVKBM010000187.1:0-8999 GCA_963654355.1 Bacteroidaceae bacterium | reverse complement strand
TTGGCGGAATTCTTACGGCTAACGATATAGCACGTTTGGATTTGAGCAATACGGACATGGTCGTATTGTCAGCATGCCAAACTGGACAAGGCAAGGCTACATCAGAAGGTTTATACGGATTGCAACGAGCTTTCAAAAAAGCTGGAGTTGGAACTATCGTCATGTCTTTGTGGAATGTTAGCGACAAGACTACTTCCGAGTTTATGACTACTTTCTATGAACGCCTTGCGGACACCCATAATGCATGGAACAAGCGCAAGGCTTTCGAGGAAGTCAAAGAAATCATCAGAAAGAAGCATCCCGATCCATTCCATTGGGCTGCGTTTGTAATGTTGGACTGATGGAAATGGTTACTTTTCTCCCTCTCCTATCATAAATAGCAAAAAAACTATTGTGAATATGAAGCAGGAAGAAATTGTAAATGAGATTCGCCGAATGTGTGGTCAAACGATACCGATGCCTTCTTTGGGTTGGCACTTCAAGTACAAAGAACAAGTGTATTTCTATGTGGTTGGTAAAGATGATTCCATGATTCGTTTCTGTATTCCTTTTGTTACAGGACTTCTCTCTAAGGATAAGGAGTTGCTAAAGGATGCCGTGAATGATACGAATAGAAATGTGAAGTTCATCAAGGCTCTTTTGTCTGAAAAAGATGACACTAAAGTGTCCTTGGATTATGACCACAAAATTACAGACATGGAATCTGCCATGGACATCATACCACACATCATCAAGTCATTAGACTTTGCGGTTAGATACTTGGAAGAAAGAGTAAAACTGTTTTCTTCAAGTTTATAGTTGTTAAGGTGGTTACTTTTCTATTCTATATGTCATAAACAGACAAATTGAAAAATTTAGAAGTTGTGCCCGGCACGGATTAGGGTATTGAATGATGAAAACAGGAAATCTTGTGATTGGATTTATATGTGTCGCAATCGTATTGACAGGTTGTGAGTCAAAAACACATAATAGTCATAATACAGATATTGATGTGGTATCAGTAGATGAGGAAAATTCATCAAATGACGAATCAGAAGAGTCTGGCAGCAGTGCAAATGATGTAAGTGACATAAATTCATCAGGCACTTACTACTATCCTTCTGTTCCCACAATGCAACAAAACACGACTGATGACCAAGAGCGTCAGCCTCATGAGGAATATTGCAGAGCTTGTAACGGAACCGGAACTTGTCACGCATGTAATGGAACTGGGCAACAGGTCAGTGCCATGAGCCTTGCTTCTGACGAAACAGTTTATAGGAATTGTGGAGCTTGCAATGGGGCTGGTACTTGTGGAGGTTGCGGTGGTGATGGTAAAATCACAGAAGGTATAGATTATTAATCATGGAAGAGAGATGAGACTTTTTGAATATTTCAAGATTTTATTCGGACGGAAGAACCCAAAACTCGCTAAAAATGAAGATGTAGTTTATGGGCAATTTCGGCAAGTGACAACAACTCTATCCCAAAGGCTTACTGCTATGAAATATATAGAAAAGAATATCAGCGAAGATTTTGCATTACCAAATGGGGAATGGTTTGCAAGGGCAGTTGCATTGGAAATTCGAAAAGATACGCATAATACCAACAAAGGCTATCTTGACTTACATTTGTTGCATCCTCATTGTATGTGTGATGTATTAGCAAACCTCATTTATGGGGATAAAGATAGATTGTTGGCATTTCTTAATGATCATGACAGCATAAGTGATTTGATTCATAAGGCTAAAACACTTGATGAAAAATTGAAACATTGGGATGAATAGCACTTTTTTACTGATTTAGAGGTTGCGCCCGACACAAATAAGGGAATATTAGTATGAGAGATTTCCTATCACCACATAATGTGCCTTTCTATTGGGAAGACAGATTAAAAGAGGAAGAGGGTTACACCCTATATGTTAGTGATTGCTTCTGGGTGATGGCAACAAAAGAGTTTTATGAGTTTTACTACAACCCTATTCATGCTATGGGAAAAATTCATGTTAGCCAAATGCCACAAATAGTTAAGGAACGCATCAAGTTCTGCTCTGCAATACTTCACAAAGAGGATATTAAATTTGAACGCACTAAAGCAACATTGATGAAATCACCAGTTGGCTTTTACAAAATAGAGCGTGATATGCGTATAGGTAATTGGTTTCATGCACAAGGACAAAACTATGCAACTTGGAAAGGATATTTCATCTGCGACGATATGTATATGCCAAACTTGGAAAGGTCATGTCCAATTAAAAGCATTGATGGTGCGTTAGTGTTTGATATGATACGAATGGGTTGTCAATCAAGAACCGCTCATTACATAAAAAGCGTCTTTGACCTAAAAGTTTTCAGTGGCGTAAGGACAACAGGAATACAATTGTTGAAAATTACTGATTAGGTAGTAAAAACAAAAATACAAATATCATAGAGCTATGGGATTATTCGATTTTTTCAAAAATAAAGGTAAAGATACGCAAAAGGGGGTAACTCTTGAAGAGTGTATCGTAAAGATGTTTGCTTCGTCAGGTATCAACCCTAACCGAGATGAGAATAAGTTTGCGACGGAAGTAGAAGGCAAACATTGTGTATTTAATGTAGCATTAACCAGTATGGACGGAAATAGACTGCTTGTGTATGTTCCTTTCCCTATACCTGTAGATGCTAACGTAGCATTTGCTGCTAACTATGAAGTTAAAAGAATAAGCAAGTGTTCTACAGATGAACTTCCAGGAACAAATATTTATCTGACAGAAAAAGACGAAGGGTACAAAATCGCAGTTGCTACGGTAAAGGATTTTGATGTGTTGTCCGAGAATACCCCTAATGAAATCCAAAAGACAATGATTCACACAGTTGATGTTGTTGACGATAAGAATTTTGCATCTTTAGCTGCTGCCATATTTGGATATAAGTCATACGAGGACGTTAAGATGAATATGCAAGCCAAATCAACAGGTGGAAACAATGTGTCCATTCAATTGAAAGATGGCTATCATGAGCTTTTGGACAAAACGCCAGACCTCAGTAATTCACGATACGGTGGAAGACTTATGGCTTATGCTATACATATAATAAACAAGAATGACGGTAATGAAGTTGCAGAACGAGCTACCGAAGCATTGCAAAATTCATTCGACAGTTTTGTACAGGTTGTTTATGACATTGCAGATGAAGAAGAACGTGATCTGATGAGAAAGCTTCGTTTCCTTGCCAAGGCGAAGAATGAGGACGACACAAATGACGATGATTTTGTGCAGGGTAAGATGGAGGGACTTATCATCTGCAATAGCAATCCATGGGATTTACTGTATGATGATGGAAATGCCTATGATGTGGATATGTCTGAAGAAGAAAAACTGTATAAAAGATTATGTGCTCCTCAATATAAAGACTATCCATATGAACTGCGTGACCTTGGAGAAGGAATGACCTTGGTTAATCAAGTCATTGGAGAATATTGGAAACCTCGCTACTTGATGGATAATGAAGCAAAATGTGCATACGAGTTCATGTCAGGTTCTGAAACCTTACAATGTGTTACTGATGACGACATTGATTGGTACAGTATTAAAGATTTACCACAGGATGCCCTTGATAGAGCACAAAGACATTCATTCCATTTCCCTGGATATATATCTGAATACAAAGATGGTGTGGCTGAGGTGAGATGGCAACTCAATCCCGATGGTATGTACTATCGTGATGAGGACGGATTTGGCATGACTGATGATGAGGAAATCAATCTTTATGGCACCATTGACAGAAAAGGTAAAGTTATAAAGAAGTTCACTTTGAAGAATTAATCAACCAAAGAGGGTTGTTCAGAAAGGATAAGAGAGCAGGAGGCGATGTCGTTTGTATTTCATGGTCTTCTGCTTTTTGTTTTTCGATACAGAAAAAATACAAAATAAATATTTTCTGATAGCAAATGGTTACTTCTATACTCTATGTCTCATAAACAGACAAATAACAAACTTAGAAGTTGTGCCCGACACGGATTAGGGTATTGAAATATGAAATCATTAGCAAGTATCTTTGTAGCATTGTTCTGCATTATAGTCGCTTCTACAATTGTAAGTTGTGACTCAAAACCTTCAACAGCGAATTCATATGCAAATGAAGATATTTATGAGGAAGAAAGCCAAAAGACGTTCCCATGTACACTATGTAGCGGATATGGCGTTTATGCAGGATATACATGTAACAGATGCGGTGGAACTGGAGAGATTGTGGCTGATTATGTGGAAACACGTTCAAACTCTGATGTAACCTTTAAGGGACGGTCTTTCTTTTATGGAAGATGTAACAGTGGGTGCGGTTGTCAGATTTATGAGCACAAACCAGGACATACTGAGTGTGTTAACTGTGCTGCGCATGGATGTTCTACTACAAAACTCTATCACAAGAAAGAATATTGATACACCCAACCATGAAGTATTTAGTAGCAATATTGTTATTTCTCATGTCAAGTCTGGCTATCAATGCTCAAACTTCAAGTTATTACACTCGCCAAACCCAATCGTATCAGCGTGAAGCTGCGTATTATATGCGACAAGCGGAAAACTACCAGCGAGAGGCCGATTTCTATAACAGACAGACTCAAAATAATTTGAGAGAAGCCGAGTATTATGTAAGACAGAAGAGATATGACAGGGCTAAGATATATCAAGACAGAGCTAATAGTATGGCAGACAAAGCTTTGACATATTCTCGTAAAGCAGACAATGCAAGAGATAGAGCTACTGACTATACAAGAAAAGCCAACGCAATGTTGAATAAGAATAAATAGAAAATATAAGAAATGAAGAATTGGTGCTTATATATGATAATGATGTTGCTCCTTGCAAGTTGTTCAGAACAACAGATAATGGAAGAAACTGCTTCATCACCAAAGTTGACAGAGCAGAAAAGTTTGGCTGTCAGTCCGCAAGATTCAGTCTTGTCATTACTCTATCAAGCTCGTAGAGGTGACGGTTCTGCTTATCTGAAATTAGCAGATTGTTACCGTGATGGATTCGGGGTGAAGAAGGATTTCTTTGGCATGATTACTATGGCTCACATGGCAGAAAGTCGTGGTGGTATCAACCGAATGGAAAATTACGTTTATGATTTGCCAGATGGCAATGATTACAAAACACTGTTTCTCTTGATGGATCGGTATAAGTCGTATATCAAAGAGAATACAGACAGTGTAGAGCTGGTGCTATGTGAAAACAATAGTCCAGAGGCAAAAACGTTCCTTGGTATTATAACGGTTGATAAAGGTGATACCATATCTGGAAAAAATATGATAAAGGAAGCGGCAGAACAAGGATGTTCTTTGGCGGAATTGCTGATGACTGTGCCTGATTGGAAAGGTGTATTGAGAGCTGACGCTACAAAACTCAGCATTATTGCAGATAGGATTCCTATAGCCTATTCAATTCTTGGCGACTTGTATTATGAACCAGATGATAACGGACAAACTGACAAAAAGTTTGCTGTGGAATATTACATGAAAGCTGAGGAAAACGCTGTGTTGGGACGACGTGGTGCATCGAGAGTGCTTGGCTATTACAAGAACGGCGGAGATATTCAACTGACAGAGGATGATGTCAAGCGATTAGAACTGATTGTACAACCAAAAGGTATTGAGAAAGAATGAAAACTATAACACAAGCATTCAGAACATTATTGATATTTATGCTGATATCCTATTGCGTAGGAGTCTATGCTCAAAGAAAAGAAATTTTCTATAACAATGATAGTGTCGATACATGTCCTTTGGCTGACAAAGAACTTATAGACACATGCTATAACCTATTAGATAGAAATATGATGTTAGAAACAGATGGTATATATGGGCAATTAGCCGTTATTGATGCCACAACATCAGAAGTATTAGCATGGGCATCATTGGAGAAACAGTTAGATGGCGATTGTGGATGGTGTGGTGACATGGTATATGTACCATTCAAAAAGCACGTTTGTTCCACAGATATTTTTGTGCCCTTTATAGCAGCAAAATGTTTAGAGGAGTCAAATACGCCTTTAGGGAAAATGGTCGATACCGGATGCGGAATATTGGAAGTTAATGATAGTCTAAAAATACGTGACCATAATTGGCGAAGAGGTGGCTATGGTGAAGTTAAATTTGAAAAGGCGTTACTGATGAAGTCACGAATCGGAATGTACAAGGCTTTCATGACCATGCCAAATGGTGCGGATTTATGGGAACAAGCGTATGATACCATCCAAAAGAGTAATGCCATAGAATTGGCAATCTCCTTTAACCAAATGTATCATCAAAGATCATCTTTGGAATATGTCAAGAAAATAGCTACTGGCATTTTTGAGAAGACAGGCATACAACATCGGCTTGCTCCAAGAGGTATTAAACTGGCAGGTATATACAACATTCTACAATGTGATGACAATAAAAGAAGTTCGGACGAATTTACATTCGTAGGTTGCTTCCCTGCTGATAATCCGAAATATACCATCAGTATGGTTGTTGTTCGCCCTCATAAACTTCCTGCAACTATTGGAATGTTAAGTAAAGAGGTGAACCAACTGGTTGAATGGTTGATGAATAGGAATTTATAGAGGTTGTTCCCGACACGGATTAGGGGATTCGTTATGAAGAAAATTAAGATTACAGAGCAGATACATGTCCTCGGAACTACATTTAAGGATATTTACGAGATAGCAGACTATTCGTGTAAGGAGATGCCCAAGGATGGTGTATATGTAGGGCAGCTCGTGAGACATCATCTTTGGTTTGATGAATGCGATTATCTCAGCGACAATTATTGGTGGCGTTGCTTTGTATTTGCAAAATCAAAGGATGAGGTTGAAAACAAATTGGAAAAGTTGAGAGAACCAGAATTTAGAGAAGATTTAGCTCCAATGATATACTGGGATGACGAATACGATGATATGAAAGTAACAGATGATATTACACTATGAAAAAACTACTGTTTATATTCCTTATGCTTACAGCTCTTACAAGTTGTCATGGTTTGCGTATGGGAGTCGGATTAAAAGGGGAGGTCATTGAAGAAGATACCCTTGTCTTGGATGGTGATACGTTCACGATTCAAGAACGAATTGGTGACAGTCTGTTTATCGTTTGGAACTATGAACATTCCGATGAAAAGACACCATGCTACCTTCTAAAGTATGAACGTAATGGCTTCTATTATCCTCAAATTGGAGCAACAAATATCACTTCTATTGACAATACCGTCAACTATGTGAGCATTGACGACAATGATGTTTATGAAATCAAGGATAGAAAGATATTGTTCTCATCTCCATGCAGTGCGTCTGGACTTTATTATCTTGGTCAGTGGAAAAACTTACACCTTTTCGCAAGTTCTGATACGATTTGCTTCTCTGATGGAAAATGTATTGGACTCCAAGATGATGTGTTTTGTCGCAAGCCCAAGAAAGAAGGTATGATTACTTTGGTGGCAGGGGCGCAAACAAAAGATATTTCATTCGGTGACTTATACAACGCAAAGAAAAAGAGTGATGCCCCCGATACGACAACAGAAAGATTGGCAAAGAACTATTATATCAAGCCAAGGAGCAAGTACGAACGGATGGAAGCTGGATTTAGTGTGGATTTGGATATACCGAAAGGTGATGCTGAGTCTGACAAGGCTATTCGGGAATGGATGATGGCTGCTATTAGAGACGATGCATTTTATCAGTTGGAAAACAATCGGGGCATTCCTATTGGGAAGTGTACATCGTTAAAGGATTTACAGCTTTCTTTGGATGAATATGGTGTGTTGTGGGAGAAACTTTGTCGGGCAGAGTATCAAATAGAAGATACGTTGGAGCTTAGAATGACCTGCAATATAAGAGTGAAGAAAGTGGTTGACTGTGAAGACTATACCACATTCTATTATTGGGCAAGCCTTTACAATGGAGGACTTCATGATTTGCCTCGTGAGTATTACATCACATATGACAAACGAAGAGGCGGATTGTTGGATGTCAACAATTCCGTGAAACCTGCGATGGCACAACAGTTTCGGCATTTAGCATTGGAGAGTTTGAAGAAAGAATACGATTTCTGTTATGAACGTGAAAATTCATGGGAGGATTTCACGCATAGCATTTTCTCTTTCCATTGTCCAATGATTGATACAAGCGGTATGGACGATGTAATGCGGTCATTTTTTGTACATAATTATTCTTGCGACGATTGGGCTGGATGGAATGGTTACAACGAAAAGGCATTTACCGAGAAGGATTTTCCTTTGACTCACTTTGCCGTACTGCCAGAAGGTATCGTCTTGACTTATCATCCTTATCAGATTGATTGCTTTGCTGCTGGTGAATACCATGCTGTTATACCTTTCAAGGATGCTAATAAATGTTTGATGTTCGACTATTCCAAACATGAGGACTTGAAGCCAAAGTTGCAAAGATTCATCAAATAAAAATATTTGCGTCTATTGGGTCAAAATGGAGACGAGTATCAAATAAATATATATTATAACAAGGTTATGAAACAAAAAATATTATGGTTTGATTTGGCTATATGTTCTTTATGGATGTTGGCTGCTTTGGGTGGTAGGACTATGTGGTTTTCCATTCCAATGGCGTGGATAGTGTTATTGGTTGTTTTGACACGTGTCACTTTCTCGTTTTCTTTCTATAGGCAAGAAAAACGTTCACTGGTAACCTTGGCATTGTTTGTAGGAGCGACAAGTTTATGTTTTGCAGCTCAACAAGACGTGGGCATCAGGAAACTGATAATTATGCCGTTCTATATGATTGGAATAGATTTCGACCGTGTTGCACATAGAGCAATAGGTTTTGTGCTTGTAGCATGGATATGGCTTGTACCTGCTATCGCTTATATTGTGGCTTTATGCCGTGGGAGATTATCCAATAGCAGCTTGTCATGGAAAGAAGCCTTTGGCGCAATCTTATGGAAGGATGATAGAGCAAGGACATATTGCCTCCTTATGCTAATTGCCGTTGGTACGCTCTATATTGGAGCTGTAATGGCTGCAAGG
>CAVKBM010000186.1:0-9258 GCA_963654355.1 Bacteroidaceae bacterium | reverse complement strand
AGCGCAAAAAAACAGCAAAAAGTGGGTACAACAAATTGGACACCCTACTTTTAAACTGTAGATTTCATTCAGTCGCCCAATGCTCAATTTTGCATCTTGTAAATTCTTTACGAATGTCACCAATTGTTCCAAAGGACTATTCAACATCCCCATAATATACTGTATAGCAAGCATCATACCTAATGTCATCGACCCGTCAACAACTTTTGTTGCGACAAACGCCGTAATACACATGTTTTTAATTTGAGTCAACAACACACCTCCAGACATCTGGTTTTGCGCAAGTTTCAAGCCTTCAGAAAGCAATTTACAAATACTTACCTGCGTTTTCTCCCATTCCCATATTTTTTCATTCTCGCATCCATTGAGCTTAATGTCTTGCATACCAAGGATTATCTCAAAGATATTGTTTTTTCCTAAAGAATTAAGAGAGAACATACGATTGTCTATAGTTGCTCTTTTTTCCATAAAAAGCCATACCCAACCTATATATAAAGCACTGCAACCTACATAGACCAAAAATATCATCTCGTTATAATAAAGGAAAACTATACTGAATACCAGTATATTTAGAAACGAGAACAGCATTGTCAACGTTGTCCCTGTCAGGAATTCCTTTATACGTTGATGATCACTTATACGTTGCATGATGTCTCCACTCATCTTTGTATCAAAAAACGAGATTGGCAATTTCGTTAGTTTCCGAATAAAATCAGAAATCATCAGTATATCAACCCTTACTCCTATATAAAGCAAAATTCTATTACGAACCAACTCCACCGCAGTAGTCCCCAAGACCAAAGCCAATTGACCCAACAATATCACCCAAACCATATAAACGCTTTTGCCCTTTATACCATAGTCTATGATTGCTTGGGTCAAGAACGGGATAGCGAGCATAAACAAAGAGCTAAGGCACATACCCAAAAGCAAATGCAACATATTATACTTGTAAGGCTGGACATAAGACCACAAAAAATCAGATATACTTTTCTGTTTTTGTTTCTTTTCAACGTAATCATTCAACTTCTCCGTTGGTTCCAAACACAAAACAATCCCTTTGCCATTTTCTACCTCCCAACATTTTTCCATCTCCGCCTCTGTAAATCTAAAGCACGCGCCTACAGGGTCTGCAACATAAAAATAAACATGACCACATTTTTTCCTCACCCTATATAATACAACAAAGTGCTCTTGTCTCCAATACAAGATACAAGGCAATGGAACATTCTCTATCAATGTTTGAAGATTTGCCTTCACACCAAAAGACTTAAAGCCAATCTTTTCAGCAGCCTTCATTAGACTTAGCATCGTTGTACCATTTCTTGAGCACACACACAACTGACGAACGCATGCCATGGAAAGTTTTTTCCCATAGAACGAAGCGATCATCCGTAAACAGGTTGGCCCACAATCCAAATTGTCTCTTTGGGTATACAAAGGGAATCTCTTCACCATTATTCCAATGTTATCAACCAATATTTTTTTCCATCAGTTCCGATAAGTTTACCATCATCCAATGCGACAATACTTACCATATACCTATTTATATAATGTATCTTTTTCACATCCCCATTCCAGTCTAAAGTCACGATTTTACAAACTGCTTTATTCTGTTTGCGCAATGTTTCCATATTTTGCCGAGACTTATTCCACCAAAGGGCGTAGACATAGTTTTTTGATGATGAGATATCTTTTATTTGTACAATATTCTCATCCCAGACATCAGCAGTCAGAGGTTTTAAACGTTTCCAATTCGGTTCTCCCAATTTTACAACGTAACTTTGTTTAGTATCCAAGTTTACATATTGAATTGCAGGAAATAAGTAAAAGCCATGAGCTATCACATGCTGCATTACTCCGACTGTTTGTTTTCCAAAATTAGTAGTCCAAGCAGGATATTTCTTAGAAAATACGAGTTGAGCAATTTCTTCCACAAAAACAGACGTTGTATCAGACTTTGATTTATAAACAGCTTGCACACCTCTTTTAGGTTGTCTTCCTACAAAATAATATTCCAGTTCAGAGAAACGATAAGCAAACGACACGTTCAATGCCATTGGATACGGAACTTTTGACTTGTCGGTAAAAACAAACTTATGCGTATTTTGCATCACATGTTTTTCTAAATCTATGTTATAAACTAACGGATAAGTACAATCCATAACATAAGTTGCTCCAAGACTATCTTGAAAAAGCACAGGATAGTCAATACCATTACTTGTGGCTGGATTTCTAAAATATTCAGTCTCAAACATTAGCAAGCCAGAGGATTCATCTATACGGTATACTCTCAACAATTGAGTTCCCCATCGCTTCGGACTTTCATAAGTAACACACAATCTTTTTCCTACGACCTTCAAATTTACCAACATTTTCACATCGGCTACGGAGTCTATCTTAAAAGGCGTTAGCTTGGCCAAACCTACTGCAAAAGCACTTACGCTCCACAAAGACAATATTACAAAAAGAACTACCGATTGTAAGTGCTTGCTTATATTATTCTTTTCTTTATTGTACTTCATACTCTATACATTTATGGTTACACATTTTTATATCAGGTCTCATCAACTCAGAAATTGATACAGGGGGACAAACATACCTTAAATGACAAGAACGACAGTTTGGCAAATCCTTTCTTGTAATCCTCCACGAATTATTTTCTCTAAACTCAGAAGACACAGCATCTACCAAAGTAAAGCCAAAAGCAAAATTTCCCAATCTATGAAGAGAACCATGCGGGCAAATATCCCCAGTATAAGATACATCAAGAATACCAAAGAAACTGCTGTTTAGTTTTTGATTTCTAAACAAATACAACATACTCCTAGGACTACTCTTCAAATCTGTCTCCGAGGTCCACACTATCTTTCTGAACATCTGTTCATTTTGGCCCGTCCAAACAGGCAGACAAGGGACTTCTCCGTCTTGTTCCAAATCAGATAGCTGATATACAAGTTTGAATATACGCTGATTTGCAATAGAGTCTTTTACCTCTTTTACTAATTGAGGAGCAGTAAAACGATCCATATAGACAAAGAACTGACAAATACTTGACAATGCATGAACGTCTTGTTTACGCATCAAGGCGTAGTCTTCTGCATAAATACGAATTCTATACTTAAAAGGATACCTTGCCAATAAGTTTATGAATTCCTGCATCTTGTTTTCCAAGAAATATCTATGCGAACAAATAAAATCTACAACCGAGACGCTAGAAGACTTTAATTGTGCCAACAATTTTTCTAACATTACTAATTCTAACCGTGCATACTCGACATCATAATGAGCACATGGATACTGCATAGAAGCCATATTGCGATAATGAGCCGATGATTCTTCTTCCTTTACACAACAATCTAAGGACACATAAAGTCCACTCAGATAATAAAGTTTATTTCCCAAACGAGCATATTTGTCATCAAAATCTCGTTCCAAATCTTTTTGAAGACTCAGAATCGGAAGGATACTTATCGGCTTAGTTGCATTTTTCGTCATGCAAACAGACAGCAAGCCTTTGCGAACAGCCTCATCAACAATAGAATCAAAATACGGCCCATAAGGTATCGCGCCTAAGTTTTGCGGCAAATACAATCTACAAACAATGTCATACAAACGTTTGTCACAAGAGCACATAAAGTCACCTTTACTGGTGTTATACATCAGCAATCTCTCGCCATCCAGGAAGTCTACAAAAATCTCGGGTGAAATTATCAACCATCTAAAAAAACGCTTACTCATACTACTTCGAACTTTTTCATTATATAAGAATAAGATTTTGGATAACGTAAAAGGAACGAATACACTTCATGCTCCCTCTGTTTTTTCGTCTCTGAATCTACAAAATACCCACATTTACCCTTGTCTGAATCCAACATACCATTATTAAACATGCAGCAAAGACACCCATGACTATCTTTACATTGCCTGCATATTTTTACAACCCGTTCAAAATAGGAATTATAGCTATCTGCAATTTTTTGAAAATCAATATCAACCTTACCATCTACTATCGCAGGGAAACCATATCGATAGCTTATCATCTCGCAAGGCATAATCTGACCAGTCGCATTTACAAAAACCTTTTTCGTAAAAGGAAGGCAAGTTCCCGTTGGATAGGACTTCTTTTCAACATTATCTGCAAACAACAAATCGTTATAATCTTGATAGACAAAGGGGGAATGCATTTGAATATATCGAGCGATTTGCTCAAATTTCGGATGGTTTTCAAATTCTACTCCTTGGCATTCCAGCTCATGAGCAAAATCTTGGACAGACTTCCATTTTTCCAAATAAAGTTTCCGGAACTCCGTTTCGCATTCTGGATTTATTCCATCAGGATTCATTTCCGACACAGAAGGCACCTTACCATATTTTTGCAATATATATGTTATTATATCTTTTACAGAGGTATTCCGTGTTAGAACAGAGTTGAACTGAACGTTTTTCTCAAAAAACTGCGGATATTTGTTCATAAGTTTGTTAACCGACCTTATTATATCAGAAAAAGCAGGTTTTCCATTAGGATAAACACGACAAGAAGAGCCACGCTCATCCCCATCAAGACTAATCAAAAGATGCACATCTTTTGATACCAAATAATCCATATATTTTGGCAAGAGGATTGCATTCGTTGTCATTGTATAAACAAAATGTCTCCTAAAGGCCTGAAAACGTTTTTCTATATAGTCAACAATCGTCTTTATCAACGGCATATTCAACAAAGGCTCACCTCCGTAAAAGCTTATAACAAGAGTTCCTTCTCCCTTTTTGTCATATCCCAAATCCCATAGCTTTTTTATATAATCAAGGAAAGCCAAGGCATTTTCAAGAGCCATCTCTCGATGATGTCTTTCTCCTTTATTGTTATAGAGTTTTCCATAGCCACAATATACGCATGACAAATTACAACACTCCGTAACCTCAAACGTGATTTGGGGAGTATCCGCAAGATAAGTTTTTATATCTTCAGCTGTTATTCTTTGCATGTCAGTACTTCTCTAAAGGTTCATAATCTTGGTCTGGAATATTCTGTATAGAAGTGGATGGTCTAACACGACCATCTGCCCCTTTTATACAGATACGTCTTCCCATCAATTCCAAAAAACGGATAGGATTTTTCTCTGCACGGTCTATGGTCTTCAAAGCTTCCTGTTTCGAGCACTTTTGCTCAGCTTCATAAGTATACATATTTATCGGACGCTCCAAATTTTGAACACCTTTAAGTTCCCAAACATATAGCTTTGACAAGTCCTCAACTTCTATAACTAATCCTGGCAATCCATAAAATTTATATGGTCCATAAGGCAAAGGAATATCTACTGAATACCAAGCCACATACTCCCTCCCGGCAAAACACGTCTTTGCCATATTACAAGCGTACCCCAGAATCTCTCTTGTACTATCAGGAACAAACGCCCAGTCCAACAAGGGAAGTTTAGTTGTATAACAAATTGTCCCTCCATTGAGAGGCATATGATATTTCATATAACTAGTTTTTTGACTCAAATCATTAAATAGTTCATAACTGTACACAACATTTTGATTACACGGAGATTTTTTCCCTTTTCTATCATTTTCCGTTGCCAATGAATCAAAATAATAAATTATATTACTATAATCCTTTATTACATGATTTCCTACCTGAACTATTCTGTCATCTATATTATATTCCTTTTGTTTGTAATTCTTTTTAAATTTTAGAGTATATCGCAATTCACATATTGAATTATCTATTTGTTTAATTTTTTCTATAGAACTCGAGCTTGGTGGGTATTGTGCAAAAACGGCATTGCAAAATATAAAGCTCAAAAGTGATAAATATATTCTACGCTTCATTACTTCTCCATTTGTATCAAACATATATGTTGTACATGTTCTAGAACATGTACAACACACTAACAAATTCTCACAAAGTTGTTCAAGGAGTAACAACTACCTCATCAAGGAAAATCGTTTGGTCCGTCTTTGGGCCATTGGAGTACAACCCTCCTGTATGATTAGCAGAGCCATTATCCATCGTTGACACAGAACGACATGCGCAACCACAGGTATCACCACCAGCGAAAGAGTTCATTTCCCTTTCACTCATTGCCATTTCGGCAAGTTCATTCATTGTTTTTACCATAATGATTATGTTTTTATTGTTGTTAATATTTGGCGGCATAAGCCCCCTTGTGCTGAATAAACTTAAAAATAGTCACAATCTCATTTCAGTCTAACCTAAAAACTAATGGTGCCATATAGGACACATCGACAGGTTTGCCATTTTGCGTTCCAGGGTTCCACCTTGGCATAGATTTTACAACTCTTACAGCCTCATCGTCCAGATTCTCAAATCCTGTTGTTTTAGCCACTGATACCTCATCGATGCTCCCATCTTTCCTTACCAAGAAGCGAATGACACACTTTCCTTCGTTCTTGTCGTTTTTTGCCGCCTCCGGATACTTTGCATTATTGCGTAAGAAGTCCATCATTGCACTTACTCCTCCCGGGAACTCTGGTAAAGTATCCTCGACCTTTTTCTTGGGTGTTGACCTTCTTTGGGGTACGGAATACTTGGTCAACACAACAGTTGAGGAAACACTAGCATTTCCTGCATATATTTTTCTATCAGACATTAATATTTTCTTGACATGTGGGTGTTTAACCACATTTTTGACAGAGGGAATTACCGACTCAGTTGCAAACACGCTCACCGCGAGCGCTGCCGCAGGAACAAGGGTCAGTGCCTTAAGGGCCATCCATTTACTCGATTTCTTTTGATTCATCATAATAATCCTACTTTTTAGAGACCCTTGATGCAAATTGTTGGCAAATAGCTGCAGACGACTACCTGCCGCCTTGACCACGAGAAACTTCTGATATTGTACAGTGTCGACACCTTGGTTAACGACAGCCTCATCCACTTCGTATTCATGGAGCATTTTCAGTTTCTTTCCCAAGAGCCAAACAAACGGATTGAACCACTGTACGACACACGTCACAGCCAGCAACAACAAGTCAAGGTGATGTTGCAGCCGAATATGTTCTTGCTCGTGAGCCAAGATAAAATAACGGTTCTTCTCATAATCTTCCACACCCATCACAATGTTGTGGAAGAAACAAAAAGGACTTATCTTACCCCTTAACAGAATGATAGTATTTCCTCTACCATCGCCCACGCGAATACCTTTCCTAAGACAGCAAAGCAACCGGCAAGTTTGAACTGACAAAAACAAAGCAACAATGCCAGTCCCTCCTAGATAAAACAATGTAACGATTGCCACCCAATCGTATCCTAACTGGGCATTTGACCCTTTGGCAGAAATCACAGTCGTAATATCTGCCGGAAACTCTATTAGCTGAGGAGACATCACTCGACTAACCACAGCCGCATCACATGCTATCTCAACATGCAACAAGGGAATAAGCAGAGAGAGCAACATAGAACCAACGGCAAGTATACGATTGAGCCGATGGAATGTCTCTTTGCCAAGCATAGGCTTCATGCAGACGTAAAACATAGTCAAGATGATGGCTGACTTAATCGCAAAAGTTAACACCATACAAATATCTCCTATTATTATTTATTCTTCTTTTCTATGAGATTCAAAATCTCTTGCAACTCTGCTTCTGACAATTCCTCTTCTTTCGCAAAGAAGGAAATTAGAGCATGAAGGCTACCTCCGAAAAAGGAATCCTTGACTTCCTTCATAGCCAGTCGAGTATACTCTGCCCTTGGAACAAGAGGATAATAAACATAAGTTTTTCCACCGCCATTCTGTTTGTGCGAATCAACGAACTTTTTATTCGTCAATATCTTCATAAAAGTAGCTATCGTGGAGTAAGCAGGATGTGGTTCCGGATACTTGCCGATAATCTCACGGGTTGTCATTCCCTTGCCATTATTCCACAAAATATTCATGATTTGCATCTCTGCCCGTGTCAGCGTATTGAATTCATGATTCCTTCTCATATTTGTATTTGTTATCTCTCTTATCTAAACTTTTAAATTTTCAATGCAAAGATAGAAGAAAGTATTCTTGGCAGCTGCGTTTTCTTTAGCAAATCAAAAGAACAACACACAAATTTAACCTTTTTTGTTAGATATTCGCCTGCTTTGCCGCTTTTTTGTAAAAAGAAAAGCAGCATCTCCTTACGAGATGCTGCCACTTCTAACCTAATCAACTAAATATTTCGTGTTAACGAATAACCAAAATGATAAAACCTAAAGGTATGCACTAAAAATCTATTCGTCCGTCTTGACCAATTGAATCTTGTCATCCTCGTCATAATAGAGAGGAGCAACCTTGGCACTGCGGAGCCACGTGGTATCGTGGGAGGGGACGCAGTCGTGGTGGAAAAGGTACCACTGACCCTTGTACTCGCAGATGCTGTGGTGGGTGGTCCAGCCCACTACTGGTTCAAGGATGACACCCTGATAGGTGAAAGGCCCGTAAGGGTTGTCGCCTACCGCATAGCAGAGGAGATGGGTATCGCCCGTGGAATAGCTGAAATAGTACTTGCCCTTGTACTTGTGCATCCAACTGGCCTCGAAGAAGCGGTGAGGGTCATCGGCGGGGAGCAAATCGCCGTTTTCATCGACGATAAGGACTGCCTTGGGCATTTCTGCAAACTGCTGTACATCGTCGGTCATCATGGCGACACGGGAAGGCAGTGGGGCTTCCTTGCCCTCGGGAAGATGCTCATTCTTGAGCGCTTTGTTGTCCTTGTACCACTGCAGCTGACCGCCCCAAATGCCTCCGAAGTAGCAGTATATCTTGCCGTCATCATCCTTGAACACGCAGGGGTCGATGCTATAAGACGCGCGGATGGGGTCGGCATTGGGCACAAAGGGGCCTTCAGGTTTGTCTGCCACTGCCACACCGAGACGGAACACGCCATTATAGTCTTTGGCAGAGAAGATGAGGTAATACTTGCCGTCTTTCTCCACGACATCATTATCCCACATCTGTTTCTCTGCCCATGGCACATCATTCACGTCGAGAATCACGCCGTGGTCGGTCACTTCGCCTTCCATCACATCGTCCATAGAGAGCACGTGATAGTCCTTCATCTGGAAGTGACCGCCGTCATCGTCGAAGCACTCGCCGCTGTCCCAGTCGTGGGAGGGATAGACATACAGGCGACCGTTAAACACATTGGCAGAGGGGTCTGCCATATAATCCTTGGGGAATAAATATCTTGCTTTCATTGTTTTAATACTAAATTCTCATATCATTCAAATAATTTCTCTATGTCTCTCACTACGGGTTT
>CAVKBM010000185.1:0-9587 GCA_963654355.1 Bacteroidaceae bacterium | reverse complement strand
GTCTAGAAAAAAGTTAGCACCGATATGAAAGTCGATGAATGGACATCAGAAGATGTACACACCCCAGGAGGCGGTGAACTCCCTCCTTGCGCTGGACTTACCTCCAACGCCCTCCCCGAAGCTCAAAGCACTATTTCCGCTGAGAGTTCACAAACAGGGGTGTCCACCAGAAATGCACATATAGTTAGTAAGCCAAAGGCTCAAAAAGAGGTAGATTTTCCTCATTGGTATGCCTTACGCACCACTTATGGTAGAGAGAAAAAGGCATACGACTATATGACAGCCAAAGGCGTTACGGCTTTCTATCCAACTACCAATATTGTAAAACTTGTAAAAGGTAAGCGCAAAGTTGTTACCGTATCACGTTTACCAAATATTTTCTTTGCATACGGTACAGAAGAAGAAATAAAAACTTTTGTTTACGACAACGTAAATCTCCCATTCCTTCGTTTTTATTATCGTCACATCCACGTTGGTCGCAGAATTGACAAGACTCCTTTGATAGTTCCAGATTATCAGATGGAAAGTCTCAAAATTATCTGTGCAGCCGATGCGGACAATACCATCGTATCATTGGTAGAAGTGCCAAAGTTTGAGAAAGGACAGTTGGTTAAAGTTATTGATGGGGCGTTCAAGGGAGTGATAGGAAGAGTTGCACGATGGCAAGGACAACAAAGGGTTGGCGTTGTGGTGGATGAATTGGTAACAGTTTGTACGGCTTATGTGCCAAGTGCATTTTTGGAAATTGTAGAATGATTATTCATATTCAACGCAGAAATGATGAACAATAAATTTGCAGAATATTTTGACGGGCTTCAGGTTGATATAGTCCATATATCCCAGTCTTTTGCGGTGGACAACAAATCACCGCAAATAGAGCCTGCACATATATTCAGGGCACTTTTGCACAAAAGTGCCGGGTTGGTCAGTTACATAGAGGATAGCCTTGACGAGGATTACTACTATTTAATTGACTGGTGCGATATTCATATCCAACAATGTAACAAGTCGCCTTATCCAATGAAAAAGGCTGAATTTTCACGAGATAGCCAAAGTGTAATAAAAGAAGCAATGTCATTGGAAGAGCGATATGGTACAGAGGCACATAAATTAGAGTTCATTTTGGCAGCATTGGTCAGTCCTGGTGTCGGTTTTTCTTCAGAACAACTAAAGACAATGCCCCTGTCACGAGAAAAAGTCTTGTCTTCGATAAGCAAGAATACAAATAGTGCTGTTGGCTCTTCTAAAGAGATTCGTCCATCTGCTGATGACAGAAAAGCTCAAAACGTATATTGCAATTCCTTACTCGATTCGGTCAATGACACCGAAATCATCGGCATGGAAAAGGAATTGCGTTCATTGGTTGAGATATTGGCCCGGAAAGACAGAGCAAATGCTCTTATAGTTGGAGAAACGGGAGTTGGCAAAACCTCGTTAATACGCAAATTGACAGGAAAGTTAACCCAAAGTGAGCTTCCTGCATCTATAAGCGGCATACAACCATACGAACTTGATTTAATCGCTTTAAGTCAAGGTGTAAGCTACAAAGGTGAAATAGAAGACAGGTTCAAGTCTGTCATAGATGAATTATCGAATTTATCGCAACCTGTCCTTGTTATAGAAAACTTCCATAGTTTGGGAGAAACATCCTCACCTCTTAATGCGGTATTGCCATCTGTAAAAAAGATTCTATCCAATAATAACTTACAGTTTATTTGTACTTCATTAATAGACGGATATACAAAGAATCTTGAAAAAGACAAAGAATTAACAGCCTATTTTGAGAAAATATCCTTAAAAGCCCCTTCGGAAGAAGAGACGATAGATATATTGGATAGTAAAAAGACTATATATGAACAGTATCACGACATAACTCTTAATGACGATGTAGTTCCAGAAATTGTTCGTTTAGCAAAACGGTATATGCCTGAGCGTAACTTGCCTGCATCCGCATTAGACCTTTTGGACCGTTCCATGGCCTCTGTGAAAATAGAGAAAGAATTGGAGCAAACAACAAAAGAAGAGTCCGGTACTATTATTTTGAAAAAGGACGAGATTAGAAATGTTGTTGCCAAGATGACAGGTATACCAATGGGAAATATCCAATCGGAAGAGCGGCAAAGGCTTTCAAGCGCTGAAGACATTCTTCATAAAAGAGTTGTAGGACAAAACCATGCCATCAAGAGTATTTTGGATGCCGTTTTTGAGTCACGCTCTGGTCTGAACAAAAAAGGCCAACCGATAGGTTCTTTCTTCTTTCTCGGTCCGACAGGAACAGGCAAGACGGAATTGGCAAAGTCATTGGCCGAGTTCCTGTTCAATGACGAGTCTTCTATACTCCGATTTGACATGTCGGAATATAAGGAGGAACATTCTGTTGCACTCCTCTATGGTGCTCCTCCAGGATATGTAGGTTATGAGGAAGGAGGATTGTTGGTCAACCAAATCAGGCAGCATCCTTATTCGGTGGTGTTGTTTGACGAGATAGAAAAAGCGCACAGGTCTGTGTTCGATTTGTTCCTTCAAATACTCGATGAAGGAAAACTGCATGACCGCCTTGGGCGTGTCGGTGATTTCTCCAATGCCTTGATTATATTCACCTCCAACATTGGCAGCGACTATATCTTCAAGTCTTTTGGCGAAGGTCACGTTCCGACACACGACCAAATGTTGGAAGTCATGCAAGGCCAATTCAGACCCGAGTTTTTGGCAAGACTTACAGAAATTGTTCCATTCTCACCTATTACGCAAGAGATGATAGACAGGATTTTTGATATTCACATCCAAAACCTGCTAAAGATGCTAAGAGAGCAGAACATATCTTTGACGATTGACGAGTCTGCTCGTAAATATGTAACAAAGGTAGGATTCAATGCCCATTATGGCGCCCGTCCTATTCTTGGCATAATCCGAAAAGAGATTCGCCGTCCTTTGTCGAAGCTGATTATTTCCGGTGACATCAACAGCGGTGACAGTGTTACCATGAAGTACAATGACAAGACCAAAGAAATGGCATGGGACATCGAGACTCCCGATTGACCACATAGCTTAACATGAGATTTCTCAGATGGTTAGGATGTTTGCTGTTCGATAAAGACACAGTAAGGACAAAGCGACAAGAAACAAGTAATACAATAATAAACAGAAAAACAATGGCAAGAAAAACCGTTATTTCCAAAGTTGTTGAGGAAAATGCCCAGGATGGTGTCATTGAGTTTCCACAAAACAGGACACTCTACGCCGACCAGTTTACTGATGCTGCACCCAACACTGATGAAGACAGAGAAGGCTTCAAGGCAAAGAGCATGAAGGAGGTCTTTGAACATTTCCAACCATCCAAAGAGGGAGTAACCCTCTCTACGGAAGAAGGTGGTGCTGTATATGAAGATTTCCAGTTCAAGCAGATGAAAGACTTCGAGGACGAGCAGCTTATTGCTCAGAGTGAGTTGCTTAGTGGGAAGAAATCAAAGATTGACGCATACAATTCTGTAATCCGTCAGTTGGAGAAGAACAAGACATTGCGTAACGCGTTGAAAAATGATGCTGCGCATGAAGATTTGAAGAATGCGTTAAAATCTCTCCTTGCAGAGCTGGAGGACGCAGATTAACAATTAAAACTGATTATTATGGCAGTAGAAGAACAGAAGTTGGCATCTTCGCCTGACGGAATAGAGTTACAGGAAAGACAAACTGTAGCAAATCCTTCGGAATTCCTTCAGAAAAGTCTGTCTGGATTGGATAAGTTTGGAGGATTCCAGTTGTTGAAGGGACTTGTCAAGGGTGTTGAGAATATGGATCCCCGCAGAAAAGCCATCAAGAATGTTTTCTTGAACGACAGTGCATACGAGGATGCGAGAAACAGATTGAAGAACGAACTTTCCCTTTGGGTCGAGATTCTTGAATCGGGGGGCAAAGACCCAATGGAGATTATTGATTCCTGCAAGGAAGAGTGTCAAAAAGCGGAAAGGAATCTTAGCGAGAACTTGTTCTGCATTCATGACGAGATACGCAACCTTGAAACCACTTACAGGAGTCTTGATGCCTTCTTTGCAAACGCCGGACAAGGCAAGGTTGACTGCATAACCCTTATGAATGTCAACAAAGAGGAACTTGGCGACCATGACTCGGAAGACACTCAGGCCGTCCGTGATGAACTGGAACGTTATTTCGACCGTTTGAATCTGAAGAACAACTACAGTATGCTTGTTGTCCCTGGTTATCTTGGAGATGCAGAAACGGTGAGAATGTGGGCACAGACAGCCTATAAGAATAAGGTTATCATGCTGACAGACTTCAAGGACAGCATGAACTTTGAAATGCTGAAGGAGGAACTTGACGATGCAAGTCTGCAAGGAACAGACCCATATTTGGGAAATATCGTGATGACCGCCAATTATATTCTCGGAAGAAAGAAGTCGGAATTGGCCGGTGAGGACGAGGATTTGTATATCCCTGCATCCGGTGCATTGGCCGGTCGTATGTCGAACACCGAGGAAACGGTGATAGCACAGGCGGCAGCAGGAAAGCGTTATGGCACTCTTGACAATGTGAAAGGCGCACGTATGGATTTGCGCAAGTCGGAAATTGCAGCCCTTATCGACCTCGGTGTCATTCCAATGGTTGAGGAAGACGGGCGCACAATGGCATTCTCTAACCATACTCTCTATAATGGTGCATCCAAAGGATTACAAGAGTATTCCATTGTCCGTGTTTTTGACTGGATTGGGAAAGTGTTTGAAAATTATTGCAACGATCATGCAATGGAGATTTGGACTCCTGCAATAAAGTCGGAAATAACACAGGACATACATTCATTTCTCAGTGACTATAAGGGACCGGGTGGTATCATTGAGAAATACACCAATCTCAAGGTTGACCAAGACCCAAAGACAAAGGATATAAGCATAAATGTGGAGATTACCCCATATTTTGCTGCTCAGAATTTCTTTATAGAACTGACGGGAAGAAACTCCGCAGCAGGAGTGGATTGGGAACAGAACACAAAAAACGCATAGTGTGTAATAATCAATATTCATTAATTTTAAAAACATTAGAAGATGGCAGAAACAAGAACAGTTACCATCAACGCTGATGGCATCCAGGAGCGCGAAGTTGCTTACGTTCGCTACGAGCTCAACCAGCAGACCGATGTAGAGGGTCAGCCTACAGGCCGTACACGCGGTGGCAAAATCACAGTCAAGGTGAAGTCGAAGAACGACGGCAACACCGAAATTCTTGAATGGATGTGCGACACCTACATGAGCAAGAACGGCGTCATTTCATTCCCTGACAAGGACGGTGGCGAGATGAAGCGTCTCACTTTCAAGAACGGTTATGTCGTACAGTATGCCGAGACGTACGACGACACCAACGAGACAAAGCAGTTTGAGGAGTTTGTAATCTCTGCAAAGGAGATTCAGGTAGGCAACGCTATCCACAACAATAGCTGGACTATCGACAAGTGATTCTGAAAATAGAAAACCGACAAAGATGATTGGAGGCGACACTCCAATGTTTCCTCCAGTCATCTTTCTAAAGACATAAAAAATATGGCACTACAAGGACAAGTAAGAATACAGGGAGGTGGAGAGTATGGCATTGTTGAATGTGAATACGAGTTTTCACAGGCTGTTGATGACACAGGAAAGCCAACCACACGTACTATGGGTGGCACCATCCGTTTTGTAATGCCTGCCACTTGTGACGATGACCAGTTCTTTTACAAGTGGATGTTCAACAAGACTGCCGTGTATTCTGGCACATTCAGATTTTGCGTCTTCTCCAATGACAACAGGAGAAGATACAAGACGATTGAATTTAAAAATGCTTATTGCATCAGACTCAAAGATTATTTCAACGACCATGACAGCAAGTTAATGTACACGGATGTAACCATCAGTGCGGAGGCTCTTCGCATAGGAACAGGACTGATGGATAGGGCTATCTTTACAAACTCTTGGGCCTCATTGAGTTCACAGGTAGATGTTTATTCTGATTTCTAAAATAACAATATGTCAACATCTATAAAGAACATTTCGGTAGCCATTGACGGGACAAAATCGTCGGGCTTTTGCATAGAGCTTGACGGGACAAGATGGAGACTTGACAATTTTATGTTGAGTCAGTCCCTTCTTTCGCCTAATACCCTTTCGTTTTCTCTTCACAAAGAACCTGACGAAAGAATAAACGAGGTTTCTTTCAATGTTTGCGGTGCCATTATCGGCAAGGAAGTGTTGATTTCATTGGAGACGGAAAGCATCGAAAAGGAATCTTTGAAGGCAGAAACAGATTCGGTGGCAGACATAGAGTTTGCAGGTGTCATTATAGGAGCATCGGGCAGCAGAAACCGTAGCGAGTTCTCGGTAAACGTGGAAGCGTGCAGTTGGGATGCTTTACTGAATGACAATCCTACTTGCAAGTCCTTTGAAAATCAGACATTGAATGACATTGTGAATGATGTTGTTGACGATTATTCCGAGCATCTTGAAGCTGATGTTGTCGCTCGTTTTACCGATGCTATTCCGTATTGCGTACAATACAACGAATCCAATTACCAGTTCCTGCAGCGTCTGGCAAGGCGTTACGGGGAATGGCTGTACAATGACGGACAGAAAATGGTGTTTGGCAATCTGCCTGAAGGCGAGAGTGTGAAACTTGCCTATCCAAGCCAAGATGTTCCATCCTATAATGTTGACTTAAAAATGCGGCATGTGGCATTTAACCATGTCGCTTCATCATACAACTCCTACGATGCCAACGAGAAGGAAGGCATTGAGGAAATGCAGCGTGAATACAATACGCTGAGTGAGCAAGTATTTCAAGCTTCACAATCTTGCTTTGTGAAGTCTACGCTCCAGAATCTACATTCAGGAGGTTTTGCCGATTCAGACGGACGTGAAACCGTATTGAATGTATCTACCAAGACACAGGCGAGAGGCGAAAAAGCGAGTTTGCTCACCTATTCGGGGACAACATATTGCTCAAAACTTAAAATCGGAAGCAAGTTGGTTATTGTCGACAACTATATGCCCGATGCGTCGGCTTTGGAGAAAAGCAATGTAGAGCAGGACGAAATGCTGATTACAGAACTTGTGCATTATTTCTCTGCCGACGAAACTTACAGCAACCACTTTGTAGGCATTCCGTCTGCTTGCGACTACCCTCCTTATTCCGACAGCGACATTTATCCTGTTGCACAGTCATGCCGTGCAAAGGTGAAGGACAATGAAGACCCCAACAACCTCGGACGTGTCCGTGTGCAATTTGACTGGCAAGCCCAATTGGACGACAACATGATGACACCGTGGCTTCGTATGGCTCAACCGTATGCTGGTGGCGGAAAAGGCTTTAGCTTTATTCCGGAGATTGATGAGGAAGTGATGGTTGATTTTGAAGGAGGAAATGCAGAACGCCCTTATATCAAGGGTACATTATATAATGGCGTAGGCGACCCAGATAGCGCATGGCTTCCAAACAACAACAGCAGCAACCAAGTAAAAGCCATCCGCACACGCAATGGTCACACCATCGAAATACATGACGAAGGTGAGGACGGATACATCCGCATCTACGACAACGAAAAAGAGAACTATATCCTCACTTTCTCTACCGATGAGAAACTGATAAAATTAGAATCTACTGGCAACATTGAACTGTACGCCCAAAACGACATCATCATGCACGCGGGGCATGACATCAATGCAAGTGCCGACAATGATATATTCATAGCTGCTTCGCACGATATGCAGCGAACAGCCGACAACGACATCCGTGAACACGCAGGCAATGACCGCTCTACTTCCATTGACCGCAACGATTCCATAACCGTGGAGTCCAACCAATTTGTAAGAGTAAACGATAACAAGGATGAACAAGTGGCGCATAAGCTGCAGGTTACAGCGGAGGACATACGCATGGAGGCAACAGAGAATCTTCTTGAATATTCCAACGTTCATCAGCAGAAAGCAAACGACTCAATGGCTATGAACTCGGGGAATAGGATTGATATAAAATCAGGTGTTGTAAAAGTACAATAATTAAAAAGACTCAGTATGATAAACTTTTTTGTATCAACAATCTACATTGATATTGTTGTTAATGATTCGTTTATAAAGGTTGTCTGTGACAGCGAAGTGTTAGAAAAGGGCACTCATGAATCCTGTATGAATAAAATCAGACAGATAGTAAATGACATTCCTGTCAAGGGAAAGATAACTTTCGTATTTAGCATAATTAATAAAGCAAGTTCATTAACAGTTTACGAAGTAGATAGGTCATATTTTAGAAGCCAATTATTTTTGTTGAAAAGTTCGTGCGATTCCAATATCGTGATTAACGAGAAATCACAAAATCTATTAGCATAAAATTTGATGTCAGACTCTTACGTTACATCCCAAGCCACAATGAGATGTTCTTGTGGCGACAAATGTGCCAAGTTGACAATATATCCAGACAGGACGGTATTTCTGACAGACAAACCAATGGCTAACATTTCTGACCATGTTTCTATGTACAATATAGCTCCATTCGGCAAATGTCATACTGTGGTGTATCCTCCTACAGGTTCTGCAACAGTTGCAAATCATGGACATCTTACTCCGATGCCATGTGTGCCAGGAACTGTTTCGGAATGGATTAACGGAAAGAGGGATTATATAGTAAAAGGGAAACCTGCACTTTTGAAATCATCATATTGCCGTTGCAAATGGGGAGGAATTATTACCATTACTGACGATGGACAAGTAGATACTGGTAATCCTGATCTGAGCAAGTTGTAAACAAGAATGTTGGTATGAAAATAATTCTTGATATAATTTTTGAAAATACAAGACATAATTTTACAAAGTTGGATGATTAGGATTTAGTTTTTAGTGTATGTGTGGAACAAGCAACTATACAAATTCAGAGGGAATAAAACCTAAAAAAAAAGAAGAAACACAAACAATAACAGATGTATATATTGGTGTCTTCTTTGACGGTACAAGCAATAATATGAATAGAGTGTATATGCCAGATGTGGCTAGTATATCTCCTAAATACAAAAATATTGCCATCACGAAAAATAATGAAAAAATTTTCAAGTCATTATTTTATTTCATAGAGTTTTTTAAAGAAAAACAAAATATTAGTGATTTTATTCAGCATCGAAAAGATGAAAAAAAAAGAGAAAAAGAAGAAACCCAGAAGCTAAGAATAGAATTAAATGAAGAACTTGCAACATCAAATTCCTATAAATTGAGAGAATTGAAAAATATTGATAATACTGATGCTTATAGCCAAAAATCACTATCTAACATAGCATTTTTAACTTCTCTTTATAAAGGATTTGGTAGGCCAGGAAATTATAAGATGTTAAATGTTTATATGGAGGGGGCTGGTGCTACCACTTTTTTAGATGATGGAGAGAATAACAAAGCAGGTCTTGCCCTTGGAATAGGAGTAACGGGATGTGTTTCAATTGTAAGCCGAGCAATGTTGTTTATTTATAATTTTCTCGAGTCTTTAAATGTTGATAATAACAGCGTAAAATTGCATTTTGATGTGTTTGGTTTTAGTAGAGGTGCAACTTGTGCACGCATGTTCTCATA
>CAVKBM010000184.1:0-11014 GCA_963654355.1 Bacteroidaceae bacterium | reverse complement strand
GTTATTGTTCAGGCATTATGTAACCAAAATCTTCGGCTTTGGTTATAATCTTAACCAATCTCTTGCATTGAGCATTTGTGGGCAATTTTCCCTTACTGATATATTTAGCGATGCTTTGGATAAAATCCAGTTCGCCCCAACTGAGTATATCTTCCTTACTCAACTGAGTGTATACTGTCATCCAATAGTCCGTGCCAGCATTAAATATTTCAACAGCAGCATCTATTTGTGAGTTGAATTTGTGGGCTCGCTTTGCTTGCTTCTCGTCTGTTTTACGTTCTTCTGCAGAAACCAAAGAATTTATAAAAGTTTCAGACAAATCATATTTCTCGTCTTGGAAAGCTCTCCACGTTTTTTCTACGCGAGACATCGTTCTGACCAAACCTCCATTCGCTTCTCTTTCAAGGAATCTATGCGTGAAGTAAGCGAGCTTATTAAGTTCTTCTGCCATTTCTGCAGTGAGACGTTGTTTTTGCCAAATGGTTCTCCAATCAATATCTAAACCCTTTGGAATTAGGGTGAACATTTTAGAAATTGTGTATGGTACAATTTGGGCTTTGTTACCACCTTTCGGATACCAATCTGCCTTACCAATAATCTTGTCCAATTGATCAAATATGATAACAGAACATACACTTTTCTTGAAGAATTCTTCGTTAATGCTGTCTCGTGATTCTGTATATAGTTTATCTATCTTGTCTGCGAATTTACTGAAATTGATAGCAGAACTTTGGCACACCTGATGAGGATTCATATAGACAGTATTCAGACATTTAGCCAATTTCTCTTTTTTGATAACTTGCGATTTCGGATGCTTCTCGCAGAATTTCTTGCGTTGGGCTTGCGTCATCTTCAACTGTTCCTGTTCCCATTTTCCACGTGAACGCTCGTAGAACCAAGTAGTCTGGTATGGGTTGCCGTCAACTGGTGGAGCCATTACTTTACCAGACAGTTTCTCCATAATGACATGGAACGGATGGTTCGAGAAGAAGTCCGCTTCAGAAACAGCATTCTGACTATTGGCACATTGTGAAATAGTCTTAGTTATCAAATTGTATTTCTCAATCTGTTCTTCAGACATTTCGTCTACAACATTCAACACCGTGAGCTTCATGGGAACAAACAAAGTGTCCATTCCATTTTTGTCTTCTTTTCTGATAATTGCATTCGCGAGAGATGCTGTTGTCTGACCGCCATTTATTATTTGTGGGTCTGAGAAATGTACAATTCTTCCGTCACGTGAAAATGATACAGACCTTGCAACAATAGCAATACCATTATTATAGGTAAAAAAGTTGCTCGGCTTATTCATAATAGTATCTCGTATACCTTTATTTACTTTTCCTCGGACACTTAAGAATGCACGGACATTGCCTTGTAGTAGTTTACTGCCATATTTTAAGTAGATTTCTGCGAGAAAACGTCCTGGAACAATGCCTAGATATGCATCATAGTCTGTTTTTCCGCCAAGTTCTGCTTTGAGGCATTGTATTCCATCGCACCCGAAATCTTTCGTGTCAATTTCTATTATTTCACTGGAGTTCGATGCAAACGTTTGGAAAATTCTCTCCAAAGTCCAAATACAGATTTCCACAGGGCGATCCAAAAAGTCTTCCTTCTTGATGCTTTTCACCTGTTTGCTGAGAATTGAATCCGAGAGGATATAGAACTTGAATCTGCTGATTTCAGTATTCAATATTCCTTTTCCTATCTTCTTTGCAAATTCTTTTGCCAGATTAATCGCATGGTCGGAATCATCGCAATAGTCAGATACCTTTCCATTGACAGCTTCATCGATGAAGTTTGTCATATACTTATACATTTCATCAATCTGAGAATTTGTCAATGTAGGAATTGAATCTCTCATATTAGAGAACGAACTGGCAATCAAGATAAGCGAACCGTCAGCCTCGTCGTATGCGTATGCATCAAAAGCCATTTTACGACCACGCTTACCCCTCATATCTACAGACATAGGATATGGGTCATTCAACTCGCCAATCTCTTCAAGATTTTCAAGCATTTTATTGATGAATTGTGTCTCGGGCTCAGTCCCGTCATGCTCTGCATTAAATCTGAGTTCATCAATGAATTCAGAACGGTATTCTTCTAGCTCCATAGTCAATCAATTTGTATTTTAAAGGGTGTAAGTTCCGATATAATTATGTCATAAAGCACCTTTGATATAGGCAAAGGGACATTGTGCCGCTCCAATCGTGGGAAGTCTTTACTTACCTGATATGCAGATTTGTCAGTAACAGCAAAGACGAAATTATCATAGGCTGGATTAAAGTCATAACCAAACAAGCTGAGTTTGTTAATCAAAGCATCCCTTTGGGCCAACGAGAATGTAGAATACAACTCGTTTACCAAACAGTTTAGTTTGATACCATTGAATGATGGACTCATTTTTTCAAGAGAATAGATTACCAGTGTCCCATCTTTTTCACTGTCAAGTTGTTCAATTGAGGATATGCGAACAGTTTCTTTTCCTGCAGATATAGTCTTTATCTCAAACCATTCGTTTCCTTGGGAGAAATCCTTGTGCGTTTTTTCTGGACCAGTCCAACTCTCAATAGCATTATCTATTCCCCAATGTGGAATGGCATATTCACGCATAAACATTAGTTCACCTATCAATCCTTGAATTTCCGGTTCAGACATTGATATTCTATCAGGCTTGAATAATTTTCTCCATGCCTGATAGCGAGCCGTCAATGTCTTGTAAACTATATTTTCATCTGATATTTCATCAACAGAAGTTGTCAAATCCTCGCAGAACGCACTGAAACAACCTATCAAGTCGTTTAAATCCAATGAAAAGCGAAGAATCAATATACCTTCTGGAGTCTTGTATTGATTGACAACCAACGGCTTTGCCCCAACAATCTTCACAGGAGAGAACACGCCCCTGTATTCATAGCAATATCGTCCATCATCATCTTTTCCGATGAAAAGGTCATGCCTTTTCGAGCCAACTCGAACAAAATGTCCTTCTTTGAACCCTTCGATAAATCGTTTTAGAATGTTATCAGTCATATTCTTCTTCGTTTATATTGTCATCATCTATTTCCAAACCATTTACCCGTAACCAAGTTTTATTAACTTTGTAGGTTACAGCAGCTTCTTCACCTTTAACTCCTGGGAATCCGATAGAGAAAGCTATGAGTTGGTTATTACCAACTTCCTTTAGGAATTTATTGTAACTCTTACAATTAGGCTTGGTCGGATCTTCCTGCCTTACGTCAGGCTCTATCAGCATAATGACCAATAGCGGCTTACGTTCCTTTAAATGTTGGAAATATGCCTTAACAGGTATTGCTTTTTTTGATATTTCATCATCAGACATTCCTTCTAATGTCCAGGCATTTTTACATTTCGTCTCCGCAAGTTCAATATCAGACTTTGTAAGACAAAATTTACCCTCACGCGTACCTAGAATTCGACGACGTGAGCTTATCTGAACAGCATTGCCATGGTCATATATAGCACGCTTAGTACATCTAATATTGGAGAGTGCAGGAATTTGGCAAGGACTATTCCCATCACCGCCCTCAAACACGACATTCCAAGAGTCTAGCCCTTCATTTTGCGGGTCGTCCAAGAAGGAAATTATATTCTCGATATTGAAGTTCATGTTGAGCAGTGAACACTTTATCTTTGTCAAGAACTCTCGAACAACAGACTTTGGTACATCTGCAAAATATCTTGAATCCTTTATTGTTTTTAAATAAGGATCGTCATTCGTATGGCGTTCCACATCAGCAAAGCCATATGTGTACTTGCTCTTGAACAGATAATCTGCCAGTTCTTCTGTTACTCTTAGATTTTCCTTGTTATTTTCTGCATTAAGGCTTAAATACGGAGTATCATAAATATTTCCATAATAAGCTATTCGCATTTGGAACTGACTGGCAGAGCGCATTTTATTGTTTGCTGTAATTTGAAGTGCTTCACAGTTGTCACGTACTTTCAGACCAAAATCTTTTGGAGTCAAGCGTTGCTCATACATGCGTTTTACATCATCTTTCAACAATTCAGAAGCTTCTGCAATCTCTGCGTACCAGTTTGCACTGGCTTGAGATGTCCATATTTGGAATAGATCCTCGTACTTATGTCTGTATCCAAACCATCGTCCCATCTGCATGAGTACATCAAATGTGGCAGTATTTCTGTAGAAATAACTTACGAGCAATCCTTCAAGGGTTAGACCACGGGATAATGCAAGACCTCCAACTGCTATAACTCTAAGACTAGGATTAGCACGATAATCGAGTTTGTCACTCGATTTCGAACCATTGACAACCATTATCTGTATATTGCTGATTGCGTCCAATAGTGCTTTCTTGTTTAATACTCGCTTGTACAGGATGTCGTCAACATGAGAGAAATGTTTCTTCCATATAGATAATAACTCCTTAAATA
Organism: Bacteroidaceae bacterium; assembly: GCA_963654355.1. Classification (GTDB taxonomy): domain Bacteria; phylum Bacteroidota; class Bacteroidia; order Bacteroidales; family Paludibacteraceae; genus UBA1181. The sequence continues at coordinate 6,589 of CAVKBM010000184.1, read as the reverse complement.
ATGGTTTGTCAATATTGTCCGAGTATTTGTCACTAAAATCGTATTTTAATGAATTCAAGACACTGTTATAAATGTCCTCAATATGCTCCTTTATTACTTTCTGTACTTTAACAAAACGGCTCATGTTTATAAGCATACTTCGAGGTGCAGCTATTTGACCACGCATGTCTCGAATAACATTAGCGATAAAGAAGCATAAAGTAGCTTCACGCAAACTTTCAGGAAGTATTCCATCCCATTCCTTTTTGTGTAGGTAATAGAATGAACCACTATTCAATTCATCAATGTTTTCCCTAACAGTTGCTCTATACTCTTCAGAAGTATAGTCAGGCTCTTCTATATCTGCAATGAACCTCAGATTCGAATATCTGGCTCCATCGGAATAGAAAATTTGTTTTGCGCCAATGTAAGTTGAAGGTGTTGGTAATGTGTATATGAAATTCTCAGGGAACAAGTCTGCATGTTTCATGCTATCCACAGAATCTGGGTCTATGAATATATTTGCAAACGGTGTCGCCGTGAAACCTACATATGTCGAAATCTGAAACAGATTGCAGATATTACGTATAATCTTGTTCGTCTTGGTTGGGTTGGTCTCGTCAACCTTAGTGTTTACAGAAGCATTATCTGCTTCATCATCAATAAGTAACATTGGAGCATCTACATAGCCTTTTATTGGATCGAGATTTTGGTTCTCCAACCAATTATACAACTTATTCAAGACTGAAACATTCTTTTTACATACAAAGACAACTATAGATTTATGCTGTTCAATGGACGTTGCTATTTTGTCAGTACCTCCAACAAAATCTTTTTGTACAGAAGTAAATGCAGTGGCTGGTCTTTTCTTGGTATATTCACCGACTCCAACTTTTACCCCATATACATTAGTAGTGTCCTTGGGAAACGTATAGCCTATTATGCCTTCGTCCACACGTTCCTGAGTCTGTTGACGTAATGACTCAGTTGTGCCAGCAAGTAATATTATCACTTTATAGCCAGCATCAGCAGCCTTGCAAATCATTCCGATATAGGTAGATGTCTTTCCAGACTGCACATCACCAATAATAAGTCCACGACAAGGCTTGCGCTTTCCCTCAAACTTCTCGTTTGGGTCAGCAAGACAATCCAAAATATTTGGTAATGTCGTGTGGTCAAGAGTATCAATACTTCGTGGATCCAATGATGATTTTTCCTGTAAGAAACGACGGTATCGCTCCCAAAAAGGTTGTTTGGGGAGGGATAAGTCTCTATACCAACTATGCTTTGCTTCATAGTCATTAAATATGGCGCATCCTTTTGTGTGACGGACTGAGACTTCATATTCTAGGTCTCGTACCATATCTAAAATTTCTTCATTACTGCCTTCTATACCTGTAATTGTAAGCATTTGGGCGACAACCTTCTTCAAGGTTGCCGTATCTAAATCCTTCTTCTTTCTCTGCTCCAAATCAAGCATCTGCTTGCACATACTCTTGATTCCATTCTTTTGCTGTTCACTTAATTTCGTCATTGTAGTATTCTTTTAATCGACCATTAAGTTGCTCGTATTGGCAGAATGGTTCTGATTTCATAAACTTTTCTATTAGCTCACTTACTGATGAATTTCCAATATTCTTGCCTTGGTCAATCATTGTTACCATAAGCTGGTAGAGTTCATCTTCTCGGTGAGCATCTTCTTCGATGATAACACTATCGTTAGATTTATCCAAGTATATCTGTTGCATCGGAACATTCTTTTCTATCTCAGAAACAAGCATCTTTACATATTCTACATCTTCTTCTGCCAATCGGCTAAACACGAATTTGAACAGTTCACTTTCACGGTTTACTTTATAATAGAAGTTTTTGTCGCGGCCCTCAATGCGATCCCAAATGTAGTCAATGTTTCCATCGACTTTTTGTTTTCTTCCTCTATGGGTTTGTTTTGATACAGAAATACCTAATGCATCATTAACCATTTTCGTCAACTGGTTTTGAATCCTCTTTGGTATCTTGGCCACTTGTTTTTTGACATCTATACTCCAAATGTCATCTAAGGAGTTGGGAATATCTACTCTTATTCGAGCATTTTTGGTCAATTCGTTACGCCTTGTCATACCAAACCAATTGCCCCATATAATCAAACGCTCATTTCTGTAAACATAGAATCCCTGTTTCGTGCGCATGTCTTCAACACCTCCTATGAGTTCTTTGTCTTTCTTGGACATATCCGAAAGATATGGCAAAATGAATGGGCGTATTTTTATTTGTTGTTCTTTCCCATTGCTGTCTATAACCGCAATGTTTTTTTCTTTTAGAGTTGTAGTTTTGGGGTGGGACTCCAAGAATGGATCAAGAGGTTTAAGTTTTTGATTGTTGACATACATTGAAATCTTACCACGTGAACGTCCCATAAATCTGTGGAAGATAAGAGAAATGTGTTTCGACACAATTTCTTTGTAGTCATTAAGAGCATTATAAACTTGTCCGTCATTAGCTTTAGACAGAATATCAAAATCTGTCCACAAAACCAAAGTGCCTTTACCTTGTTCCTTTAGTTCTTCAAAATATGGAAGCTCACGACATTCTTTTTGCAAGAGCTCCAAAACATACCACTGTTTTTTTTGCTGGATATAATTATAATCCCATTTGAATCCGCAGAATTTACCTTCCCAATAGCTGACAACAGTCAAAACACGACATTGCGATAAAGAGGCTGATTTAAGACCTAATCCAAATCGCCCCAAATCATTTACGTCTCTAACTGATTCAGACGATGTACTTCCATAACGCATAGCTTCATATAATGCGTTGGAAGACATTCCTACGCCATCGTCTAAAACACCAACGGCAAGGCTGTCCATTGGTGTAGTTGGAAATAACACCCGGATGGTTGAAGCATGAGCTGATATGCTATTGTCTATTACATCAGCCAATGCAGCTTCAAAAGAATATCCCATGGAACGCATTGACCCCATGAGCGTATCAGCTTGTGGTATGTTTTCTCTTTGCTTACTCATAATAGGAGAGTATTTGTTTGAATATTGCTTTTGCTAACAATGGCGGAACAGCATTGCCTATTTGTTGCTGAATATGAGAGATTGGTCCTTCAAAGAAGAAATCGTCAGGAAAACTTTGTAACCTCGCTGCTTCTCTAACGGACAGCCCTCTATGTTGGGTTGGATGTATAAGCATCATCTTTCGATAATTCGAAATTACAACAGATGGCTCGTCACTCTTTAAGCGTTTGTATATTCCGCTATGGCATCTTGTTTTGTCTTTATAATTCATCATGAGCTCCTCTGGTATGTCTCGCCAATTATGCCCTTGACGGATATGCTTATACCGCTCAATAATTAAGTCGCTATTTAATGAGACCACATTCTGAATAGAATATTTGGAATTCTTTCTCATCAATTTTGCATATTCAGAACAATTTGAAATATTCTGCGTATACGGAGCTTTAGGAATATTATCACCAGTTTTAAGCACTGGCAAATCATTTATTGCATCTGCCACGGTTACATTGGTTCCCATGGATTTTGGGAATTTGAATTCAATCCCGATGCGGTTGCCAACGATAAAACAACGATTTCGCCTTTGCGGTACTCCATAATCATTTGCCCATAAAATTGTCGGCTCGGTTATTTTGTAGCCTAGTTCTTCAAAGTTCTTTGCTATCTGTTTAATAGTTTCTCCATTTTCCATATTGATGATTCCTGCAACATTCTCAAACAGAAACCAATCTGGTTTAAGCTCATCAACAAATCGAACAAATTGTTTAAACAACATGTTCTTTGGATTATCCATAGTTCTACCATTTTCGGCCGTCCTCTGGTTTGACATGGAAAAGCCTTGACATGGCGGTCCGCCCATAATAATGAAAACATGTTCGTCATTATGGATTATATCTTCTTTGGGGTGTATGTTCGTTATATCTTCATTTATGACTGTTGCATGAGGATGATTTTTTCTATAAGTGGCAGCAGCACTTGGCCATACTTCAACAGCAAACTTCACATCTATGCCAGCCATTTCTGCACCAAGGCTTAACCCACCAGCTCCAGAAAAGACATCAACTCCCAACATAATTTTCGGTTTATTCATTTTGTCTCTTCTGTTTTTACGATTGAGTGAGTCGAGTAAACAAGTATTCTTGATCAACGTCCTTTATTTCAAATACATTCCTTGTTACTACTCCCACATTAAACTTTATCATCAATTTGGCAAGCATTTCACCACCAATCAGAATGCATCTTACTGCCCCATGTGTTTGATACGAAAGAGCGTCTGATGAGAATTCAGACGTAGTGATATAAACTCCAGTTGAAATGCCATTGCTGCTAAGAACTCCAACGAATGATTGAACGTCAACCAAATCTATTTCATCTTTTGTATTGTTATTGACAATGACAAAAAAACGGTTTAGTCCCAGCTCGTCAATATTAACAAAACCAGAAAATCTTATATCGTGTGACATTTTTGCACTTATCTTTCGCTCTACAAAATTTGTAGAATACCCCATTTTAGGCAACAAATCTAACAACAGCTTAAATAGAGACTCTTTGTCAAAATCATTGATAATCCCCTTTAATTCGGAAATTAACTCTTTGTTCAGCTGTTCACAATCCTCGGATATTTTGTTGATTGTGCTTTCCAACATTGAAGGCTTGAAATCAAGCGCAGTTTTATCTGCCGAGCTATTGTCTATTTCAAATAAATCATGTTCGGTGTTCACAATTTCATTACGCTTTTTTGAGTCCTTTGGTTTCTTTCTACTCTGAGCGTTTTGTTCTTTTTTTTGTTTTTCTTTCTTTTCTTGAAGACGAAGCTTCGCTGCATCCCTAGTCTGTTTCTCAAATACTCGATATGCCTCAAAGTTTTCCCGAAGGAATTGTCTGTCTATTTTTGTGACACCAGACTCTATTAACGCCTTACCTTCAGCGGTTATTTGGTCGGTAGCATGGTCTGGACGAAACACAAGCCCCGCCTTCTGCAAATAATATGTCGCCCATTGTAATCTGTCGACGATTTTATATTTCTTCCCGCTACTTATTCGTTCTCCTAACTCTTCCTCAGAGAACCCCATATATTTAACGCATGATTCTCTAAGGTCATCACGTTGTTGGGGCTTTCCGTCCATTAAGACGAAAAGAACGGGAAATAAAAATTCTTCAAAACTTGGTATCATAGCCAAAACTTGTATTTCTTACTTAATGAATGTCTTGATATTGCACTTCACTATTTCCAAATAGTTCACTTCATCCTCAAAGTTCCCACCGAACTGTTCGGTCAGCACTTTGATGACTTCATCTATCTTGTTTACTTGCTCTTGCAGCAAATCTTGTTTGTTCTTTTCCATTGTCTCTTCGTTTTACTTAACGATTTTCATTTTGTTGTTACGCCAAGGCTTTCTGCATAAGTCCTAGCCCGATAGCATAAATGTCTGCACCATTCTTTTCACAGACATCAAAGCTTTCGTCCATGAGATGATTATAGATGGCGCACTCTTCTTGCGAGAAAGAGGGGACTCCATCTTCTGGCACATAATCCTCAAATCTGTCATCAGGGTGGAAATTCACCTTGCGTTCATTGACAAGATGATGGAAAAAGTCTTTCACATCATTGACAGATGTTATTCTCGTTTCATTATTGTAATGCATATCATCAAATCCATTTAATAGTTTAACTTACGGGCGTTGTTGCGCATCTTCTTTGCTTTGTTGTCTGTCAACCAATAAGTCTTTTGGCTCCACTTGTAGTATTTCTGCGATTTCATACAACACAGGAATGGGCGGTTGCACATCATTGCTGACATATGAGTTTACCATCCGGTACGTTTTGCCTAACTTTTCAGCAAGCCATGTTTGCTTAATGCCTTTCGAAGCCAAGACTTCTTTGATTCTATTGTACTGCATATCTTTTGATGTTAGTAGCACAAAAATAAGAATTCTTATTTCAACGAAAGAGGAAATGGTCAGAAATCTTTCTCGAAAGGTCGATATTTAACGTATATTCACGGAAAATGCTTGCAAATCCGCTCCAAATTACATAGCAGGTTTACTTGTGACAAAAACGCAACAGGCTTCATTGCCCATTGAAGCTATACTTCGTTGCCCAACGAGGTATAGCCTCACAAAAGGGCATGAAAAAAGTATCTTACGATACATCGCCAAGTAAGTTAAGTTACTTGGGCAACTATCCTAAGATACTTTGCCAACTAAGTTATATAGCAGGGAGAACTCCATCATGCGTCGCCGTCGGATGGAAGCAATGGGCTTGCCTTTCCATCGGCAGAAGTCGAGATAATCCTCTTCGATATTGCGGTCGCCTCGCTCAATCTTCTGAAGCAAGCGGCTCTTGGGGTGTTTCCTATCGCCAAGGATTTTGTAGGGACCGACATTATAGGCGAGGACTGCGAGGAGCAAAGAGTCTCTGCCGTACTTGCGGAAGAGGGCACAGAAACTGGTGAGGTCGGCTCGAAGAAGCGAGTCGGCTTGTTTGACGGTGAGGTTTCGGGTGAGCTTCTTGCGCTCATGCGGTTGGATGCAGTGTCCCCAACCGATGTAGGGATAGTTCTTGCGGATGTCGTGCCAACCCTCGTAAT
>CAVKBM010000183.1:0-11141 GCA_963654355.1 Bacteroidaceae bacterium | reverse complement strand
CATGCAGTCCCATCGCCACTCTTCCGTTGGCATTCCTTGCATGGACAAGGTTTCTTGGCAGATGGAAGTCCTTGCCGATAATGCTTGTAAAGGTATTGTACGCCTTCTTGTTGGCAGAGTTGGTTCCCCAATCTGTCAACGCCAACATCTGCTTTTCGGTGAGGTTATAGGTCAGCAGTGGGGAGTCATGTCCCTGCACTGCCAATTGATAACCATCGCCATTGGCTATGATATGGGCTTGCATACCATTGCGCATCAAGATGTCACGCATCTCTGGCTGTATGTCCACCTGCCTTGGATTCAAGTTCTTTCTTATCGCCATAGCATGATTGTATTATGCGTTCTCTGTTTCCATTCCCTTTTCCAACAGCTCGTCCTTGTACTTCACGAACTGTTCCGCACTCTTGTTGCCGATGCACAGGGCGTGTTCCTTGCAGTATTCCTCATACTCGTCCTGCCATTCCTCGCTGAAATGGTTCACGTAGTCAAGCCAACCATATTCGCCGCTCTGCATCTTATCCACAAGGATGTCTTCTGTATAATAAGGTCCTTTTCTCATTTCTTCCCTAATTTTGAAGTTTCACATTACTTTCTTGCAACAGCAGACGCATGACGACCTGCAGCCTTCTTCTGCTCGTTCCACAGCTCTTCGGTATATTCCTCTTCTGGAACATAGTCGAGATTGCCGTCATCATCCATCACCCAACAGCCATAGATGCCGAAGGTATATTTGTCCCACTCTCGCTTTCCTTCCTTGCGCCACTGCTCACCATCACCATTGGCGAAGCGGATGCCTGTGTCACTCTTCAAGTCGATACCTACAGTCACTGGCTCGTCTTCTACGGCAAATGTCAGTGCCTCGCCATTTTGGATGCTCTTCAGCTCCGTTCCTCCAAGACTGAGTTCATCAGACAATACTTGTAGATTTCTGCCAATCACAGGTGTCGGTACAGCCATCACTTGATTGGTCTCCTTGTCAATCTGCACGAATGCCTTGATACGATTGCCGTCAGGCATATCCACATCTGCCACCACAGCCTTGCCCTGCTTCAACAGTTCCTGCTGTTCCTTGGTGAAGTTATCCAATGGTGCATACTTCAAAACAGGATAGAACATCACATCTACGTTTCCATCTGCCATTCTCACCAAGGCGAATCGGGTTCTGCTCTTGATACTGTAACCCTCGTTTACTTCCATGCTCACAGGCAATACTGGCGATGGACGCCCATTGCTGATGTCTTCCAAGGCGTGCATCGGCAGGTCTTCTATCATCTCATGGGTGAGACCAAACTTGGCAAGTGTCTGGTACGGCACTTCGCTTTCTTCAAATGAGTTTCTTTTCATATTCTGATTATTTTTTGAATGATACTTTACACAATATGGTGCAAAGTTAAGTTTTCGCACATGATTACAAGAAAGACCACACTCCATCACTCAATCTTTTCCGTTTTATTATGATTATATCATTGTTTCATACTCTCAATCATACTTTAATCTTATTTTATGTTATACTTTTGTAGCATCATATATAACTCTTGATTTCTTTCCCTAACTTTGCAGCATGAATAGGAATATAATGGCATTATGGATTATAAGTTGTCTGTCGGTATCAAGTGCAAAAGCGCAGTTCAATACTGTCAGCGATAACGTGTGCCGTTACAAAGTCAAGAAAGTGGAGGAGAAGATTTCGCTTCCAGCCAATCAATCAGTAGATTCCATCACCGCAAATCTATCTCGGCAGGAAACAAACTCTGTGGATGTCAAACAAAAACAGTGGACAAGCAGCTATCCAAGCATCACTTATCCACTGAAATCTATCAAGGTCACCAGTCCTTACGGCTATCGCCGTGACCCATTCACTGGAAAACAATCATGGCACAATGGTTTGGATCTTCGTGCGAAGAACGAACCAGCCTATGCCATGATGGATGGTATTGTCGAAAAGGTTGGTAATGATAATCGTTCTAGTAACTATGTCATATTGAGGCATGGCAACTTCCATGTCAGCTACTGCCATTTGTCTTCAATCGTAATTGGCAGAGGTGAGCGTGTATTCCCAGGCACTATTATTGGCGTAACAGGCAATACAGGTCGCAGCACTGGCTGCCATCTTCATCTGGTAACAAAACACAATGGAACTTTATTCAATCCTCAAATTCTATTTTGTTACATTGAAAGCCATAAAAAGTAGTTTTCTTTCTCGTATTGTTGCTATTTTTGTGAAATAATCTCAATTTTTATGGTTTTACGAAGTTTTATTCGTATTTTTGCATCCGCAATAACCAATGAACATATGAGCAAATGCTGATAGATTTTACGATAAGAAACTTCATGTCATACCGAGACGAGGTTTCGCTTAGTATGGTTGCAAGCACTACTGTCAAGGAGTGCGAGAGCAACGATGGGTTCTCTAATGTTTCCATCATGGATAATGGCAAGCGTTATTTAAGGTCTGCCGCCATCTATGGTGCAAATGGTTCGGGTAAAAGTTCTGTAATTGCAGCCATGGACATTTTTAAGTCTATGGTGCTACGGTCATTTGTTGATGAGAGCATCGTCAAGCGTCTCTCTCTTCTTCACTATCGTTTTGATGTGGAAAGCACAAAAGAACCTATTTCCATGCAAATGATATTCATCTGCAATGGAGAAAGATACAGATATGGATTTGAGGTCGGTCAGAACAAAGTGCTGACCGAATGGCTCTATGTGTTACTTGAAGGAAGTACGAAAGAGAGCTATTGCTTCAAACGCGAAGGACAAAACATCAAGGTCAACTCCAAAGTTGTAAAAGGGGCAAGAGGAGTTGATACCAAGACAAGAAGCAATGCCCTATACCTTTCCACGGCAGCCCAATTCAATGTGGAAGTGGCAATGAAGGTAAAAGAATGGTTTCGCAAGCGTTTCAACATTCTTTCTGGTCTGGACGATAACACTTTGGCTTATACAGCAAGAACTTTTATACACAATCCTTTGATTCGTGAGCAAATCCTCAAAATGATTGGTATCGTGGATAACTGCATCAAGGATATGAACGTAAAGGAGAATGTCAAGGAAGTTGACACGCAAGATACACCTTTTGAGATATTGTCTCGCTTGGGCATCCATTTCCCAACCGATTCCAACCAACGAATTGAGCAACATGAATTGGAAATCCTTTCAACCCATGATTTATATGACAATGGGGCGGTGATTGGCAAGGAGCAGTTGAATTTCAAGTTCGAGTCATTGGGTACAACCAAACTGTTCGCTCTTCTTGGTCCTTTCTTCGACACCATCCAAAATGGTGGCGTGCTTGTAATTGACGAGTTTGGCGCAAGTCTTCACACACAGTTGTCTGTAGAATTGTTCAGACTGTTCTATAGTGTGATGAACACCTTGGGGGCGCAGCTGATTATCACAACTCACGATACAAATCTTTTGCGTAAGGATTTGCTTCGTCGTGACCAGATATGGTTCGCAGAGAAATCTGCCGAAGGAGTCTCTGATTTGTATTCTTTGGTCGAATACAAAATCAATCAGGCAAATAGCGTCCGCAATGATGCCTCATTCTCTAAGGATTATCTCTTGGGGCGCTATGGCGCAATTCCTTATTTCGGCAACATCGATAAATTCATCATGGAGTATGGCAGCAAAAAAGAAGAGTAAGTTCGATAGCAAGTTCAAAAGCACAGCTGCTTCTGATTGTCGTACAGCCAATGTAAGGACAGAACGGAAAGTTAAGGATGACTTGCCTAAATTGTCCTTCAATTTCAAGGACTTTGATTTCAATCAGTGTCCTCCAGGGCAGAAACTTGAAGAATGGCAGGAAAGCAAGATGTTGGACAAGCTCATGAGGAAGTTCATAGATGTCTGTGCTTGCACCAGACCAGAAGCTGTACAACAAGGACTTCTGAAAGTCTATGGCGATTTCCCTGCCAACAGTCAGTTCAAAATACCGAGCTATATCCAAGGCGATGTCGAATGGGGAACCATTCAAAGGATTGGAGGGCAGAAACCACGACTTGCAGGTTATATTATTGAGTCTGTATTCTATCCTGTCTTCTTGGACAAAGACCATCTGTTCTATCCTTCTACGAAGAAACATACATAAACCCAAAAACAGACCGACATGAATCATCCTTCACATCTGTCTATTTTCTCTTTCAATCCCACTTGTGCCTGTCTTCCACGCATCCCCTGATAACAAATGGTGTGTAAGACCATCCTTCTCTTGTCATTTTCAGCCCTTCACCATCAAATTGAGTGATTTGTATATCCGTTTCATCCTGAACATAATGATACTTGTAACTATATTCTCGCACCACAAAGTAGGAGAAATCATCCGTTCTTCTGATAATCTTGTACCACTGAAGCAATTCAAGCTTAGTTACTAAGAATTCATTGTTGATGACACAGATGTTGTCGTCCGCCCTGATTTCCCATTGCCTAAATGAGGTGTCCGCAAGCCCAGGAATATTTCTGATATAGCACCATTCGCCTTCTTTCACCAAACTCACAAACTCACGTTTGAATGTGGTCGGTTTTGACATGAAGATTTTGTTGGTTGCCATATCTATCCACGCTTCTTTCTGATTGTAAAAATGCTTGATATATACGATGCTGTCTCTCTCCATTTGTCCCTTTTCCAACAAATCTTTAGTGCTGGAATAGGTGTCGTAATGCCCGGCTGTTCTTTCTATTTCTTTCCGTTCGGCCTGTTCATTCTCATATCTTTCGGCACATTGATGGCAGAAGTCCTCCATAAAATCTTGTGTTGGCACAGGTATCAAAGGACTGCCGATATTCTCCTGTGCCACATAGTTCTCTTCATCGTCATAGTATAGCCTCAGGTCATTTACTCCTTCCTTATAATAATATACCTTGTTCGGCTCATCCCAAGGTATGAATCTTCGTTTCCAGTTCAGCCCTGTTCCCACTTGCAGTTCCAATGTCTTCACCGTCAGATAGGCTTTCTCATCAATAAACTTCGAGCGGATGCGAGGATATAGCTTCTTGCCATCCTCTGTGCAGAAGTCGATGCCCAACAGCTTCACGCTCTGCGGTCTCTTCATAAACCATTGTCCGTTCCGCAGGTCAAGCCACTCTTTCCGCCCTGCTTTCTTTCTGATATAGCAGTAGGCAAAGCCGTCGTTGGTCACTTCGACCTTTTTGTATATGCAGTCCAATATCACATTGCCGTCCTTATCCTTGATGCCCAACAAACCTTTGTCATTCTCCACAAGACTATAGCCATAGGAGTCCATAATCATCCGTTGTTGCCGTTCATGGTTGATGATTTTCATCATCTCCTCATCGCCGTCCATTAGCATATCCATTCTACAGTTGTGACTATTGACGTGCAGACAAGCCTCTTGCAGCATCTCCTCCAAGGAGGTCTTGCCTTCAAACATGCTCTGCCAATCCCTGTCCACCGATGGCAATCCGAATCGCTTATACAGTCCCACATTGTCCAGTATCACACAATACTCTTTCCCCTTAGCCACACGCAGCCCACGTCCCACCATCTGCATATACTTCGCCAACGACAGCGTAGGTCTCGCTAACTGTATGAACTCCACATCAGGACAGTCAAATCCCTCCGAGAACAAATCCACACTAACAAGTACCTCAATCTCGTCATCCGTGGATTTTAGAGAGGAAGCCTTGAACCTTTCTATAAGCTCTTTTCTTAAAGAGCTTGGAGTCCTACTCGAAATCGCCACAGCCTTGATGCCGTTCTTCCGGTAGAACTCTGCAATATGCTCGGCATGTTGAATGCTGATGGCATACACGATGCCCTTTTTCCCCGGCACATACTGCTTGATGGTCAAGCAAAGCCTTTCGAGCGAAGGCTTCACGTCCATCACTTCATTCAGTTCCTTCTGCTGATAATCACCATCAGTCCCTCGCTTCTGCAGCGAGTCTATCAACAGTTGGTCGGCACTGTCAGGCTTAATGGAGTAGTAGTCATACAGGCTCAACCGCCCCTCGGCTATAAACCGCTCCATGCTCCAGGAGCATAGCAACGTGTCAAACAAATCGGTAAACCCTTTGCCGTTCATGCGATAGGGTGTAGCCGTCAGTCCCAACTTCTTCGCCTTAGGATAGGCATTCATCACCTCTGCGTATGTCTCTGCCAACGCATGGTGTGCCTCGTCAATCACAATCAGACTCGGCTTCTCCTTTTTCTCCCGATAGTGTCTCGACAGCCATTGAATCGAGGTTACTTGTATCTGTTCCGAATCGAAAGATGGAAAGAACCGTCCAAGCGTGTCCTTGATTTGCGAAACGAGTTCACGACGATGGGCTACTACCCAAACTTTCTTTTTCAAGAACACCCCCACGATGGCAGCAAGCACATGAGTTTTTCCTGTACCTGTTGGCATTTGCACCATCACGGCATTATGATGTTTGAAAGCCTCCTGTACTCGCTTCACCATGTCCTCTTGGTAATCAAAAAGTTTGATTTCCGTCATCGCAAACTTCCCAAGTAGCTCTTGAAATAATATTTATCAGGATACTCCGTAATCAATTGCCTAATGCCTTCTTTGATAACCCTATCCACCACAGCCGACAAGCCCATGTAACTCTTCACATGAGCCACCAACCAAGCAAACTCTTTTGGTTTTTCTTTCAATAGAGCCATACGCTTGATGTCGTTATACAAAGTCTCTCCAACAAACGGCAAGTCCTTCTTCGGTACATATTTCACAAACTTCTTATATACTTCCCACAAGTTCCAGCGTTTATGTACGAACATATCTCTCATCCACTCGAACCTCTTTTCAGCGATAATAATCTTACCCTCAGCATCCTCATATTCCCCCTCACTCCAATCCGTGTCGTTCCATAGTTTGTCCAAAAATGGAGGCCAGTCATCCTTGCTTATCACATTCTTCAAGGCATCATAATATTTCAACTTATATCCACTTACGATAAACCTCTTTCTGCATTCCTCTATCAGCCATGCCTTGTCACCCGACAGTTTCAACGCCTTTACTACCTTGTCCTCCCACTTCTTGGAGTAAGAACGAAAATCATCCTTATTGTCATCTATCACTTCCACGGCTTTTCGATACTCACCCCATTCAATGAGACAGTCGATATAGTGGTCACGCACTTCCTCCTCATCACGTTTGTCCCACATCAGTTTTTCAGCTTTGCCACGTTTGCCATGTGCTATCCAATAATCAGCCTTTTGGTTGTAGTAGCGATAGTGAAAGTACTTTTCTCTCTTGTGTTTCAATCGCTTACTGATATGAGCCAAGAACCTCTTCTCATTATCAGCACAGAGCAAAGGCATTGCTTCATCCACGAACCACTCGAAGCGCATAAAGTAGTTGTCACCGATTTCCTCACATTGGTCAACTATCTCCTGAAGCATCCCCAAGCGAGAATCCTCCTCAATCTCATCACTGTTGATAAGTAAATCCCTCACCATGTCAGCAGATTGGGTAACAATACCTTTCAATATCTTATTTTCCTCTGCCCACAAATCATAGCGCAAGGGTTTGGATCCCTGATGGTCATGCTCGAACTCCCTGCAAGTGATAGTCAACACATACCCAGCAATCAAAGCGGCATCTATCAGATTCCCTTTCTTCCTCATGCTTGACGCTTTTCTCATCACAGCAGTCAAGTCCTCCTCTATCTTTCGCCAATCCAAGCCAAAGCGTCCGAACCGACTGTCCGATACATGGGCAAAACAAGCCTCCACCATCTCCTTGTAGTTACCACGCTCAGGCTTCCAATACTTTTCCACCAGTGCTGTAGCAAAGTCCTCATGAGTCGTAGCATATAGGCGAACAAAAGCCTTTAGTTCTCTCCCTGAGATTTTGGAAAAGACCTTATCTATCTTATCTAATTGAGTGTTTATGTTCATTGTTTGAATACATTTCGTATATGACTTTCTTATATATTAGCAAACTATCATTGTCCATTATGCTTTTGCTTTAAAACATATCCTGTCAGATAATCACCTTTTTCTTTCACCTTTCCTATATACTTGAATTGGTGAAGTGCATCCATAAAATGTTGTGCGCCTTCTATTTGTTTGGGAATGGAATAGATCTCCCCTTGTTTCTCAAGACCTTCAAAGATACCTTTTGTTTTAGCGAAAATATTAGGTAGCTCATTTTGTGCTATAATTCTTTTCGTAATACAACAAGTACTTGCCAAAACTTTTAGAACTTGATTATTTGACTTTTCCATTGCTTCTGTATATAATGCCAAGTTGAATTCATTTTCAGATTTACAGAAATATGATAATAAAGCATCAGCAATAGATGGAGTAACATCCTCCGAATTAATTTTATTCAAAATGAAACTTTGGTAATCTTTATATTCTATCCAACTTAACACTTTTATTTCTGTGTTTATACCAAGAGTAAAGTCATCCCACTCAGCAATAACAATATCTGGATTCTTACAAAGGAGATATTTACTCAGTTGTGGGTTACCTTTTATTATAGCTTGATAAGAACTTGGTGATACAGAAACAATACCTTTATCTATAATATATCTTATTCTCTTTTCATTAATTTGCGATAAGTTCTTGTTCCAAACATCAATAAGACTACGATTGTTGAATATAGAGTAGGCTATGTTATCATTGATATTCTCAGACAACACAACACTTGACAACAACTCTTTTTGATGTTCATCATCACATTCCACAAGTTTTGTAAATTCTTCAATAGATTTCTCTTCATTGCGATTCATGAACATTGCAAGCGTGTAATCCACATCCCAAGTATCAAAGCAAGAGCAATAATGTTTCACATTTTCAAAAGTCATTTTTATTTTATTTTCCTCAAACAATGTACATACGACATCTTCATCAGTAATATCCTTACAATCATCCCACAGAGTATTATTGTGCTTAATAAGTTTTATTATATTGCTTACTGTAATGTCTTCATTCATTAAAGACGCAATAATATCAGAAGATTCACGAATGTTGTTTGGAGCAAACATGAGGCTCTCCACAAAAGTTGGTAATTGCTGATGAATATATGCCTGTAACTCTCTCAGTTCCGAATCTCCTATAAACGTGTAAACAGCAGAGTTCAATTCGTTTGTTTCCAATCCATTATGCTCAAATATAACTTTGATATTGTCCAAGGTTAACTCATACATATCATTTTCATATATATAAGTAAATGTGTCTGTACTGTTGCTGTCGTCTTTCAATGATTGGACTTTTAAGTTTAACAAACCAAGAATCTTCTGAATTTTATCTTTGTCTATATTCCCAAACAAATCAGGATAATTACCATTATTGTTGATGTAGGTATTGAAAAGATACGCTGAATTTATAGTTTTTATATCATTTATATCAGCATTCATAAACATCATGGAAATGACATGGTCTTTTTCCTTGTCAGAGTGGTTGATGTCTTTATCTAACGATTTCCAAATATTTCTATCAATATGCGCTAATCGTTTGATGAATGTAGGCAAACATGCACTTTCCTGCATAAATTTGTATAGCAAATCAACATATTGTTCATGATGCACAAGCTGTTTCAAAATGGCATCACATTTGTCCTCATATTCGTCTTCACGCTGTAAGCAATATTCCAATAAATCCTTATTCAAAATACCTTTGTTGTCATAATCAACAACTGATAGGTTTTGGATAAGAGATGGAACTTCTTGCAATTTATAATCAAATCCTTTTGGAGCATTGAACTTGATGGAAAGAAGGAACTCTTGGTCAGAAGGAGTAAGCCGTCCCTCTTGGAATATTGAGATATAGAAGAAATACTTCTCATCAATATAACCTTTCTCCAACAGATATTTGAGGACTTTGTATTTATCTTCTTGACCATTTATATTTTCTACATATTCAAATATATTTCTATCCGATTTTGCAATGTCTAAAAGAGAATACTTATCAATCATAGCCAATTCTTCCATAAATGTTTTACGCTCTTCTTTTAGGTATTCAATCTTATCATTTGCTGCAGATTGTATTAAAGTTTTTCTTTGACTATAATTGTAACTTTTCCCTAATGTCGTTTTGATCTCATCAGATGACAGATGCCTTGGCGGATAATTGTATCTACTTACAAAACTGACTTCACCTTTAAGAATATGTTGAATGTTTTCTTCTGAATACAGGTCTTTTATGCTTTTGCGACTCCTGTCACAATATATGTTCCAGTCCTCGCCTGGCCATAATTTCATGAATTTTCCTACGATAACAGCGCGCAGTTCTTCGATGGATTTAAGAATTTCTTCATTTATTGCTTGTATTTCCAAATCAATCTCTTCTAATTGTGCCATGTCGTCTTTTTCTATATCATCTCTTAACTTGTCAGCAGACATGAATACTTCATAAACCACACCCTTATTCTGATGCAACAAAGAAAAATCAGTAGGATATAGATTCTTATACAGAACCATTGCCAGCAGTTTCTCCTTGTCTAATTTCGGGTCAAGCATATTACGATAGAGGTCAAATTCATTCACCACATTGGTCAATACTCTCATATCGTTTACAAACGCAGATATATCCGTAATGAATGATGAACGAACTTCTGTTTCCTGAATATTCAATTCCGCTATCTTTCTTCTGAACAAATCACCGGAATTGGAAACATTCACATAAGGAATGACAGGAACAATATAGTCGAAAAACTTTGTACGCTCTTCTGCATTGGCAAATATATCATCTTTCAGTGCATAAAGAAAGACTATTCTTCTGCCTATTTCCTCTGATTGATTGAGGATTAAATTCAATTCCCTTAATTTTGTGAATATATGCGTGTTTTCAAAACGGTCAATGTCTTCAAATATAACCACATCATATTTCTTTTCTTGGAAGAGATAAATGATTTCGTCCAAATAGCGATTCATTATTGAAACATTCTTTTTCTCTTCTAATTCTATTGTGGCTTTGTCTAATTTTAGGTTTTTGATGGTAATCTTTTTTATACTAAGAATGAGTCGGAGCAAAATTAAGAATATACCTGTGAGAAAAACAAATATGCTTATCCAAAATACGAAAGAAGATTTCAAAAAGGTAGTTGGAACTAAGAAATACTTAGCTTGTAAATTTTAATTGAAAAGTGCAGTGAGAAAATGATTGAAAAGTGCACCGGTCATTTCAACTCTGCAAAGGTATAAAACCAATTTTATTTATCATCGTTTTTCAA
>CAVKBM010000182.1:0-16339 GCA_963654355.1 Bacteroidaceae bacterium | reverse complement strand
GGCAACGAGGCCGTGCTTAGCCAATATGCTTGTTTGGTAACGGGGACAAGCGATAAGATTGAGACTGCCGTCCGCATTGTAAAAATGGAGATTGTGGTACAAATCAATCATTTCCTTAATATATGGATGACCTTTCCCTGCTCCATAGCCAAGACCCAAATTGACTGAGTATTCCATAGGGATGTCTTTCTTTATCCCAACTGGGTCGCGGCTCTCAAAACCACAGAACATTTTTTCTTGCAACAGGTCGTCAAAGGGCTTCACCATTTCCACGTCTGTGTCCATATATATGCCGCCCTCATTATAAATAATGTCCAATCGGGCATAGTCGCTAACAAACGCCCATTTCTTCTCCTTATAGGCATCCGCCATATATTGACACTTGTTAATGTCATAGTTCGTTTCGTCCCAACGCTTTATTTCATAATCTGGGCAGAACTTCTTCCACGACGCGATGCACTTCTTCACGTCTTCCGGTTCGGGCTTTCCGCCAAACCAACAATAATGTATTATCTTTGGTATCATGCGTTATATCAATAATGTATGATTTACTTGCAGCCTTGTTCACCACGCCGAGAAAAATCGAGCGCAAAGCTCTCGCGACTGTTTCTTTCTATTATCATCTTGCGAAAATGCCTTCTATGTTTATATCTATGTACTTGCAATTCTCTATCGGTTCACGGACATTCCAAAATCCGTCATGCCAATAGCGGTCTGTTTTGAGCCACGGTGTCTTCTTGAAGAAAAGGAAATGGAGGTAAGGCAACTCCCTGCCTTTGTCGTCCCATACCTTATGCTTGTCATACCGCCATGCCCCCCCATTTTGAGGTTGCGGGCTCGTCCAATACTCATGCAGCATGACTTTCCTGTGGAACAGAGGGTTCAGCGTGTCGAGAACCTTGAAATAATGTATGCCTAAAGGACGGCACAGGTATTTGTGGATTCTCCCGATAGTTTTGAAGAGAGGACAAACCAAATATGTAAACGCCAGTTCGTCCAATGACATAGGGGTATCGCTGGTAATCTTCTCTTTCCAGTCTTTTATCTTGAAGCAGAGATTCCGGTAGTAGTCGTTGTTGCGGAAGAAACAGCAGTGGCCTGCGAGATGGTAGTTATGCGTGGTCAGAACGTCATATTTTTCCAGATTGCTCTCGTTGATGACCATACCGAGGTCACCATATACGAGATCCAAGTCTCCCATTCCCCAAAAGTCATAGCCTTTCAGATCCTCTTCGTGGATGGCACCGATAAAAGGCTTCAGGTCTGTAAGCTTATAAGGCTTTGCACATTTGTACGCTATCTTCAAACGTTTGCTAATCAACTCGCAATATTCTGCGTACGAACAGGAATGGAAGATGGTATTCCCGTATCTGTGCTCCGGCAAAGGACAGTCGGTATAGAAGATAAAATCTACCATCGGATTGCGTCCGCACGAGAAGAAATACAGTTCTATCCATTCCGGCCATTTCCCGAAATAAGGGATTATTTGTGCTACTTTGTATTGCATATTATAAAATTCTGTATCCAATTGTCTATACGTAAGGACTCGAGATAGGGTGACAGTTTCTTGTTCCTTATCTCCTTGTCCAAGAAAGCCTGGTCTATTACTGGGGAGTGTCGGTCAATGAAGGCGATGCGCTCAGGGTCATAGAGGGGCATGCGCTTGATGTTCTGATTAGTCGTAATGATTTTCTTTCCGGAAGCCAAAGCCCATATCAGTCGGGGCGTTGTTCCCGTTTGGGTACTTCTGTCCGTGTCCAACACACACTCGCTTTCCTGTATGATGTTTTGTACGTCAACAGGCGATAGCGGTGTATGAGTCACAACATCGTCTTCTGGTCTCGTTTTGTCTACGACCTTTATAAAATAGGAATATCCTTCGTCTTTCAGTTGGCAGACTACTTTTCGTGCAATGTCCAGTCGCCCGCTGTGGTTGGAACCTATCATTGATACCTTGTATCTGATACCCCCCCATATTGCTTATCCTGCCAATAAAAGGGCAAGAGTTTGACACCATACTTCACGCTGTCATCCAAGTCATACGTCATCACCTTGTCGAAAACGTTCCGGTAGTGGAAATAGTCATAGAATGAGGAATTGTCCCAAAGGTACAACACCGCCTTCATCTTTTTGTTGAAAGACTTGATGGTCTGCCAGAAATACGTGCAAAAGCTACAACCGTTGATGACAATCAGTTCGTCAAAACGCTGCTTCAGATCATCTCTTTCTGCCAATATCGAGTCCCAATATCCCTTGAAGCGTTTGTGTATATGGCAGTCACAATAGCGCTTCATCCTGTCAAGAAGTCCTCGATACGGATATTTCCAATCGTACTCAAGCATTTTGTCTTCCACAAATACCACCTGATGGCCTTGACGTTCCAACTCGTCTATAATGGGCATATGCAGCCCCATATAGGTAGGAGCAAGCAAACAAATTTTCATAATTCAGTGAAGTGTTATATATTGGCGAACCATTACAAGTCCGTCTTTACCGGTCCGTTCCCCACAAGAAGATTCTGCAGAGTTTTATCTTCGATGTATATTGAATGATGGCGTAACAGAGCAATGTCATCATTAGAGCGACTCCCCACGTTGCTGTCATGCCAAAGGCATCATCATTGAGACGTATCACTCTGTTCAACGCTCCCTCTACCAACAACGACTGGAGCATATATATCTGCAAGGTTCTTTGTCCGACACCTTGTATCATTCCGCAAATCCGTGAGGAAGTTTCTTTTTCTCGACAAATGTGCCCGCAACCTATCAAAGCCATACTGATACTTGCTCCTGCTATCATGCGAATGAGGAAGATATACCAGTCGCCAAACTGAAGCATGTGGCTGAAGGAACATTCAAAATAGCTGTTGCTTGGGGTGGCAAATGGCAAGCACAGGAGAAAACATACGATCAATGCAACAATCGCATAACTGTTTATTTTATCCATGTACCTTTTTGCGCACGCTCCAACACCAAACAAAGTGTAGGTATAAAGTGAGAGGGACGCTACTTCTGCCAAGAGTTTACTGTTCTGGACCAACAAATTGATGACAAACAGGATTACCGTTCCGGCAATCAACCGCCACCAGCACGAGAGTTTTTGTAACACTTGCCACAAGATGTATGTCACCAGATAGGCTTTGATAAACCACAGGAAGGAATGCCCCCAATTGCTAAGATAGATTTCTGCGTTGGCCTTTATCCCATCATGCAGCAAATGCCCTGCGCCTTGATAGAATGTTGTCAACACTACTGTCCACACCGTATACGGAAGTACAAAGCGTCTCAGCAGCGTCCGCCAAAACTTTTTGTCAATGGGTTTGTCTTTTACCAATAGTCCACTTAAAACCATAAATAATGGTATGTGGACGAAGGAGATTATACCACTAGTGGTTGTACCCCCCCATATTGTATACAGTTGCTCAAAACATGGCCAACGATGACGAGGTAAATGGCGAATGCCTTTAGCTCATCAAGCCATGGGTTACGTTTGGTGTTATTTGAAGATGTCATAATACTTGTTTCTGAATATGGGTATGCTTAGTCCGCACAACAGGCATGCGGCGAATGCTATCGCTGAATACGTCAGCAAAGAGTCGACGGCAAAGAACTTTTGTAGTCCCCAGATAATCGTCATCTGCACCATCATCACAACAATGGTGTTGCGCCCGTAATATGCCAGCCATCCGCCACGGATTAGTTTTGACAACTCTAACACGCAGATGCTGGCAGCGATGGCCTCTATGTAGAATGCAAAGTAGTTCTGTCCTACGATGCTCACGGAGATGTTCTGCGGCTTGTAGCACAACACAAACAGTGCCAGCCACACGGCGAAGCTCACCGAACATATCCGCCACCGGAACGTGCTTACTTTCAAGTAGTCTTTAGCGTAAAATCCTGCCAGATAGAAAGGAAGACATAGTAGAGCTTGCCCTAAAAAGAGGAAACTTCTACCGTAATAGGTCATTATCCCCCCCCCCATAATCAGAACACAGAACACATACGGGCTATACTTGTAGCGTTTTATCCATCCTACGATGGCCTCCAGCCATAGCAGTACGAACAGGAACCATACCGTGCCTATGCGCATCCTGATGTGTTGTAGACTCAATGAATTCTCCATAAGCAATAGGTCTATTGCCAGACCGAACAAATAGAATATCGCCACGTATTTTGCAAGTTTTACGATCCTTGCGAACATCTTTTTGTTGTCAACCTTGGACGAGGCGAAGATGCCCGAGAGCAGGAAGAATATCGGCACATGAAACGAACCCAGTATGCCGCACCATGTTTCGTATATCCCGCTCTTGCCAAATGCGCCCGATGGTATGACGTGGCAAGCCACAATCAGCATCATACCGATTGCTTTCGCATTGTCTATATGCGTCAATCTTTCTTTCATCACAAATTTGCAATTATTTCTCTCAACTTACTCTCCAAACTCTCGTAATACCCCCAAATGACATCTTCGGCGCCCTCTACAAATCGTTTCTGGCACGCGAAGTCCATATACTTCTTCTCGTCAGCGTTCAGTTCCGAAACAAGACGTACCGCATCATGGTTTTCTTGCCCCATTTCAATAAAGATAATGGCTTCTTGGTTGAACACGTCCGGTTCCGGATGGTTGTCACTTCCCCAATAGATAGGCACACAACCGCCCTGTATAGCCTCCAATAGTTTCTCCGTAACATATCCTGGGGCATTGGAGTTTTCTGGGGTCAAGTTGAAACGGTAATGTTTTAGATAAGCCAACTTTTCATCATGATAAAGTCTTTTCAGTTCATCATTGTTATGAAATAAACGGCCATCACAATCCACTTTGTCTATTTGGGACATCTGATTAAAAATCAACTTACGTCCAATATCATCGTGGCTTGAAAGAAATGCCGCAAACTTTCGATTTTGATAGCCATGATTTTCCACGCTATTCATGTTAGACACCTTTTGTTTTACATCGTCAAATGTATCAGTTGGCGAGAAAACATTCCATGTAAGCCAAAAAGGGATTCTCAAATACTCGGGATTATCTATATAATCAAAACCTATTGATAAATCTATTTTTGAATCATTTATAAATTGATGTCCCCATGTCTCCATTCCCTTTTTATGTAGATTCTCTCGCGCTTGAAATATGCGTATATCACTATTGTCAAACATTCTTAGCCACATAGGAGCAAATATGCTATATAAGCCTATTCGTACTTTGGGCTTATCCTTTAATAGTCCGCGCTTTTCTATAAAATCAATATACCACATATCTTGTGGCCAGAAATTACACCAATTATACATATGTACTTGATGTCCACGGGTGGCCGAATTTGCCATTTTACGGCGTTCTAAAATTTTCGCCCAATATCTATATTTATTTATTATTTTATCTATCATAGCTGTCGTTATTACACTGGTTGTTGTTTTATGCCTATAATTCTCATTAATTTTCTCAAAACACGTTTAGAAAGACGATTCGTATGCACCAAATCCTTGACAAAACTTTCAAAATCAGAATAATGCTTTCTATAATCACGAAAGAACTTATCATGAAGCTCATGTTTTTTAGCAGATTCACTCCATGACTTGTTTGACCGTAGGGCTGCCTCAATATCCAGGTTTGACATTTTCGCACGGACACAATTCAAAATATGCTCTCCTTTTTTAGAATTTACAAGCACCAAAGAAGTGCCCTTGTCATCGTCCATGTCTATGCCAAATTTAGAGACACCCCAAAAATCTGCAATGGTTATGTCGCTACAAGATTTGCCACTCTTAAAAGGACAATTGTAACATGAAGGCCGTAAACTGATATCATTCAAGAATGCTACCATATAACCATCATCATCCTTTAGTGAGGACAAAACGGAACTTTTTTTGCCTTCAGCCGAGGCTTCGGCAAAAGTGAGGACAAAACGGTACTTCCGCCATCCATCCGTTTTATCTCTAAACCTTACATCCTTTAACAAGGATGAAACGTTTAGAGATGAATCCAAAACGGTACTTCCGCCATGAGCCGCCTTAAAGGCGGCGATTTTATTTCCAACATACCATTTCCATACTCCAGGACTTGGTACACCATGACAAATAAAATCAACTGTCAGCAGATTGGTATAGTCCTTTTTCAAGAAGCTCCTAAGGCCAGCTATCTGACATGGCGTTCCCGAGAACAAAACATTAGAACCGCCCTTCAAATGTTTTTCTGCCTGTTTGTATGTGTTTCCTATATCGCTTTGAACATACTTGCTTCCTCTTAGTTTACCCAATTCTCCGATAGACCGAACAGCTTCATGCCTAAGATTCCAATAGGAATCAAAAGATGCACCAAACACAGCCCCCCCATTATTATTGAGTGTATTCTCTGCAAGCATTGTGAAAATCCCCCCAGAGCTGCTACTGATTCTGATATGCTCATTAGGATTTATTACCGCATAAGCCGCCTGAGGAAGTTTTTGCTCACCTTGATGGAGAACTGGGCAAACTTTTTCGCATAAGCTACAATCTATGCAAACATCTTTGTCTACAACAGGATAAACAAATCCTTCCTCGTCTTCTTTCAAAGAAATACAATGTTTTGGACATCGTTGTACACAAGCTGAACAACCACAGCATAATTCTTTTCTTTCAACCTTAATCATGTTTCAATGACTTTTCAAGATATTCTTTGGAATAAGCAATCAACATTTCCATTTGCTTATCAACCTTATCCCAATTTATTGCATGTTCCCAATTTATATCTTCTAAATCCATATCAGAATGTACTAAGCGATCCTCGCATCCAAATATCCGCAAAATATTCTGAATGCGCGAGTTTCCACGTGACTTATTCTCAAAGACCCAAAAAGGCTTGTTGAAAATGATACTAAACACTGTTGCGTGAAAAGAATCGGTCAGCACATAGCTTGCATCTCTAAAACCAGCAATCCATTGCTCTACAGAATATCCTTGCCCACCTGCAACGACATTAGTATTCGTTTTGGGATTAATGACGGAATATTGCGCCAAATTCTGCTTCTCACAAAAAGCATCAATTACTTGTCGCTTTTGGGCATCTTGATTGAGTATATAGGTTAACACCCCTTGCCTTACGGGTTCATTCTTTGCCATTTGCAAATAACGATCTCTTGGCAGCAAGAAAGTCGGGTCCAATACGACGCTTGGTTTTATGGCCAAATTTACATTGCTCTGGAGTAAATTCAATCCGCTTTCTTCACGAAGTGATATAGCCTTAAACGTATTCAGTTGTTTTTCTATAAATTTAGTCTCGTCATCATTAAAATCCCATTCATCGGTACCGAAAGATGGAGCATAAGCAATCTTCAAAGCATCCTTTGGAGCGAAGCCTAAAAAAGCATCATTTATTGAACGCATGTAAGTTTTTCTCCAGATTTGATCTGAACCTGTAATGTATGCATCAATATGGTAATTCTTGCAAAAATTCATTACTTCTTTTGAACTTCTCAGGACTGGCGAACATGTCTTAATGCGTTGTTTTGTAAAATCTCGGAAATTCTTTGTTTTATAGAACAGCCCCGAATTTGTCTTTTTCTCAAATAAGTAAAGTAAGGAATTTAATCCTACATGCTCCATCAATTGCTTTACTTTGTCAACGGTAAACTTTAAAACGGGGATGGATACAGCATCTTCACGTTGAAGATAATACACCTCATGTCCCATATTACGCAATGTCTCCATCAAAGCATAACATTGCAGATAGCCTCCATAATTATACGAAAGAGGCAACGATATTATCGCGATTTTCATACAAATATTAATTTTGTTGCAGTTTAGCATTAATCGATTTTAATTGTTCTGTTTTGGAGTCAATTTCTTTCTTTAGGAAATTATATTTCCCGTTTTCGCCTCTTGCTTCCCACTTTCGATAAGCTTTTTCTTTTCGCTCTTCCTCCTTTTCTTTTAAAGCGTAAAACCTGGTGAGAAAGAATATTCCTAAAGGAATACATAATGTACATAACAATGATGTTGTCAATTGATTTATTAACTCCATATACACAAACAATGCAGACATTAATGCTCCTATAATCAGAATCGACCCACTCAATCCCCATAAGTAAGGAGAGTAATTCCTAAATGATTTTTTTCGTAACGACTCCAATGGAGCAATTTCCATGTCCAATCGTTCAATATCCTCTTTCAACAAATCCCTTTCCCTATACCATTGAGCAATCTGACTTGATTGAGAAGCACAATCACGCGCTTCTTTCTCTTTATTTCGTAAATTTTCTATATCATTCTTATGCTTCTGAAGGGCTTCTGATAAGCTTTGGTTTTCTGATGACAAATCCGATATTTGTTTATCCTTATCTTCATTTTGACCTTTAAGATTACCAACAAGTGTATTTATCTTTGCTATTTCAGAATCTTTCATGGCTGTTGCTTTAATCAAGTCTTCGTTAGTTTTTTGAGCTTTCGCTAACGACATGTTGTAGAATTGATTGTCAGCCTCAACAGCTTCAGTTATCAATTTTACACAAGAAGAATCTTGTGGATCCTTTATAGCATCAACCGTAGAAATGACATTTTTAGCTCTGCGATATAAATGACCAATAAAGTCCTTATAGACCTGAGGGTCGAAATTATCCTTTGTCTGATTAAACAAGCGGGCTACTTGCACTAATTTGAATCTGACATTGGAACGATGAATTTCCAAACATCTCGCCATGACCTCTGTCAGCACGCAGCTTGAAATATCTATAGGCTTGGAATAGTGCATCCACAAATCAAGTACAACTTTTTTTGTACTCAGCATATAGCTTACCCCTTTATTTTGCGTTTTGCAAAAATCAATAAGGTCTATATTGTTTGTCAAGAAATAAACATTCTCCGCACCGCCATTCTTCTTTCTCCGCTGCTTGACAAAATCATTAAGATAAAGGTCATGTATCTCTCTAAAATTTTCATGCGAATATGATTCCGGTTTTTTACGCCGAAATTCACCTAACAATCTTGTTGTGCTTTTTCCTCTGTATTCTGCTATAATCCTTTGCTTTTCAGCAGGAGACATCACAGGAAAAGTTTGTACCCCAATCTTTTCTAAAATAGATTCAATATTTAAACGAATCTGCGCTATTTGGTTAGGAATCAACGACCTCCTCTCATAAGCGGACGCAATGTCTGTCATGGGATTCGGTCCGTTCTGTTCTACTGACAATAAAATATATTTCACCTCGTCAATTGTCATCGGGTTAACACGAAGAATACCCCCTGAATTTTTTATAATCGAATAGACTTCTTTTGATCCAGCTTCACGTATACTCGTTGACAATTCCAATAAGCCTAATATGATAGATGTATCAAGATAAAATTCTGCATTTATGCCGTTTTCTGCATCTTCCACTAAAGGTTTCTCGCTTTTTAGAAATGCGACTATTACAGAACTCCAAAACAGTTGGTTTACAATATTATACAAATCCAAGTCTGTTTGATGGAGATGCTGTAGAAAGAATATAAGAGTTGCGTATTTGTCATCGATACAAGTTTTGTCTTCACCATCAAAGTACCCTAAAATGTCATCTGTATTGTCAGAAATAAACTGCAAAAACGTAACACCATCGTCTTCACATCCTTGATTTTTAATAAAGGATTTATATTCCTTTTCTATTTTAGTCAAATTGTCAGAAAAATGACGCTCTTGCCCCTCTATGTCAAGTTCTTCATCATTAAATACAGCCTTATTTATCTGAAAACTCTGTCCTTTTTCATATACGACGAGTTCCAAATCTTTATCCTTATAATTTTTTATTTTTGAAATTGACTTAGCAATGACTATTGCAGGGATGTGGATTCCAAATATTTTGTCTATATATTCAACCACTTCATCTGCTGAGCTATAGGTCGTATGGGATTCAACCTTCTGAATAAATATTTTCACCAGTGCATAACGTATAATGGGGAAATATATATCAGAATAAAGTCCCTTACTTTTGTTTGCATAAAGCGCTGATACCAATGCATAATTAGATTTTTGCATAATGCTACTTTATTTAGTAATGGATTAATTTATACGCCACTTTCCTCATACCTAATCTTAGCATCAAGAAACCGAGTTTCCACTTGATGCTTTTCGTTGCGGCAATCTGGAATTTGTATTGCAGCAAGCCTTGCTTTATCTCTTCCGTAGACAGCACATGGAATATGATGCCTTCTGTGAATATGCCGAAGGAAACCTGTTCTAAGAGTTCGGGGGCATAACTTACGTGGAGCAACTCCTTAAGACGGGCAAGGAATTTCAACCTCATCTCGTACGTCTTATGGGTGAAATGGCGGGTGATGGAGTTGGTGTTGGCATAGTAATGATAAAATGCCTTGGGCAGATAAGCCACTCTTACGTCGTCGTGCTGGAAGAGCTGCACCCACGTCAGCAGGTCCTCGCAGTGGTTGATGCCTTCGGGGAAACGGATGTTATACCAACTGTAACAAACTCGTCGTATGAGTTTGTTCCAGCAGCTGCCGTGCAGCTGCTGGAACAGGTCGCGCAGTACGGCGTCAGGCTTCAGCGCCGAAGGCTGTTGCCTGCAAAGGGTCTGGGCGGTATCCGTATTGCTATAGAAGTCGCAAATGACAACGTCGGCATCATCCGCTTTCGCCTTGCCGTAAAGCTCTTCGAGCATGGTGGAGTCCACCCAGTCGTCGCTGTCGGCATGGATGACATACTCGCCCTGCGCCAGTTCAATGCCCGTTTGGCGGGCTGCACTCACGCCAGCGTTCTTTTTGTGAACTACCTTGAACCTGCTGTCTGCAAGACTGTATTCGTCCAGAATGCGCCCGGACTCGTCCGTGCTCCCGTCGTCTATCATCAGCACCTCAAAGTCCGTCAAGGTCTGCGCCTTGAGGCTGTCGAGCATGCGGCCGATGGTGGCGGCAGCGTTATATACTGGAAGAACTATAGAAATCTTCATCGTCATACCCTTTGAAATCTTTTGAACACTCTACCCAACACTTTCTGCTTGACCAACAACCTGGTTTCTTTGTTCATCGCAAAAACATACATGAAGATGACTGTACAAGCAACTGAAAGGGAGCACACCACAAGGAACCGCACGAGGCCTTCTTCCATCATTCCCCTTACGAAATAAGGGATGACACAGGCCAATGCTACAAGGGCGTAATTCTTCAAAATGATTTGGATGAAGAACTTGCCGGATGGGAAATTGATATATTTTTTACTGATCCAAAGATTAGCAAGCATACCCAATACCTGAGGAACACAGGATATGAAATAGGTCACTACAGGACTAAACCCTAGTTTCAAGAACAAATAGACCAAGGGCAATTCTATGGCCTGAATAGTATTGCCGTACAATGCCATCTGTTTGATATAGCCAGACGCAATGACTGCTTTGTCAATCATGATATAGGAATTGACGATAAGCGACGACACAATTGTTATCTTGATAAACTCAGAGGTGTATTGTGGTACATTCACCAACCACAACTTCAGGACATAATCAATCTCCATAAAGACGGGGACTGCAAAGAAGGCAAGGAGGAACAGCGTCATTTGCGTGATGTTGAACACCAACCTCTCGAAATGTGCTTTGTCTCCAGCACCATAATACTTCACCAATTGTGGATCTGCAGCTATGATAAAGCCACCTACAAACTGACTGATGGTAAACGTCACGGTGTTTGTCAATCCTCGGGCTGCATTGACCAAGGTACTGAAAAAGATGTTCAGCAGAATAGAGACTCCTTGCGAGTTGCCTACAACCAGTACATTAGCCACAACCGACCAACTGGAGAAATTCACCATTTCCCGAAGCAATGGCTTGTTGACCTTCAGTGAAAACTTACATTCGTCATATTTCCGGATACAATAAATGCGATATACACCTATATTGATGATGCTGACACACAACAGCAATGCTGAATAGACAATCAACTTGTCACCGGGAATCAATATCAACAAGAACAATACTACCACCTTTGCCACCGTCTCAAAGATGCTCATGAAAGCATAGATGCTGAAATTCTCATGCGACGTGACAGCAGCTGTAAAAGGTGTTTGGGTAATGCTCAAGAATACTGACAATACAGAGAACTGAAATACCCAGTTGGCTGCCCCCATTCTGTCAGCCGCAATGTTGAGCTGGGCATTGAGAAACCATATACCGAATGTCTCCAACAACGCCACGACCACGATGCCGACTATCAGATGGATGACAAATGCGGTGGAAAACGTTTCTCTCAGAAGTTTGGCCTCTCCTTTTCCTAAATTCAAGGAGAGGAAACGCCGTGTGCCAGACTGAAGGATACTGTTCAAGACAGTAAACATGGAAACGAAGCCGGCAACCACATTGTTTACGCCATAATCGGATGCACCGAGTTTTGCCAAGACTATCTTTGTCGTGAAAAAACTCAGCGCCATGATTACAAACTGTCGTATGTATAGAAATATTGTGTTCTTGAAAATCCTTTTGTTGTTATCTTCCATTAATGCGTCTCTTTAACCTTTGCAATAAATTCTGCCATTTTCTCTTTAACCAACCAATCGGATTGTTTGCATACCATTTTATTGTTAGCTTGCTAAGCATAAATGGGGGGGGGGAGAATACGTCTGGATATATCATGTAATTCTCAGTGTTGTCTGTTTTGATGCTAAATTTGCGCTTGATGAAATGCGCATACAGTACAGGTTTCTTTATGATGCTTCCCTTGGAGTTGACGCCCACAGCATACAAGTTGATGCCTTCTTTGAGGTATATAACATCCTTCATTTCTTCAGTATGTTCTCTTCTCCAGAATGGCAATCTTTCCAGGTGATTCTGATAACCAGGCTCTTTGCTGTAAAGATCATAACGGAGATATACGTCTATGAAGGGGAAGTATGAACTTGATGGACCTCCATAACATTTACCTAATGGACTGAACCCGCTCCACATTTTTTCCGGGTACATGTCGTAATATCTGCCGGAGACGCCATAAGGCAGTTCGTCAAACCATTCGTTTTTGGAACTTTTGAAAACCTCTTTCCAATGTATGTCGCGCCATAGTCCACGGGCGGTTTTCCATACCTCCTCGTATTTCTCGTCATGGGTTCTTTGGAAATGGAAGTGGCCCATTCCCAAGATATAATCTTTGGTTTCCAGTAAATCCTCGGTGATAAAGCTTCTAATATCACCGAAGACCAAGTCACAGTCGCAATACCCCCAAAAGTCATAACCGTCTGTATATTCAGCAAAAATCTGCTCATATAGGGGACGGAAGTCGCAAAGCTTGTAAGGCTTTTCAAGCCATACGCTAAATCCGACAATACCTTCTATTCTGTCTTTTATCTCCTTCAGGGTTGTTTGAAACACCTTGATGTTAGGTGCCGGTGACTGCATGGTCTGGTCTGTTGCAATCAAGAAATCAATCGTTGAGTTTTGCTTGCAACTTTCCAACCAAAAAGGAAACATTTCTGGGAATTTGCCGAAATAGGGTAATATGATAATTATCTTTTTCATCTGATGTTGATTGTGCTTCTCTAAGAAAAATCAGCAATAATCTGCTTCTTATAATCAGGATCTATGCAATCCTCGGGATTATGTCCTGCTGCAGACTCGTTTGTAAACTTGCCTTTTACAGGAACTCTGTCTTTGGCTCCCATACGGAACCATTCGTATTCGATATCGAGATGACCAAGGTCTATTGCCCAATAGCCAACCTTTGCCAACTCATACGCCAGCACCGTTGCTGTAATGCCAAAAGACAAAAGAATCAGTTTGTCTTTGCCTATGTGGTTGACTATATAGTTGTAGATGTCGTCATACTTGTCAAATCCGCTCAGTGCAGGACCCAAAATACGCTGAATGCTGTTGGCGTTGTCGTACAAGTCGTTCCCTATACCCGAACGGGTCTTACAGCCTTCCACGATGACAACGTCTCGCCCCCCCCAAATTTGCTTGATCAAAGCAATATGGTCGGCGCAATGGCTCTTGTCCGAATGCTCATAATAAAATCTTGTGAGTTGGGTGTCAAGGTATGTTTTGTCGAAAGACAACCACTGGAGGAAATGCTTGTGATGTCCGACAACATAATTGGTCCAGAACCCTTGTTTGGGCTTGCCTTGATAGTGACGCAAATGGTGTGGAATAGCGACACGGTGGTTGGGCAAGTTGGACTGAAGACATTCCAACAGCATCTTGGACAATCGGGGAGAGGGATGCTGGTATTCTCCACCCAACCCCTCAATGCTGTCCAGCTCTCCATCGCCGAATCGGCTTAAGGAGCAATGGTGCTCCAGTATATACTTGACTGAATCCGTCGAATTCATAATCTGAAGCCTTGACGTTTTCTTGAAAGCCATAGGTATCAGGAAATTCTCGTCAAGGAACTTATGTACTTGTTTCTTTACTTTCTGCAACATATCTCTATTTTTTCTATATACGTATCTTATAACTATATGGCTGCTTTCTTGCGCTGTTCTGATGACTGCCTCGTTGAGGCAGCAAATTGCCCTTGCACGGGCAGTTTTGTGCTGAAGGATAGACAAGCTTCGGAAATGGCGGCATTAAAGGGAGGGTGGCGTTTGTATGCGTAGACAAGCAATTTCGCTTTTACACTACACACTACACCAAAGTATGTCCAATGCGCTGAGAATGTGCGAGATACACGGGTGCAGTGTGCTAAGTCACACTACACCCACATTACACACCTCTACACCGCCATCGGAAAACTTGGTGAAGTGTGGTGAAGTGTTGGTGTAGTGTCACATCTGACACTGCACCCATCCAATGCGGTGTGTTTCAGAAGTTTGCAGCGATTTGGTGTAGTGTGAAGTATTTTTGCTGTTATTATTTTCCGTCAAGGCTATCCAGTGCTTCTCTCACCTTGGCGCTCCACACTTTCCAATTGAGGTGCTCCTTGTAACGCTTTACAGCGCCACGGCTCAGTTTGTCCAGCTCTTGCTTGCGGATGCTCTCTATGATGCTATGCGCAAATGTACCCCCCCCAGAATTAAGGGGAAGCAAGTGTCCGTTCTCTCCGTTCACCACATAGTTGGCCGTTCCGCCTGTGTCGTAGACGAAGCTAGGGAGACCGAAACCATTGGCTTCACACAAGGCGATGCTGCTGCATTCTGCCTTGCTGGGGAAAAGGAAAATGTCCTGCTCTTTCATGATCGCTATCAACCGCTCGTAGGACGGGCGCTCGTTTTTGTTGAGGAAGCCATAGTTGTTGATGTACGACTTTTGCTTGCCGTCGCTGTCGTAGCACTCCGCGGGCAATTGCTTCAGACCAGTGATGTTGAAGGTGATATCATAACCTTGTCTTATCAACTCTTCGCAGCATTCCAGGGCGATGTTGCCGCCCTTCCTTACCCAATTCACGCCACTCCAATAGATGTTGTAATGGCGTTCGCCGTCTATCTGCTTGGGCACGGCTGGAATGTCTTCCAGGTCGATGTTGGCGCCGAACTCGATGACTTTTACCTTGTCGGGGTTGCAGCCATACTGGTTGATGGCATTGTTCCGGCACCAGTCTGACGAGACTATCAGCAAGTCGCAACGGCGGAACGCCTTCTTGCCGATAATGTGTGACTCCCAATAGTTGTGGAACATTAGATTGGAGAACTCGGTATAGTATTCAAACAACGAGTCGACTGTAGCGTCTGTCAGGAGCACAACCTTGGCAGGGATGTTCTTGGGCAGGGCATAGACCATAGAGATATAGGTGTCGATAAAGACGATGTCGTATGCTGAGAAGTCGACGTTGGCGAAGGTCGACTTGTAGCGCCAGACATCATAGAAGGACTCGTCCATCCTGATGTTCTTGCCCAACAGACGGGGTATCCTTAACCAATACGTCACCAGTAGCTTGGACCAAAAGGACTGCACGAAATCGCGGTCGGCTCTGAGATAGTCCACCTCATAGCCAGCCCTCTTCAGTCCCTGTATCGTCTGGTATATTGTACCCGACCAGGCTGTCCTGTCCTCCGGGTACGTCTTTCCTATGAATAGTATTTTCTTCATATCTTTCTTGTTGTTCGTTTCTCCCACAGTTTTTATGCTCCCATTTTTTAGTCTCCCACAGATCTCACGGATCTCACGGATTTTAGCCCTGGTCGGGCTTGAGTTCTCCCACGAAGACTATTTTTTCTTGTCTCACACGGATTTCACGGATCACACGGATGGGCTGGCGCCTTGAATTCTCCCACAAAGACTATTTATTTTAGTCTCCCACAGATTTCAGATTACACAGATGGGCTGGCGCCTTGAGTTCTCCCATGAAGGCTATTTCTTTTTGGTCTCACACAGATCTCGCGGATTTCACGGATGGGCTTTCGCCATTATTCATTTATATCTGTGTAAATCCGTGAGATCTGTGGAATCTGTGTGAGACTTTCAAGCACC
>CAVKBM010000181.1:18811-28103 GCA_963654355.1 Bacteroidaceae bacterium | reverse complement strand
GACCAGACCTTTTATGATATAATATGACTACAATGTAAAATAGAGTTTATAAGGAGCATTATATTATGGGTGAAGATAATAATTGTTCTTATTCCGTAACAGACAATCCTAAATTTTATATAAAAGATGAATATGGAAACTTTAAAGAGTTCGGAAAATTTGCAAGTGTTGACCCTGATTTAATTACTTGTGGAGAAGGTTCAAATTTCTTTAATGATGAAGAAGCTAAACATATTAGAACTATTACTAACAATCCTACTACCTTTAGTTGTAATATTGATAATGTTGATTTAAGCTTTATTTGGGGAAATAGTTGGGCTGAACATAAAAAGTCTATCCAGATTGCTGAACTTAAATATCATTTGTCAATGGAAGCTAAGAATGGTAATCTGTTAAGTAATGTTGTCTTTGAAGGTCTTAATAGAGGACTAATTACTGTTGAAGAATCTTTGTATTTCGTTAGCAATGGTTGGAAAAGAATGCATGGTTTTCCTGTTACAAGATATAGAGGACTTGGAAATCGTAATAAAATGCGCAAGAAAGCTGTTAAGCAAGAAATTATTTGTTATATTTATAATAAGAACCTTAGTTATCTTTGTCAGTTTATGTATAATAATCAAATTATAACCTATAAGCCTGATTATTTAAATGATGCTATGAATTTTGAAGATTTTTGTGCAGGGATTATTAAAGGGTTTGAGAAGCTGTGGTGAACAATGTGAATTATATGTATAGAGTTGATAACGCTAAATTTGTAGAAAGAATTAAACAAAATGAGATGCTTGACAGAATTGCTGAAAAGGCTTATATTGAATATCTGAAAGCTGAGAATAAACGTCTTAGAGATGAAAATGAATGTCTTAGAGAATTAATTGAAGTCAATTGAAGTTTGTAAAAATATATGGGAGATTGATTATGGCATTTGAATATAAGTTTGGTAAAAAGAAATCTGATGCTCCTGAAGCTACTATTAGTCAGGAACGTTTAGATGAAATTAGAAAACAAGCAAGAGAAAATGGCTGGTTTCCTGAATTTAGACTTGAAAGACAACAAGCCTTTGGGCTTGAAAAACAAGTTAAGGAGCTTACTAAACAGTTAAAAGAAAAAGATGAAATGATTCTTCATGATTGTGAAAGAATTGTTGGACTGGAACAACAGATTGAAATGCTTCAGGGTTTAATCGAAACTAAGAATCAAATTATTGCAAATCTAAATAAGCAGATTGAACTACAAAATAATCTAAGTGATTTGATTAAAAAGATGCAAGAGAATAGAAAAACTAATTTAAAAAAAGAGTAATTGAAAAGGATTAATATATGCTTAGACT
Source organism: Bacteroidaceae bacterium (assembly GCA_963654355.1). Classification (GTDB taxonomy): domain Bacteria; phylum Bacteroidota; class Bacteroidia; order Bacteroidales; family Paludibacteraceae; genus UBA1181. The sequence goes on along the minus strand of CAVKBM010000181.1, from coordinate 26,776 downwards.
GTTGGTTGATGATAAAGTAGAGTGTAACGCTTTCTTAGAAGAAGATAAGCGTAAATATCATATGACAAAGCTTAAATCTGATTCAAATTTGAGTACGGGTAGTTTTGAAATTGAATTTCTTGGAGTTGATAAAAAGGGAAACGAAATTTATCGAGGAGATAAAGATAGTTGGCAGAATTTTGTAAACTATTTATATAAATTATACAGGGATTATTTTTCTGTCGTTGTTGATGAGAATAATAAAGACAGATTGACATTTTCGAATAAGCAGAATTTAAAAAACGAAGAGGAAAATAAAATGAATGAAGTTAGAACCGTTACTATTGATGCTAAAGAATATGATACGATGAAAACAAAAGTGGATACTTTTGATTCTATGAAAGCTAAAGCTGAAGCTTTTGATAAACTGATTGATATTGTTTGTCATGATGGGGTTAAATTTCATCAAGAATGGAATAAGAATGAAATTAGGAAGAACGTTAAAGGTGGAAGCGTTAAGGTCGGTGAGATTATCGGAAAATGGCATGGCGAAATTAAATTTACTGGTGATGAGGGACAGAAGGATTTTAGTGAGTTTGTAAAGGCTATGATTGATGGAATGGATAAGGGGCAGAGATTGAAGTTTGGAGTTGAATGAGTAAGTGAGAAAGAATATTTAAATTTAGACAGAGCCTTGAAAGTAAGGCTCTGTCTTAAGAACATAGTGAGGTTTTATGGATAAAATAATTAAATATGGTGATTAGAAAACAGAGATAACAGGACAAGATTGGTGAATATTGTGGGATTGATAGATTAAATTCTGATTTAGGGTATACAAAAAATAATTGTGTGCCTTGTTGCCATGATTGTAATGTGATGAAAATGGACTTAGATGTTTTTGGATTCTTAAATAAAGTTGAAGAAATCTATGCAAAAATAAATGAGAGCCGAAAAGTTTTAGAAGAACAATTTAATATAACAGAAAATGGAGAAATTAATAGAATAAAAGACAAATTAGAAAAACAAAAAGAATTAGTGCGTAATAATTATGAAGTCGGAATAAAAAGAACTCTTGCTAAAAGAAGACTTACAACTTTGGTAGAAAGTTTGAGACGATTGGGTGTAGATGAAAAAGATGTTGCAGAGATAAAAGAAGAGTTTGAAGAAAAATAATTTTTTAAAAAATTTTTTTAAAATTTTTTAAAATTTAAAATTCCACTGCCGACCTTTACCACAATACGAGGATAAGTGAAAGTAAATTCGTTGAACAGATGTAATTTCACTTGTTTCTATCTTCCCATAACAAAAGAGATGAATGACAAGCTCATTTGCAAATCATTCATCTCTTTTGTTTTATATATTCCTTTATTCCGAATTAAATTCCCAGCTAATTCGGATTAAAGGAGAATGAATTCTTGTTTCTTAGGTAAAACGAGAAAAACAAAAATTCCTCAAAATATCAATATGAAGCCTATAATTCATATTGATTTTATCCTCGAAGAAAGGAGGCTATAAGATGTAGATTGTTAAATCTATAAACAAGAATAATGGTGTAATTAGCTATAGCATTATTCTTGATGGTTCTTGGATACTCTAATATCCATGAATCTCCCACATAGAGAAGAAATATAGGTTTCTTCTTTATGTTTGTATTATATCACTTGATGATTTATTTGTCAAGTGTTTATAATAAATATTTTCAAATATCGTCAGGTTATAAGACGTTAAAACCAGAAAGGGAATCAGATGAAAAAGAATAATGAAATGAAGTTTGTCCTTATCCTCGCTATCGTTGCCATTATTGGTCTTGTCTTCAGAGCCTATGGGCTCTGGCTCATCGACAAGACCGAGAAACAGGTCATCGAATCTACTATTCTCGTTGAATCCAACGAGGACGGCTACATTCTTTCCTTTGATGGAGAAGAATACTATTACACCTTTGATTAATTCAAAGGTGAACAACAATACCTAAGCATTGTTAGAGCCCACTATCGGTTCTCTACAAGGAGTTCAGATAGTGGGCTCAATAGAGTGCTTAGTTCGCAGCTAAGACTCCATCCTAAAGTGACCAATTAGGATACTAATAACAGCTAAGTAGCTTTAGCTTGTTACAAGAAAGGAGGAATTCATGGAAGATAATCTTCAAAACAAAATGAAGATTGGTGCTATTCTGGCGTAGAATATCACATCTGAGTTTGAGTTTAATTGGTACTTACAACACATGAGTGTTGATTCGCTAATTGAATTCTTCCAGATTGATATATCTAAATTAGATTTAGATTAACCAATCACATCAAAGGGGTATGAATTGGTCAAGCATATCTCTTTGAATTTGCTCGGTTGAGCATTGTTAGAGCACCAGAAGTTGTTGCTTTCTGGTGTTCTATAGAGTGCTTAGCAATCCAAATCGCACTCGGAAAGGAGGTAGCAATATGCGCATTACTATCGACATTGTACGTTAGTACAACATAGTGGTATTCGGTATTATTATCGGAGGTTATCTGGTAATAATCTGATATAAATCCACAAGAGCAGTTAAAGGGTTTCCACACAACTCTTTAACTGTCTCTGATTATAACACACTTGGTAGAGAATGTCAAGTGTTTTATATAAAGTTCCTACAAACAATTTTATATGGCTATAAGCCGAAAGGAGAACAGTATGAATAATCAGAATATCATGACCAAAAAATGCAAATATTTGGTCGAAGCTGGAATTTGCAATGGCAAGTCCTGCAAGACTTGTCATTACAATGAAGCTCCTGTAAAGCAGGAGATTGCGCAAAGCTCTATTGATTATGGTGCTGTAAAGCGCTATAACCAGTCCAAGAGCGGTAAGGTTTACCGCACTGAAGTAATGCGGTTCTAAGGAGGTGAGAATATGGTTCATATGACTTTCAATGATGTTGGTTATCTCTCTGCGGGATTAACCAAGTACAAGAAAGATAAATACGGAAATGCATTTTTGTCAAATACGCATTGGCAAAAGAATTGTAATGCATCTTTATTTGTCTATCTTTGTCCCTGTAAGGATGGTACATGGTACTGTTCTTATGACCTGACTTTTTATGGACATGAGCTTAAGAGCAAAAAAGATGCTCGTATTTGTCATTTTGAAGACGACTTAAGAAAGTTCGTCAAAGAAATGCGTAGCTTAAAAGCTATGTATATTGACAAATAAGCATTGTTCGAGGGACAGAGCCGAAAAGGTTCTGTCCCTCTATAGAGTGCTTATTCGCCATATAAGCCTCATGCGAACCTACATATCCTACAATATGTAGTAACTCCTCGCATTCTTAGGCAGAAAGGAGAAGAACTAATGCAATTAGTTAAATAGATTGATTACAGATTCAATGTAGTCTCCTATTCCATCGTAATTGATGGTAACTGGATTCTATAATTTGATTTGTTAATCAATTCCAACTGAGAGGAAGGTGTAGGCTTTCCTCTCACCCATTATTGAGTATTATAACATTTGATGATTTATTTGTCAAGTGTTTATAATAAATATTTTTTATTTAGACAAGGAAAAGTCTATAAAACCAGAAAGGGGCCAGAACATGGCTAAGAAGAACACTATGAACAACATCAACAGCAAGAACACCCTTGGCATTGAGCAGATTAAAGTGGATATGAATTCCACTTGGGCTAAAACGGTTCTTGTCCCTGCCCTTGATGAAATTCGTGCTAATCCCGCACGTCCTTGGACAATGATTAAATGTCCTCTTAATCTTGTAAATCTTTTCGAGGGGCAGAGAGACCTTAAGCACTCCTTTTTATCCATTCTTCGTAATTTTGATTACAAGCGGAGTGAGGTTAAGTCTCTTAACTTCCGTGATGGCTATCTCGAATGTTGGGATGGGCATCACACCATTGAGTCTCTTATTGCAAAGGGATATAAATGGGCTTGGTTCAGACTTTTTGACAGCCTTACTATCGAAGAAGAAGCATATCTTTTCACTCACCAGAATGATGGAGTTACGCGCGTTTCTCCCGCAGATATGTTTAACTGCGCGAAGAAACTCAACCTCGAACCTGCTGTCTCCATCCTGAAAATTTGTGACAAATACAATGTCACAGTTGGAGGTAAGAAGGGTAGTCTTCGTAATATCACCGCTCCCAGAAAGCTTCTTCAGATTTACGATGAGTTTGGAGACGAAGGCGTAAATTACGCTCTTGGTCTCATTGATTTAAGTGGCTGGGCAGACCACGATTCTAAGGCTTATGTGGAAGCCAGTCTCAACATTGGTTATCAGGCTTATAAACGTTATGGAAATGATATGCTTAAGATGATTAAGCTTATTAGAGCTCTTGAGAAATATACAACCTCGACTGAATTCATTGACGCACAGCGAAAGGAATTCAAAGATGTTTCTACAAAGCATCCTGAAGGTTGTATGGGGCTTTTTGTTGAGAAAGTTATTGAGGGTAAGTAAAAAGAAAGAACGGCTCCCGCAACGAGTCGTTCAATCTTTTCCCTATAAGTCCAGCCCGTATAGATGGACAATCCCTCAGTTAGAGGAAGAAAGGAAGTGATTCAATGAAGAATCTAAAATAGCTTGACTACGAATTCAATGTTTACTATTTTACAATAGTAAGCTGTGGCTTCATGGAGCTCTAATTCATTGAAGCCGATTCCCATAAACCAATAGCCTCAAGGAGTGAGAGAATAATACGGGATTCCTCACTTCTTGAGAGAATTATACCATAGCATTTAGCGTTTGTCAATACTTATTTATAAAATTTTGGAGGTTAAGAAAAAATGAAAAATCAGGTTAAGGAAAATATCATCCTCATCGTTTGTATTTTGGTCGCAGTCAGTTCAATCTTCATGTTCTGGATTGGTTGGGACATGGGTGAAAAGAGTTATAGTATCAAAGACACAACTCTTCATACTGAAGAAGATGTTAAAGATGCTTATTATTTTGGCTATGAAGATGGCTTAGCTGAAGCTGAAGAAGCTTCAATGGCATCTCATATCGAGATTGTTGAAGCATGGATGAGCAATTTCAAATCTGTTACTATTAATAACGATGTAGTTCACATCATTGATGGTAATGGCGAGGAATGGGTTATCACTGGTGAATAAAAAGGCGGTGAAAATATGAATCTTAAGGAGAAGCAGGATTATCTCCGCAAAAATGGAAATCTTTGTTGCACTTGTCGTAACAAAGAAATCTGTATATACCACAAGCAGTTCAACGCGAGAAGGGTAGAATACTGGTACAATCATGGAGTTTACTTCAAGGTTGACCAATGTGCTCATTACAGAGAAAAGGAGGTGAACTAATGGGCTTTCGTAGCAAATATCACGTCAAAGCTTACATCTCTCAGCTTGGAGGACAATCTAAGTTGTACGAGGGAGATGTGGTTGCCAGAAGCGTGAAAGATGCTTATGCTCGTTTTGGATATGTCATTAAGACAACCAAGATGGGTTTAGCTTCTTCGGCTAAAGTAACGGTCAAGCCTGTTGACTGCTATTTTAAGTATTATTTCTAAAAGTTCAAATCCAAACTAAAACAAATCTATTTAAATTAAAGGAGAATAAAATTATGTATCTGTATGTTGACTGTCTTGAGCGTGAAATTAATACTCCGCAAATTCTTACTCTGAGTGAAGCAAAGAAGCAATTATTTTACGATTTTCTCGATGCTAAGGGTATTGACGATGAAAGCCTTACCAACCTCATCGAGGATGAAAAGTTTGATGAGGCTATGGATTGGTTGGCTGAGAAAGAGTATACCGACGATGAAAACTATATTGTTTTTGAAGATGAAAACAATATGACAGCATATTGTGAAACCAGAAATCATGATAACTGGGATGCAAAGGTATTCAAGCTCGAAACAACTGAGTTTAGCGTTTCTATTAAGCCTTAATACAATCTAAACAAAAAGACAAGCACTCATTTGTGCTTGTCTAATTGTTCTTATCACATAAGAAAGGAGGACTTTCAAATGCGTAAGATTTAGTCAATAAACTATTTCTTCAATGTCACCGTGGTGTCACATATCCTCGGTGGTAAGATTGAGGTCTAATAAGTTAGCCACTTAACTCAATCTCAGTTAAAGAGCTCTGAGTTTCATTTGCTCATCTCTTTAACTGTTGAAGATTATAACATAGTTTATTTGGTTTGTCAAGAGAAATTCACAAAAACTTTGAAAAATAAAGATATTAAAGGAGCGTATCAGTTATGAAATTCACAGCTTTTTGTCCCAATCCCCGCTGCATCTCTCATAAGTTTGTGATGATGGAGAACAATATTGTTCAATGCAAAAAGTGTCAACAAATTTGGTATCAGAAAGAGCTTAAAATCGGTGCTCAGTTCGATGAAGACGAAATGAAACTCATGTCTAAAATCAAAAAGGAGGCTAAGTAAAATGTTGACTGCTGAGAATAAGAACCTGAACGCTTTTGGAGAAATTCTCTCTTCTGTGTTTGGCAAAGAAAACCAGTCTCAGACTCAGAATATGAAGACTCGTATTCTCAATGAAGCTATTAACAGCATTGATACTCCTCGCAAATTGAACACATTGATTGATACACTTGAGCAAGCTGATTTAAAAGCTTTACTCAGAGGTGACACGATTACGGTTTTCCGTAAATTCCAACTTAAGAAAATTGAAGACTATTGTGCTTCAATTCATTTTCCTATTCATGTTCAACCTTGTATTGACAAAAGTTTAGGAAATACTGTTTGGGCTTACAATATCAGTAAATCTTATCCCAAAACCGAGAAAGAACGTGAGGTCGAAGAAATCCAGCGTGGACGTTATCATTATTAATTAACAATTTTGAACAATAGAAAGGAATTAAGTATTATGAAAAACATGAACAACATGAAGAAGAATGTTATTGCTTTCGTTATTTGCATTATTGTCCTTTTAACTCTATTTATGAGTTCTATCTCTGCTTCTGCTGGATTCAATTCCTTAACTTGGTCTCCTTATTTTGACAATACCTCTGGGAAGTTCCCCGCAAGTGCTACGGTTCTTCAGGATATGGATAATCAAACTGAATATATCGTTGTTATCAGCAATACGGGCGTAGCTATTACACCTCGTATTATAAGCGATAATAATATTATTACAAAGTATGGTAAGTAAAAATAGGCAAGGAGGTGAAATATATGGGATGGAACGAACACGAAGTTCTACAGGCACAGCGACACAATCATATGGTAAAGGGGCATGGAAAATTTAGATACCACACAAACAGAGCCTTTAAGGATTCGCGCCTTAAAGAGAAGCCCAAGAAAATCAGTCAGCCTTTAAAAGACTTGACTGAACGGTATATTCATCATGACGATGAATATTATTTGTATTAATTTAAAATCCCAAAATTGAAATTTAAGGAGGATAAGTAAAATGAAACATATTTATGAAAAGGACACCTTCGTCACCAAAGACATTGCCACTAAGATTAACAAAGCTTGCTCAATGAGCTATCCTTCGGATTGGTTTTCAGAAGATGAAACTCCATACACACTTTCTGTTGGTTTTGCTGATGGAATGATTATGGATATTCGTTGTTGTGGTTCTCAGGATGCGCCGTCTTGGTGTGAAAATATTTTATGGAAACCTGACGAAGAGGATGGTTTATATGAAGTGAACTGTTCTGGCGAGGTTTATGATTCTATTCTTGGTAAATGGGAATCAAAAGACCCTGATACCGAGAATGAATATATTGTCAATGTGAAAATCTATGAGGATGAAAAGGAAGATGTGAATACTAATTTCAAGCGCTTCAATGAAATGATTCTTCATTCTGCAAAAAAGAATGAAAGTGCTTATGTTTCTATTGATACACCCAATGGTCAAATCAGGATTTATTCTGAGCAAGAAGATGGGTATCATGGAGCATTTATCACTTTCATTCGTGATGGTCAGACCATTGAACAGGACATTTGCATGACAGAAATTGACCCTGATAATCCCAATCAGTTTTCTGTCAAGGTTTGGTCTGAACCTCGTTCTGAAGAATATCA
>CAVKBM010000181.1:0-18095 GCA_963654355.1 Bacteroidaceae bacterium | reverse complement strand
ATGTCTAACAATAAGATTTTGAGCTTCTGTCTCGGTGAAGAAGATGGTACTGCTATCTTCTGTGAAACTCGTGAAGAATTTCTCCAGTACATCAATGAAAAGATTGATGAAGCTGAAGCGCGTGGTCAGGAACATTTCGATATGACTATTGAAAAAACTGAGTGCTGATTTAAGAAAGGAAAACAGAAATGAAAACTCTTAATGTTACCGTCAACTGTCTGGGAGTTTATAACTCCTCCATTCAAGTTCCTGATGAAATGACAATTGAAGAAGCCATTAAATATGCTTCTCAAAATCTGGAACTCATTCCCATGACCAATATTGAATGGGTTGGTGACACTAACCTTGACGAAGAAAACTGTGACTTTGATGAAGATGATGAGAAGTAAAAATAATTAAAATCCCCTTGACAAATCGTGCCATATGATTTAAAATAAACTCAAATAAAATTATGGAGGTATGAACATGAGCACTAAGACTCTCAAAGGCAAGCCCCGCATTCGCGTTATCTGGCAGAACTACGAACTTAACCTTGATGATTGGAGGGAGGGATTGCTTGAAAACAGAGAGATTAACGGTCTCTCTACTGATGTGGACGATGATACTCTTATGAATGAGATGTATGAATTCAATTCCGACTATCTCGAAGATGAGCGCATGAATCTCAACATCAAAACCGAAGGTCGTATCATCTGTATAGCTGATATTGGTCTTTGGAATGGTCGTCGAATGGGCTATAAGCTCTATGGTTATAATATTGGAGAATGTCTCACATTCTTTAAAGACTGTGAGTTTGCTAAGTTCTATGTAGACAGATATGATTTTAAGTGTATGCAAACGCATCACGACGGGACAACTTACGGCACGTTTCGTGAACTTAAGCCCAATATTACTTCTGACCAAGCTGACCATTTTTTCTGGAAAGTTTACAATGGCACAGTAACGCAAAGTGACATTACTCGTTACACACGCTCTCTCGCAAAGCGTATCAAGGCGGTATATGGGTGGTAACTCCACCCTTTACCATAAAATTTTAAGGAGGCTATACAATGACATTAAAACAATACGAATCAAAAATCTCTCAAGCTACCACAGACAAGGAAATTACCAGCATTCTCAATTCTGCTTTCCTTCAAGATGGAAATGCTCTTTATGGCAATAACACTTTATACAATAAAGTTGTGAAGATGTGTCTTAAGAGAACTACTGAACTGGAAAACCATTAAAGCAAATTTCTACATAGAGATAAAGGGGAGTATATCTTCTCTTATCTATAAACCAACCCAACACAAAAAAACATTTATTTAATTTAAGGAGGATTTATCATGGGTTTCGCTAATTTTGATTCTGTTAAGGTTGCTTCTGTTCTGGAGAAGGTTGACAACAACGAGCGCAAGATGTATTTCGAGGGCATGGGAATCAACCTTCAGAACGTCAACTCCCTTGAAACTGCTCTTAAGTTGAGCAAGATGGATTTCAAGGTCGAAAAGCTTCCCATTCAGTTCGTTACCAAGTCTGTTCAGGAGTGGAATGGTAATCAGATTTTGGTTGACACTCCCCATAATATTCCTGATATGTTCGCTACTGTCCGTACTGATACAATGGACAGTCTCGGTGTTGTTGGTAAGAATTACGAAATTCTTCAGAATACCGAGGGATTTGACTTCCTTGATTCTCTTGTCATGGAAGGTGCTAAGTTTGAAACCGCAAGCACCTATGGACCTCGTGGGGCTAAGAGTTTCATTTGCATGAGCACTGAGCCTATGAATATTCTCGGTGATGAATTTAAGGGTTATCTGAATATTCTGAACTCGTTTGACGGGTCCGGTTGTGTCCGTGTTATGTTCAGCCCTGTTCGTTTATTCTGTTCGAATTGTATCACCCGTTCTCTCAAGTGTGCAACCAATAAGATTGCAATTCGTCATTCCTCCAATCTACAGGGGCGTTTGGATGCCGCACGTCAAGTTCTACTTCAGAACACAAACTATCTCACAGCTTTGAATGAAGAAGCCGAAAAGCTTGCTGTTAAACCTTTCAGTCGTGACGCATTTGAAGCTCTGGCAAAGAAGCTGTTCCCTGTCAATACTGAAGATAAGGATATTATTCAGATTCGCAATCTCGCACAGATTGAACAAATGCTTAAGGCATATGACCAGCAGGATTTGGCTAATTTTAACAATACAGCATGGGGTGCAATTCAGGCGGCATCTGATGTTGCAAGCCATCCTGTTTCTTGGCGCAATACCAAGACTCCTGCAAGTTTCACCGCAGTTATCAATGAACTTCCTCTTCTTGAGGCTGTTTGGAGTGCAGTAGAGGAGGCAGCGTAAGCTGTCTCCCTTCTGAATAAAAAATCTATTTTAATTTTAAAGGAGAACAAAACCATGACTAAAGCCGAAATGAGCAATCTCAAAACCCTTATAAGCACTTTCTGTCGCAACGAAATCAACCACAATCGTTGTGACGAAGGAGAGTGCGATTACTGTCCAATGAACTTCGCATATGAAAAAGTTCAGGACACTGAAGCTGACGATGAAGAAGATGAAGAAGAATAAAAGCTCTTCAGTAATCAATAAACAATATTTTTATTTTAAAGGAGATTTATCATGAATAAGAACGAAGCTATGACCATCATCAACAGCATTCACAAGGGAACTTACTGTTCCATCGGTTGGACTTCTGACCTTCCTCTGACTGCCGCAGCAAAGAAGGCTGGACACGTTGCCTACAAGAAGACTTTGGCTACTGTCCGTTTCGGTATCAATCGCACTAACAAGGCTTCTATCAAAGCAAAGATGGAACAGGGCTATACCCCTCAGCAGAGAACTTGGGGAACTTATATGGCTGGTTCTGACCGTTTCATCGAGCATACCAATAAGGCAGGTGAGCACAATATTTATGTTGTTGCTCATTCTACTCCCAATAAGTCTAAGGTCAAGTATTTCCTTGATGGTAAGGAAATCAAGAAGACTGACCTTCAGGCAACTGGCTTGATTCAGGCTTCGTATTTCAACAAGCTCGATGAGAAGCCTGATGTGCTGACCATTAAGCTTGAAAACCTTGCTTTTGTCGGCAAAAAGAATTTCTAAAATAAATAACAACTAAAACAAAAGACAGGTAGCCCCAAACTACCTGTCTTTCAGTTTAAGCTCCTGCAAAGCTTATCCTCCTCTTTGAGAGAGAAAGGAGTGATTTCACATGAGTAAAATCATACACATTGATTATACTTATAATACCTGTTAGGTGTTAATAGTTAAACACAGAAATTAATGCCAATTGATTTCTTGTATAAGTCACAATCTATCTGAGGTTGCAGGTCTCTTTTAGATTGTGACTTGATTATAACTCATTCTTTTTCATTTGTCAAGTCTTTTATCTAAAAAATATTTGGAGGTATTTAAAATGGTTAGAGAGTTTAGAAATGACAATGGCATCACTTATCAGATTATCGCTGAGAACAAGGAGCTTGACCGTACTCTTCTCTGCACTTGGGCTAAAGACGGTAGCCCTCGTTACGTTGGTGCTTGGGGAATTAACTATCAGCGTAAGTATTGGGCTCAGGGTCATTACTTCATGGACGACCTTCAGGCGGCTGTTGATTATCTCAATGGCAAGGATAATGAGTCTGTTCAGAGAATAACCTGTGTCCCTATTGTGGATTTTCTTACCACTCTCTGCGGATGCGTTAAAGTTGCTATCTTCAACAATTCTACAATGGAGTGGCTTATCGGAGGAGAAAATTTCTCTTTGGAAGTTCAGGATTTTGAGTGGATTTTCCCTGACGGGCTTTATGTTGAAGAAGTTAATATTCACTATAGCCCTGATGAGGGTGAAAGCCTTTGGATTGATGTCGCTTTTGACCCCCGTAACTAAATCAAAATAAAACAAAAGAGAGCAGTAAAACCACTCTCTAATGTTTCCAGAATCCCACAATTCTGTTTACATATCATCTTATTTGAAAGGAGACGATTGTATGTAGAAAATTATCTACGTTGATTACATCGACAATATTGTTTGTGTCTTCATTATGAAGCACCGTAATTAATCCGGACCATTAATTACGCACAGTAAGGGAAGATGTGGGTCAACTTCTCTTACTGTGGACAGTATAACATATTATATCCCATTTGTCAAGAACTTTTTCAATAAACTTAGAAAATATTTAGGAGGTTAGTATTATGTCTTACACTCTTTATCATGGTTGCATTAAGTCCGCTGTGGAAGCTATCACTCATGGCAAGTTTGGTAATTTTGATGATGATATTGTTCATCCTTGGACAGTATCTGATGGAGAGTCTATCTTCTTCCATGACGCAGAACTTATGAAAAAATCTGAATGCATCTATGACGATGATAATGAAACAGCAATTCAGTATTGTATTGAGCGTTGTAATGAACAAGCTCAAATTCAGAATGCTTGTTTGGCTCACCCTTTTGACACAACTTGTGTCCTTGAAGTAACTTTCCTTGGAGATGAGTTCCAAACTTGGGAAGACATTTGTGTTCCTGATGATAGCTGCCCTAACATGACTTCTGCTGTCTGTATGTGGAGTGATACATTCAACGATATGGTAATGGACGGTAAAATTAAATTTGTCGTCCATGAATTTGAATTCTTTCCCAAACTTGCTCTTTGCTATATCGCTGGGCTCGCCACTACAAATCCTCTTTTTAGCAAAGAGTGTCTTTCAAGAAATGAGCTTAAAGCTTGTGAGTTTATTTCTAACGCAGAAATCTTCATAGATGAATTATGTTCACCTATGGAAATAGACAACTATGAAATCGAACCCAGTAATTCTAAAGAACATTAAAAATATTTAAAGAGGTTTAATCAAATGAAAAACAAAGTTTATCCTGTCAAGTATGTCAAGCAGTCCAATATTTCTCCATCTCTTAAAAATCATATTTCCAGTTTTCCAAACGCAGGTCCTCACCCTAATATTACAGGTATGCGACGGGTATGGGGAGAATCTAATCAACGTAAGCTTTTCCTCATTATGATGGGTTCTTATCTTTATAATGTGAACTGGGACACCTATTCTCAGGTTTAACCAAACCATTTCAAACCATTAACCATAAACAACAATAAATTTAAGGAGGATTTAAAAATGGTTAAGGATAACACTTACAAAACTGTCGGTCACTCTGGTCTGTGGAGCATCATTGATTTCCAGCGTATCAATGGCAAAGTCTATTGTCTCCTTGAACATAATGTTCTTGGAGATGAAACTCCTTGCGTAGTTGTTGATGGAAGTGAGGTGAAAATGATTAAACGCAAGATTGGAGCTGTTCCTGAGTTTCAGAAAGAAATCTGTGAAACTTATGATGGACTTCTTTTTGCTTTGGAAGAGAATGGCATCATCACAGAAGATGAAAAGAAATTCATTGAGAATGGAGGTGTTGAATACGAACCTGTAAAGAAATGTCCTCATTGCGGACGTAACCTTTATCCCTCTCAGGTTGAGGGGTACATTTACCAATGTTTTCATTGTGATGAAGATTTCTATAACATCGAAGTCGCTGAATAAGAAAGGAGAATAACTATGGATGCGAGCTACAAAGAATTAATTCAGGCTATCAAAAACCGCGAGCTTTATGACTTCATTGCCAACAATGGTCATAAATACAGTAAAACCGACCTCATCAATGTCATTAAGGAACTGGATTACGCTTTTTATGATATGCCCTCTCATCGAGATGTTTACGTTATGGGCATGGATGATTGCGCTGATAATCTTAATGATTTATGGGCAGAGGATTAATTCCTCTGTCCTTCCCCCATCCAATACAAAACAAATCTACTAAAATTTATTTAAAGGAGAATTATCATGGAAATCAAGAACACCATCAATAACATCAAGGTTACTATTGAGTACGACGCTCAAGAAGATTTTGAATTAATCGCATCTTTAAATAAGCTAAACGAAGCTAAAAATGAGTTCATGAATGCTGACAAATTCTACACTCCTAAAATCGAAGCTATAGGAGAAGCTAAATGGTTTGCCATTTGTGAACAGCTTAAGCCTCTTATCAAAGTTATGCAGGAAGCTAAAATCGACGTTGTTCGTGCTTCCTATACCGCAGATGATACAGCTATTTCATATAATATTTCAATTAACGCAAATACTGAGAGAATGTATTTCATGGGTAGCGGTTGGAATGAAAATCTTTCCATTGCATCTCCTACTTTTTCCCCTAACAATTCCTTGCAAGCCTTTGGTATTGACAAATCTGGCTTTATCACTCGTTGGGAAGAATATAATATTTACGCAGGTCTTCGCAATAATCTTTTATGTAAGATTAAAGACAAGACTGAAAAGATGCAATCTAAGACCAGAGACCTTATTGACCACTTCGCTGATATTCGTGACCATAACTGATTTTAAGGAGGTTTGACACTATGGCTGACATTTATTCTCTGATTCCCAAATCATTCGCTCGCAAAGACACCGCAGGTTATACTCTCGATGATATTAGAAAGGAGGTGAACGAAATTTGTGTCTGGCTGGATTGTATCTGGGGACATGAAAAGAAAATGCAGGATGTTCAGTTTCGCATTGAATGGAATGAAAAGCCCAGACCTAAATCTCTTGGGCTTTGCCATAGGGATAATGATTACAAATATGTTCTCACATTCTCTCATCGTTACTTTGAGGCAGCATTACCAAGAGGCGTACATGAAGTAATTCTTCATGAAGTGCTTCACGCGACCAAAAACGGTATGAAACATACTGGCGAATGGAAATCTAAAGCTAATTATGTTTCTAATTTCACAGAGTTTAAAGTAGCTCGTTGTGTGAATCCTGAAGATGCTCCTGCATGGTATGCTCAGGAAACTGTCGCAGCTTTAGGTGGAGCAAAGTATCAGGTTTATTGTCCTGTTTGTAAGAAAGTTGTTGCTACAAGAACCAGAATGTGCAAACTTATTCAATATCCTGAACATTATCGTTGCGGTAAATGTTACAGTAATGGTCTCATCGTTAAAACATTAATCTAATTCATTAAATCTGAGGAGGAATAAAAATGAGAAAGTATATGTCTACTGGTTACGCTTGGATTCCTGACAAGGAAGTTACAACCAAAACTCAGCTTCATATCTACACCTTCGATAACAATGAAGAGTGGTCTGAGGCTGATGCGGTCCTTGAAGATTTCAAGGCAAAGCAAGAGTATCTGAATGATTTGGGTTATATCAGTGACCCAATCTCTGTTGAATCTATTCAGGGGAAAACCTATACTCTCTACGATATGTATCTCACTGGTGATTTTCTCATCATTGAGGAAACTGTTATGCTTGACGTGTAAGCAAAAACAAAAAAATGAGAGACAGAACTCATACTTCTGTCTCTCTTACTCGCTACCCGTATAGCTATCTTGTGTTCATTGGAATAGAAATGAGGTGATAATATGTAGAAAATAATCTATGTTGATTATCATTACGCGATTGTCGCAAGTCGTGTACTTCACCATCGTAACTAATCTTAATTGATTGCTACACCAAAAAGAGAAATGAGAAATACGGGTTTCTTGTTTCTCTATGGTGAAGATTATAACACACTATATCGCATTTGTCAAGTATTTTTCAAATATTTTTAAGGAGGTTATAACAATGACTAAGACTAAGTACAATACCACTTATGGAGATTATTACTATCTCAAAACTCTCCATGATGAATCTGGACGTGAATTTAAAATCTTCCGTCCTGTTATTAGTTGTGGAAAGTATATCATCGAATGGAGAACTGATGCTCCTACAGAACCGATTGATTTCGCTTCTGTTCTTATCCAATTCACTTCTCCTCTTGCTGATGTTGATACCTATGGTATTCTCAATGTTTATCGTAGAGGTCGAAATTATAAGTCAGCTCAAATGACTCACAAGTATCGTCTTGTTATCGACAAAATCGCAGCACAGATTCGTTCCTAATTTATTATATTTTATTTAAGGAGGTACTACAATGTACGCTATTCAGTCTGACATCACTTCTAAGAACACTTCCATTAATTCCAAGAAACTTCCTGCTATCTACAATCGTTTGAATTGGGATGCCCTCCGCGAACATTGGGCTAAGCTCACTAAATTCAATCGAACGCCTGTTGTCCTTGACTTTGGTTGTGGTCGATATACCGACCACATTGAGCATTTCCTTGCTACCAAGGGTTTTATTTATAAGGGATATGACCCCTTTTGGAAATCGCCCAAGGAAAACTATGAGGCTCTTTCTTCTGAGGCATATGTTGTCATTTGTTCCAATGTGCTGAATGTCATTGCCAATAAAGAAACGATTAATGGTATTCAGAAATATATTCGTGATTTTTCTTTCCTTGCCCCTCTCGGAAAGAATCTGGTGAAAGAACCCTCTTTTTACTACCTCACAATTTACGAAGGGAATAAGTCTGGCATTGGCCGTATGACTAAGCCTGATTGTTTTCAGCGCAATGAAACTCTGGATAATTACATCTTCTGCTATGAAGATGTGATTTACAAGAACACCATTACTACTGAAAATGGCAAAATGTTCCTTAAGTAACCCAACAAAATAAGAAAAAGACAAAGCATTTAGCTCTGTCTTTATCTTTAAACCCATTATGAAAGGAGGTGATTCGATGTAGCGAATTTTATTCGTCGATTGTGTTAATAGCATAATCCAAGTGCTCATCATCAAGCACCGTAACTAACATATGAGTTACAAAGGAGAGAGGAGAACCATTCCTCTCTCCATGATGATAATATAGCACACTTTAATCCATTTGTCAAGCAAAATTTCAAAACAAAGTCTAAAAAAATATTTGGAGGTATTATTATGGGTCAGCGTTCTCAAATTTACGTCATTTACAAGGACAATCAAAATCGTGATTGCATCAGCGCCACTTATTTCCAGTGGAATTACGGTGAGCGTATGATTTCTCGCGCTCGTTATCTTATGGGTTGGCTTAAAGCATATGACAATCTGTATTCAAATTCTCTTTCTTTTATTGCTCATAAAATCCGTTACATTGCCAGTGTCAACTTCGATTATAAAGATGTGGTCATTGGTACAGATTTGGTTGAAGAATGGAAAGCTTATGAAAGAGGCGTTCCTAATGCCAATCTGAATGACTACATTTTCCATGCCGATAATAACGATGGCTGTCTTTTCATTGATGCTCGTAACCTTAAGCATCTTCGTTATGCTTTCACCACTTATGATTATAAAGATGGTGTTATGGGTCCCGAAGCTTATCTTAAATGGGACGAAACCCCCAAGAAGATTCGAGATACCAAGTTTACTAAGCGTAACATTAATTGGATTACTCATAATGCCAAGCTTATGAAAAAGGAGGAACTTGAAGCTATTCTTAACACAACTTATTATGTCCAGCTTTAATCTTTTCTTGAAATAGAAAAACAGAGGCATAAACCTCTGTTAATCTATAAACCAATTTTACGTTATTTGTAACAGCAAATAACAACCTTACGCTTAGAGCAGAAAGGAGTTGATTTCATGTAGAAAATCACTTTTGTAGATTACGCTAACAACGTAATTTAGGTGTGTATCCTCAAGCACCGTAACTAATATCTTAATTATTAGTTACATGAGAGACAGAGACCTAATCCTTCTCTGTCTCTCATTGAGGTTATTATAGCATACCTTATTTCACTTGTCAAGCAAAATTTCATTTTATTTTCAAAAATATTTTTAAGGAGTTGTGAACATTATGACTAAGAAAAACAATCAGGTCGCCCAGAAAAAGGAATTTACTATGTCTCGTGAAGAATACATTCAGCATCTCTCCATGAGAACGAATGAAATTCATGTAACCAATAAGAACTCTAAGACTGGTATGGGGGTTCTTGACATTGCTGTTCCTACTTGTTGCTGTCGTGAAGATGCTCCTTGTAAGAAGGATGGTTGCTATTGCATGAAGGGATGCCAACAGATTACTACCGTTCAGGCAGCTTATCTTCGCAATCTTCGTATCTATAATAATGACCCTGAAGACTTCTGGAATCAAGTCGATTTCAAACTTAAACATTCTGGAATGAGCCTTTGTAGATTCTTTGACGCAGGTGATATTCCTGACTATGATTTCTTCGATGGTATGGTCAAAACTGCTTTAAGGAACCCTAAGATTAAGTTCATGGCGTTCACAAAGAAGTATTTCATCGTGAATGAATGGCTTTCTGAAAATGAAAAGCTTCCCAAGAACTTGAATATCATCTTCTCTGCTTGGGATAAGGATTGGGTTGTTCCTAATCCGTATAACCTTCCTGTTGCTTATGTGGATTTTAAGGATAAATCTAAGAATCCTGAATTTCCTAAGTCTTATTCCACTTGTCCTAACCAGAAAGATAAAACTGTCACCTGTACGGTTTGCCAAAAATGTTGGAATAAAAAGATTAAAACTGTTGTATTCCAGCAGCATTGATGATATAATATGAAAGGAGGTGGTTCTATCTGAATATCGCAATTCTCATCATAGTTTCTCTTTACGCAATCTGTGGCAATATTCCAAACAATGTTTATGGTATTAACTTCTTAGATGCTTTTATTATCATAAACTTTTTAATTGGATTTGCTTATGGATTTGCAGCATTTCACCGAAAACGAAAATAAAAAAATAAAAGGAGATGAATATTCATTAGTGTTGCAGGTTGGCTTTTAGTTTTGGAATTTACTGTGTTCTTGTGGATTATTCACATCGTCAACTAAATTGAGTTTAAAGCTGTCCTATCGGCTATACGGGGAGATTGGAGTTTATCATGATTACTATTATTCAGAACAAATGCCGTGCCACTCTCAAAATTACCAATGAGGACACCTTTGAAGAAGCTACAGTTATGCTTCAGACAACAGAAGAAGCAAACGAACTTATGTATAATCTGCTTCGTGGTCTTATGAAAGGAGAAGAATAATATGTCTGTCATCATGTCTAAGAAAGAGTTTTTTGCTCAGAACAAAAACAACCTCAATCCTATCGCTTACATTTCTGCTCTTGGAGGTATTGAAATCTATCGTATCGAATACGACATCAACGATTCTCTGTTCTGCGCTGAAGGTGCTTGGATTGGTAAGAAAAACAATCCCAAGTATCAGCATAAGCTTCGTATCTATTCTAATATGAATGGCGAATCTTATATCAAAATCCGTGGACAACGTTATAAGCTTTGTGATGCTATCCGTATTGTTAGCTAAATTAGAAAGGAGAATTAATCATGACTAAATGGATTCGTTCAAACACATTCAGCTCAAAGAAATTCCCTGTATATTATCATCCCTCTTATGAGTATGCTCTCGCTAAGGACAGATACCCTTGTCCTCATTGGGTTCTGCTTAAGAAAATTGAGCATGATGAAGAACGTGGTATTTCTCGTTGGGATTATCTCGAACATTTCTTAAGCAACATTACTTTTAATGATGCCAAGAGATGGTTTGAGTTCAGCAGATATAATCCAAATAACAAAAACATTGAGGAGGACTAATCATGAATACTATTACTGAGAAGAACAACGCTATTATCACCGAAGCTGTGGATAATATCATCTCTGAAGCAGTTTCTCATTTCAACCAGATTCGTTTTAAAAGGTCTACTGAAGACGAACGTTATTTCTTTAAGAAGTCTGAAGTGGACGCTGTTTTATCTCAGCTTCTTCATCCTGAATGGATTAAGATAAAAATTGAATACGATATTGACGGAATCACTCCTTTCTGTTATACTATGGATTACAAGGTAATTCAACGTGGCACTCGGATTAAAAAGAAGACTAAAAATATTGAGAAAAAGGAGGCTTAATTATGTACTGGATTATGTTTTTCGATGGCAGTTCTAAAGTTGTCTCTGATTTCGAGCTCGATGAAATCATTCAAAATGAAGATTCTCGTGATTCCATCATTGAAATTAAAGACATGGATGAAGATATTATTCTTGATACTCAGCAGATGATTTTTAATCGTTTACACTAAAAAAATCTAAATTTAAAAAAGGAGAATCGTTATGAAAACTATTAATAATTTCTATTTTGTTGAGGTTTACTTCTTTGACAAAAATGGAATCGAAATTACCAGCATCTGTATTAAAACCAAGATTCCTCCATTCGATTTTAATAATGAATGCAGAACTCGCCTTAAAGATTTTCTAACCAAAGACTTGGAAACTTTTACCGCAGATGATATTGGCGATATTCGCTATATCTCTGAATATGAAGCTTACGATACCTATGATTGTTCTAACATTGATAATTGGCCAGTGTTTGAATAATAAAATTTGATTGAAAGGAGATGGTATTATCACAGTAGAAGGAATTATCATTGTTTTGGGTACTGCATGGTTATTGCTGTACTACTTCCAGAATAGGGAAGATTGATTTTGAAAGAAAGGAGTGTTGTCCATGATGGTGTTTTTATTCTCACTTTGTTGGGTATTTTGGTGGACAGGAGCTATTCAGGCTGGTTTTACTGATGGTTTTCTGAATCCTATCAGTTTATCCATTCTCGCATTCTTGATTGCCTTTATCATTCACTGTGAAAAAGAAATCAAGCATGAAGAGAAACAGCGAAAACAGAGATGGGCTCAAGAGAGAACTAATCTTCCTCCAATCATTTCGCAAGAATATGAGAGTGTTGAAGATTGGTTCAATTCTAAGGAGTATCATCAACTCTGTTATCAGCTTTGTCGGATTCCTTGAATCTGACTTACCTTTAGCATTTCCCCCTTCCCTAAATTGTAATACAATGGGTTGGTAGTAGGGTGGGTGTATTACAGTTACAAACCAAAAGAAGCCGAAAACTTGTGCTTCTTTCCTCTAACGGGGTTCTATTAGTAGGCGGCTTACCGAGGGGATACTATACCTTGCGAACCCCTTTTTTATTTCTTCTTGCGGGGAGATTTTTTCTTCTAACGGGGCCACCCTTTTTTCACACTCTTAAAGCCCTCTTTTTTAAATCTCGCGACTATCCTTTGTTTCTTTTTAATAACGCCCCGATTTTTTAAATCCCCGTCCACCCATATACTTTCATTCTTTTAACCTTGCCCTACCCAAATTCATCCATTTTTCATTTATCTTAAATCTGTTTTATCCTAAAATCACTCAATCGCACATCATAATCTTCTTAAAACTCATTTAACATAAATAAAAAGCACCCCAAGAAGACACGTCTAACATCTTCAAGGGGTACTTTTATGTCTGAGCCTTAAAATTAAAAAATAAGTCCATATTTTAATAAAATTGTAAAGTTTTAAACCTTTACGCTCATTTTTACATTATAAATTATCCTTTATATCAGACTTTATTTCTACTATTTTTCATTCTCTGAGAGATAGCTGCTCTCTGTTCATCAGTCAAAGTTCTCTTATGAGGTGCGTTTGGAGTCTTATACCATTTCATGGGTACACTCACAGTAAGTCCATAAGCTTCACCTGTCTCATTACGATAATCCTTTTCAATCTTTACATCATCAGGATAGTCTTTCAGAAATCTTTCCATTTTACGAACTTCGGGAGGATAATTAGAATACCAGTAAGCGCGTTTATCATCTCTCACCATATTCACAGCAGATTCAAAGATAGAAGCCATATTTCATTCTCCTTAATTTAAAATTAATTTATCTGAATTTATTTTAAGCCATTTTTGTTTATTCAGATTTATTTCGTATTTTCTTCATATTTTCTTCGTATTTATTTCACATTCAAAATCTTATTCAAAAACGTATTATTACTTATAAAAACGCTCAAATTTCGTTTCCAAATCTCAGCAGTATGTTTATACTCCTAAGCACTCAGAACGCTATTTTGAGCAATTCTGTAATACTACAGATAAGATTCTGACCAACATTTAAACTACTGTATCAGTGGAACACACAGAATGATACAATCAGAACAATAAATTCATTCTCTCTTAAATTTCTTCTTAGCTCCACCATTAATCAAATACTTATCTACAGCATCACTCAGACCTTTAGCACACTCATTACATAATGTAGGGACATCTTCTGCAACATTACGATGATATGATGCTACAGAAGTAAGATATGCTAAATTTACTCGAAATGGTGTTGTGGTTGTGATAGACTGCCCACATCGAGTGCAGAAAGGATATTGCTTTGAGTTGGGCTTTCTGCTTTTTATAGATTCCGCATTGTTTTCTGTAGCTTCATCTAAAGTGCCATTAGCATTCTTCAAAGTATCATTAACATTTTCTAAAGTATCATTTTGACACTTTGACTCATCTACTAATTTAAACGGTTCTGTTACTTTCTTCTTAGGTCTTCCTCTTGGCATTTTTTAGTTTACCTCATTTAATTCTATTTTTTAAGGTTTTTAATATTTATAGTCTCCATCAAGCCAATCTTCAAGAAGTTCTCTCATTCTCTGAGATGGAATATATAATTTGATTGGTTCACCTTGACGTATTGCTGAACGGAATAACCATTGAATTAATTCAGATAGAGCATACAAATCTTGGTCGGGATTAATTCCTCTGTTAGTAAAGAAATTCCTTATAAATGGGTCCATATATACATTAATCAAATATGCGCATTTATGCCTGTCTCTATACTCATTTGTAGCTCTTGCTGTACAAGAAACAAAACAAGATTCTTTTGAGAATGGTTTCTGCTTTATCATATTTTTATATGTTTTAAAAGTAGTCCAAATAATATCAGCAGAAGAACTGCATTTACATTTATTATGGAAAAAATTATAAGTATTATTGCTTAATTTCTTTACAGCGTCACTATTTGAGTTTAAAACAAATGTATCATACCATGTAGAACATAACGCTGATTCAAGATATTTTTTTGATTCGTTGCTACGATAAAAAGACCCTATTTGATTTAGCTTATCATCTTGTTCTATTTGAATCAATTCTTTTAATTCAGCGGGAAAATTTAAATCAGGCGTGTTAAAAATTTCATCTTTGAATTGATACCTTGGGGCTCCTGTTTCTAAATCTCTTTCGTTTAACTTTTCAGTGCGCAGAAAATAATATTTTACATTAAAGTATTTGTAATAATTCGCCTGATATTGTCCATCAAACATATAAGTTAAAATAAATACTTTTTCGAAAGCTTTAAAAATAGATACGGGGAATGTCCACATAATAACATTTACATTAATTTCATCAGGTCTTCCACCTTTATCATAGAACTCTTTCAGTTTTTCAGGTGTGGTACCACTTAAATATAAACATCCGCAATATGTCCTATATAACATATCAAGCCATTGATTCTCTCTATCACTTTCTTTTTCTTTGCTAACTTCTTTGCTTGGCTTTTTAGGCATTAATTTATATCTATTTGCGCTTTCAGTGTTTACACCATTTTTAAATAAGGGAGATTCAGGATTGGCAACAATCTGATTATTTTTATCTATATAAACATAATTAAATGCGGGATTCAATAAATTATACAAATCGTTTTTATTACAAACATATTTGTCTACTACATCTGCTACTTCATCCATTATAAGAATATATCCATATGCTTCTGCAATTTTAAAATTTTCTGGCGTAAACATTTGAAATAAAACATGAGTACACGCAATATTTCTTCCCTCATCAAATAGCCTCTGTATATCTGTCATTTTTGAGCCTTTTCCTAATCTATGGTCAGGAGAACAAAAATTAGCATTTGGACAAGATTTCTTTATTCTTTCAATTTCTGTTAAATAAGGCGTAACATATAAAAACTTATTCCAAGGCGGGCTATTATTAATGTATTCTATTGCTGCCTGTGTCTTACCTGAACCACATATGGAGTCACATACCAAAACAGGAGGGTTTTCTCCCTCTTCTTTTCTGTGCTTAAAATTAACTGTTTTTAATTCCTTTGTTAAGTATTCCACCCTATCCCTCCTACTTTTTTCGTTAAAATCGGCTCTACACGCAAGAACTCAATCTTACTTAATAACATCAATCCTAACTATATCAGTAAAATATATAAATATATTTTTTAAATCTTCTTTCTTAAAATTTAATCTACATTCATATATTTATTCACTTTTTATTTCAACCCTTTTTTTACCCTTTATCTTTACGGCGACCCTCTCTAAACCCTTATAAAATAAGGGCTTCATTTTAATTTTACCCCTTTTTACCTTTCTGTTAAACAGAAAGAGAGGAATAAAAATACAAAAGCTATGTATAAATATTCTTACTTCTAAAATAGAGAAAAAAGAGTGAAATTTTATTTGAAGAAAAAAGCGATATATTTTTCAAGGCTTTTAAAGTGGTGATAAATAAAAATTTACTCCTTTTTTAAATGAATTAGGGGTTAAATACTTCAAGCCCATAGCAGAAGTTATTCTACTCCCACTATAGGCATTATATCACACTATTTTGCTTTTGTCAAGTGTCATTTTTAAAAATTTGAAAAATCTTTTTTAGTCCTCATTACAATACAAATAGGCTCATACCTTTCAGCATGAACCTATTATATCATATCTCTTATTCTTTGTCAAGGGCTTTGGCAAATTCTTCCTTGGTTAAGATGGGTCTGTTATTCTTACTGTTGTCAGCTACTCGAAATACCATCTGAGCATCCTCAATACTCATTCCCTTTTCAATAATAGGCGTAATATCAAAATGCTCCTTAACTTCACTCGCAGTCAAAAAAGGCTGTGAATCTCCTGCTTTATGATTCTCTTTGATTACTTGATACAGAGTCTCTTTAATTTCTCCACCCGTAGTATATATATCCTCTGAACCTTTATCCCTAAAGAGATTATAAATGTTAGCCCTCTCTCCTACTTCAATATAACCATTGATAGGCTTGATACAGGTCAGAATGGGAAACTCTCTCTGCTTCTTTAATGCAAGCTGATTTAACTTGTTCCTCTGCTTATATATGTTCGGCATATGCCCTTTTCTTATACTCCTTTGTTTTAGTTTAATTTATTTTAATATGGAATCGCCTTAACCTCAAATCTGTTAATCCTCGTTCCATCAGGCAACTTCAATAAACTCTCTACACTATCTACCGCAATTCCTTGTGGACACCCTTCAAGAAAATGCAAAAACATCAACCATTTATTCTTGGGAATATAATATCTCCTTGTCTCTACAAACTTATCCTCGCCTCTTCCAGTATGATTGTAAATATTAATAAAGAGATTCTTATAAAATTCCCCATTATACAGCGTTTCTCCATCCATGTTTATCTGATAACGGTCAATGTCCATAAACATAATTTTACCTCTTTTTATAATAAATACAATTATTGGCTACTCAGAATTTTATGCTTACTCAGCTTTTCATATAACTTCTATTACTTGAAGTGTAGGTCAGCGCTTTCGTAACCATTTCATTCAGAATTTTTCAGTCTAATTTAAAACTCAGGTTGCTCTAAACCCTCATACCCACTCACATTGATAGGATACACTGTCGTTAGAGTCTTTGAACTCTTTCCCTCAAAAATGAAAATGTGTCCTTTATAATAATATGCTTTTGTTGCATTAGACTTAAAATACACCCTGTTCTTCAATGCTAAAAACTCTGGATAGGTTAGGTTAAACTTATCTTTATAACAAGTGTTGTAGTTTGAAATATTTAATGTATGGATAGGCAATCCCTTTGAACGTGCTGTCTTTGTAAGTGTGAGAAAGTCTGACTTGCGTGTTAATGACAAACGAGATGAAAATCGAATTTTTGCATGAGATGATATACGAATCGGATTTACTGGCATTTGTGTTGCACCTCCATACTGTTTGTGGATTACTTGTGAATTATTTTTTAGGATATACATATTATAATGTATAGAGGTGTTTTTGTCAAGGGTGTATTATATTTTTTATGGGAGGTTACGAAAATTTATGGAAATTCATAGGAATTTAAGCATTTACAAGAAACTTGTAAGAAAATTTTTTTTAACAAGATACTTGGCTGTCGCGTGTCTCCCTCCCTTAAAAAAGACCAGATTACACTATATCGGCAACCGATATATCGGGAGACGAGTGTTTCCAGCCCACCGAGATTTCAACAAACAGCCCTATTTATCCACAGAGTTATCCACAATTCACACATTCTTCATAAATTATCCGCAAGTTATCCGCAACTTTTCCACAATTTATTCACAGACCACTTACATCAACTTAAAATGTTCCAGTAATTTCTTTTTCTT
>CAVKBM010000180.1:13576-28549 GCA_963654355.1 Bacteroidaceae bacterium | reverse complement strand
TTACAGCCCTTATTTAGCGGTAAGGGCTGTTTCTTTATTCAAAGATATATATTTTCCCTTAAATCTTGTATATAATATTTCTTGATTTTTGTAGTTTTTTGATTGTTTCCATTTTGGAAATAGTCGCTCGTCTTTCCTTGTGATATTACCTCCTATCACGTTAAAGCATTGACATTCAAGTGATAATAAAATCTGTGAGCGAGTTAGGCACGCTTCTGGGCGGAAGTTCTACCTTTGCCAGCGTGAACATATTGTCTAACTTAAAAATTGAATGTTATGTCAGAAGAAGTAATCAAAACCACGAGCGGCTGCGATGCCATGATAGGTGGCTTGCTTGGTGCCATGGCGAACAGGAGGGAGAATAACGACCCTATGGCTATGGCTGCGATGATGAACGGGGAATGGGCGGTCAGTGGAATAACCCCTTTGTGTATTTGGTTTGGATGATGTTTGCCAACCGCTTCTTTGGGAACGATTGGAACAACGGACAGAACGTACAGAACGTGGAGCTGCAAGACCAGATACAGAGCTTGCGCTCCCAGATTTCCGACAACCAAAACTCCAGCTTGGTGATGGATGCCATCAAGGGGAACGCTGCGGCACTGAACCAGCTTGCGGGCAATCTGAGCTGTGACTTCAACACGCTCAACGGAGCCGTCTGTGACGTGCGGCAAGGAATAGCTTTGTTGGCAGGGAAGACCGACTCCAATGCGGAGAAGATTATCAATGCCGCCAACTTGGGTGACTTGAACATCGTGCAGCAGTTGAAGGACTGTTGCTGCCAAACCCAGCAGAACATCATCAAGATGGGCTATGAGAACCAACTCGGGCAGAAAGATTTGCAGAACGCCATGCAGCAAGGCTTCAGTTACACGAACACAGGCTTGGAACGTGGTTTCAGCAACATCGGCTTCACGATGAGCCAGATGGCTTGTGACTTGAAGACCAACGCCAACGAGAACACCCAACGCATCGTGGACGTGCTCAACGGACATTGGCAGAGTGATTTGCAGCAGAGGTATAACGATGCTCGCTTGGAATTGAGCCAACAGAGACAGAATGCTGCGCTCATTGCCGCCTTGAAGACCACCACGACCACTACAACGACCACTTAGTCTGTTTCATTTCGGAGGGGAACGGGCAGATTTCGGCTGTTCCTCTCCGCTTAGAATAAACTTTACATTCCGTTGGTATCTCACCACGGAGACGAGAAAGACTAAAATATCGAATATCAACAACTTAACGAAACAGACTAAAAATAAAGAATTATGACATTCAAGGATTTGAAAAGCGGTTATCCAATCTACTTGTTGGATAGAACCGCATTGAAGTATGAACAGGGGAAGGTGATGGCGGTAAGCGCACCCCACACAGACATGCAGCCGGGGAATTTCGGGAAGATGCTTGTGGACGTGACCATCCAAACCAAGGACGGCAAGCAGAACACCTATTCCGTGAGCGACACCGAACAGACGGCATACGCAGGGAGTCTGCTCATTACCAGCAACAAGGAGTGCGTGGTGAATGAAGTGCGTGCCATCAATGCACAAGCCGAGGAGACGCTTGCCAAGGTTGCGGAAATGAAGAAGATAGTGGAAGGCTGCAAGACACTGCTTGCGGAACTCGACACCACGTTCAAGGACAAGCAGGAGACGGAGAAACGCTTTCAGAAGATAGACGAGCGGTTTTCGGGAATGGAAGACAAGATGGACAGAATACTGTCTGCAATCAATAATTCAAAATTCTAAAAGATTATGGAGACAACAGAAATGAAACAGAAGTTTGAGTCGCTGTACAACACGATGGCAAACTCAAACGAGCCGAAGTACATGAACATCTTCGGGGAGACGATGAAGGTGATGATGGACGAGCTGATAGCCTTGAAGCCAGAAGCGGCACAGGAGTATATAGAGCGTCTGTCGGCAATCAAGTGGTTCAACTACCTCACGAAGAAGGAGGCTATGGGCATTGTCGCGGGAATGGAGCCAGCCCCTATGTGGGATGCAGCCACATGGCAAGCAGCTGTCACGGAGCTGGACGTACCCACGGAAGAGGCACCATACTACAACAGTTACGCCCTGTTTGTGGCGATGAACCAAGTGGTAAGCGACCATGGGAAGACCATTGCCTTCATCAAAGGACTGGAGTCTGTGAAGGACATAGACCCCACGGAGCTTGCCAAGTATGCCTACAGGATGGCTATTGACCTCTTGAAGGACAAGGACGGGGTGTATGACATTAGGGAGTATTTCTTGCGCATCGACTCAGAATAATAAATATCAAAACTTACGACTATGAGTATAAAAGACTTAGTATTTGTTCGTTACACAGATGAGTATAATGTATTGGTTGAAAATAACAATATATTGCTACTCACGATTGACGGATGCGATATTTCCATTCTTAAAAACAAAGACAATTCAAAGGTATTCGTGTTAGTCCCATTGTTACAAGCACACACGATTATTGCCCACGATGACTCTTTAAATATTGACGGATATACCATCAAAAGTGATAACTATTGGCGCGAAGACGGCAATCAAGTAATAGAGTATCAAGGTGATTTTTACATGCACAATATCAAAGAATTATGCGACAGGTTGCTTGGTTAGAGCATTGGTGTTATTTTCAAAAGGAGTCCACCCTCACGGGCAGGCTCCTTTTTCAATACATGAATACTTTAACTATATAATGAATCTATTCTGCCTCAGGTGATACAAATTCGAGTATAAACACCCATGCCACTCTATAAAGTTGCCAAACGTCTTCATTTCGCCATCATGCATAATTGCGAACTTCGACCCGAACATCGACCAATAAGCCATCTCAACATCCATTTCTTTAGAATCCAATCCGAACTTTTCTATACACGGATAAATGGACGTATTAAAGCAAATTTGACTGTCCGTCATGTCGTTAACAGAAGGTATGGGCAAAACTCCATTATGCGCAAACCAATACCTATTTTTGTAAAATGGATGGCAGTTTTTTACCTTCACACTGCCATGTGTTGCCAATCTAAAATGTATGATTACATTTTCGTCAATTTTTCTTTTGCTGAGCCTTCGCATAAAAGCACCAAAATGCAAGGTTTTGTAATGGTCGCTTTTCGTAACAAACCCGCAACCGTCATGATTTCTATTATATGCCATTCTTAATTCTTCGGCAGAAGGCAATTCTACGCCCTTAGGGACAATAATTATAACACACATAATAAATCCTTTCTTTCTTGTTTAGAATACCCTTAGGGACGATAGTCCCCAAGGGATGAGAGTTTATCTTGCGAACGCTTCAATTCTCGATTTGAAGAAGTCCTTTTCTTTCTTGTTCAAGAAAGGCACATCTTCGATATTCGAAATGGTAGACTGCAAGACGTTATCCTTCGACCAGCCGACCAATTTCGCTACGAAATTCACCCACATCACGATTTTGGTATAATCGGTAGTACCTTGATGCTGTCTGAACTCTATGGTGCGGTGCGCCATCCATGAAGCCGGATTGACATTGAAATATCTGCTATACAATTTATTATAAACATCGTCTTTAGTGTAGCATCCTGAGAAGTCGTATGCCAAGAGACTTTTGGAGTAACGTGAATCTCCGCGTCTTGAAGGTGCCATAAAACTGTCAATCAACAATTCAAGTTTCTGATAGTTCTTGAAGACGTTGATATATTGTTTGTCGGTAATATCCTTTGCACCTATATGCACATGGAGACCGCATGTTTTGTTCACACGAGCATCCACGGCATCAAGGGTCTTGGTAACGGCTTTAATGGATGCAAAACCCTTTCTGTTACCTTGAAGTACCGGAGAAACAATTTCGTTAGGGTCTACGTCACCGCCAACGGAGGCATCCGAAACAACCTTGTAATAAGTGTCGTTGTCTTGATGGTTGTAAGATTGAGGACGTACATCAATGCCATTTGCAAGTCCTGCCTCAACAAGGGCTGTTCTGTTAGCGTGCAAACATTCTATTTCAACGCCAAATGTATACGTAAACTTGTCGGATGATGCCGGGCGTACAAATTTTGTCAATGCCACGGAGATTTCTACATCGTTCAAGCCGCATACCTTAAGAGCATCAATTTTTGCAACTCGTCCCATGTTGGACTTGCAAATGTCGTTTACTTGCTCGCTGAGTGACTTACTTGATGTTGAACCGAAGGTGAAACCCTTTGCCATAGTTGCTTGTGCAGTTGTTTTGGCTTTCGCCATGGTCTTGCGCTGACCTCTTTGGGAGATACAAGTCTCTCGGCTTATCACCAAGTCTTTCTTGATGACATTGCAAAGTTACGACAAGATTTTATAACTTGCAAATCGTGACGTATTTTTCCATATTATTTTAACACCTTTTATTATACACGTAAAAGAAATATATACATCTTAACACACGTCGTTATCCGAACCTTATTATATAAGACGGATATACTTCATTATTATTGTGTCGCATCCATCCTTTTTATTTCGTTGGCATAATATATGTACAATTGTTGCAATTCGAACACCGACCACTTTTTTGTTTGATGAGCTTTGATTTCTAACAAGTCAACCTGCTGCTCGCCCAGACGCTTGATTTCTGAGAGGTTAGGAGGTGTTCCCGGATGTTTTTGCATCCAAGACCTTTTGCCCAATTTGGCAATGAGATTTCTGCGGTAGCCTACAAGGTGGGACGCATCGAACCTGTTACACTTACGACATTCAGCATTCATGTTGGCAGTGTCAAATCGGGTGCTCATATTCGCCCGGCTCATATAGTGACCGCAATCGGCTTGGTCGACTGTCAAAACCCTTCCACAACTTATACACCTGAAATACTTGAAATGGTATTCTTGAGAATCACGCATCCTTATATAAAGAGACATAACCCTGTCAAGTTTGGTTATCCACTTCCGCAGTTCACTCTTGGCGGTATTCTTCTTCGGCTTTTTCTTTTTCAAGTAGTACATCGTTATTCATTTTCATATTTCCAACAAAAACCAAGCTTCGGTCGGCCAGTTATGCATGCTTGATATATGGCGGTTTGACTTGCCCTAACTTGCCGGGCGGCTTCCGCAACAGATTTGTACCGATGCAATTTGTTCCATTGCAAATCACAGCAAACGACAGGCTTCCCCTTGGCACGCTTATCTCCCTTCTTAGCCCGTCCTTTTTCAAGTGATTTGAGCATTTGTGCTTTCGTTTCTTCGGATAACCCTTGCTGTTCCCAAGTCTTGCCTTTATTCCAAGGCGTATTCCCCTTCGGGAAACCACGTGGCTTCCTTCGGGGAATAATTGGCGGCATGTAAAGTTCGTAAGATTCCATTACTCGGCAAAAATGATATCAACAATATTGGTTTCCTTGATACATACAATATCATAGTCCACCATGGTGCTTTTCAACACTTCATCAATGCCTTTCTTCGCCCTTTCGACAGATTCTCCTTCCACAAGATACCTGCATTTACTGCGCTTTTCCTTTCCAGTCTTTTCGTCAAGTACAATATATGCCACTGTACACTCATAGAACCTCGATGTTTCACCATCTTCAGAAAGGAAGATTTCTTGAAAACTGGCTTTCTTCATTGTCGGAATAGAAAAATCTTCCGAATTGAAACCCGACATGAAAGCTGTCGTGTTTGCTTCGCAATCCGTCCAAGAAACCGCCTCTACAACATATTGGTCAGTTGCCTTTACCTGTTCTCCCTTATCGTTGGTTACAAGACTTCTTGTTCCAACTAAAAAATAATTTCCACTCTTTGTTTTCATATAATTTCCATTTGAAGTTTGAAGTTCCACCGGGAATCGAACCCGAATCTGTCGTTTAGGAAACAACTGTTCTTTCCGTTGAACTATAAGACCTTTGTTTTACAAAAATTCCTTCGCAAGCTCTGCCTCTTGTTCAACCCTCGTCATAAATCTCACGAAATAATAATCATCGGGGGTCGGAATGGCTATACCATATTCTATTGCGCAATGATGGAGCCATTTGTCTATACAATCAGACATTTCTTCCTTGGTGAGTGTTCCTATACTCCTGTAGTATTCGAACCAATTTCCCCGTTTGTCCTGTCTCTTTCTTAAAAAGATGTCAGCGCACGCAGCTTTCAACATGTCTTCCACCTTCACCTTCGGGTAGCCGAGTTCAAGAGCCACATAGGTTATCGTAACCCATAAGTAGGCATTTTGTTGAATGGTTTTGGGATGTTGCCGTTCTTTCAGCTCTACAATGAAGTCTTTGGTGTTGTTGCCTTGTAACCTACGGGCTTTTTCTATCATGGCGGAAGTCCGTTCCTTGAATTTTTCCACATCCAAGGGGTTATGCATATCATATACCATAGTATGAACAATAAAGGGGTAGGGGACATGATTATCCCCTACCTTGACTGAGTATTAAAATGGTGCATCGTCGGGGTTTGCGAACTGTTGCGGAGCGACCTGTGGTGTCGGTTGGAACGCTTGGGGTTGTGGCGCAACTTGTGATTGTTGATTCCGTTTTGCTGCAACAATGGGATTGATTTTGTAACCAGTTACTCTTGTAAACCAATCCTTCTTGCCGTCTTTCTTTGATACAAGCTGACTGTCTACATCAAAGACGATTTCCACAATGTCCCCAACTTTGTAATCGTCCGGAACATGGACGTTCTTTCCGGCGAACTCAAAGCAGATATGCTTTTCATATCCTCTTTCGCCAGTCAATCCATCATAGTGTGTAGCGTCAAGCAATACACGTCTTTTCTCAAATGGAGCTTTCCCTTCCCTTGCAATAGATTGGATGCCTTCGATAGCTTCAATCTTTCCTTTAAAACTATTTGCCATAACTTCTATAATTTAATTGGTTAAACGATTTTCTTCATTTGGAACGAGTCCTTTACATGGATAACTTTCTTGTACTTGTCGAGTAATGTTTGGTACAATTCTTCATCATCCACATCAAAGGCTTTAGTGTCAATTTGTGTCTTGTCATACCCTTTCTTTATTGAATATGTGTAGTTTGCAGTTTTGAAGCTCGTCAATTTGTCGTGTACCATACCTTCAAAGATGGCGGCTTTTAACTCATCTCTCATTTCGGTCAAATTCGCAATTTTCTCTTCAAGGTCAAGTAAAGCCACTTCGTTGTCCGCGATGTAGTCGGGAGTACCATCACAACCATTGAAAGGTTTGTTTTCCTTTGCGCAAAGGAACAGCTTTTGTACATCCTCTTTGGGTCTTGGGTTGCCCAAGTCTATCAGCTTACAGATAGTACCCCTTTTCGCATCGTCACGGAGCCACATGCATTTGATGGCTACCACCTTTAAATTCTCATTCAGCTCCTCCAATCCAACCTTGTAGATGGAATTTTGCCATCTGACATATTCCCTGTTCACGGAATAGGTTGTTTTGATGTCCCATATTTCGACCTCATCATCCGGGGCACCAACCTTGTGCATCACCAAATCTATTGCACTTGCATGGTCTTCGCCTATCCTCAGTACATACTCATTTCCTATTATTTCATAGCCATCGTGATTGATAAGCTCCACAAAAGCCTTCACGCTGTCAAGACTTGGGTCAATGCCAAGCGAAGCGACAAGCTCAACCTGCTCATGAATCATTGTTCCTTTTTGAGCAGCAGCCTTCAACGTCTCGGACGGCACGTCTTTGTACATGTCAGGGAAAACAAAGGCATGCAGAAGTCCTGTAATGCCTTTAAGCTCCCGACCCTCAAAGGTGTATTTATGTGTGGAGTCGATATACACGACCCCACTTTTCTTGAGTGTTACCATTGCATCAAGTTGTTTTTAAATTCTGTTATTTTCTGAACAAATTTGTGGTTTGTCTGCAACTCCGGGTGTTTTGCCCAAATTTCCCCAAGCTCCTTAGTCGTATTGGCAAGTTCCATTTTTCTGAAGACGCATTTTACCTTAAACTCATACAGGTCGTGCATATCGG
The DNA here is from genome assembly GCA_963654355.1 of Bacteroidaceae bacterium. Taxonomy (GTDB): domain Bacteria; phylum Bacteroidota; class Bacteroidia; order Bacteroidales; family Paludibacteraceae; genus UBA1181. Next base: position 20,639 of record CAVKBM010000180.1, on the reverse strand, counting down.
GGAACCCTTCCCACGTCTTATCAACATCCTCCCATGTTTGGGCTTGTTGCAGTTGGGGGTATGCGTAAGCCTTTTGGTCTTCAAGAGCATCATCCTCTTCGGAAGACGGCGCTGGGATAGGGTTTTGATTTGCATCTACGAGTGTCCTTTTCCACTCCTCAATCCTTTTTGCGGACATTCCAAATGTGTACCGGATATTTTCCTTCTGGTCTACGATTACAAGTTCACTGATAACTCTGCCTTTATAACCTATGTGGGCAACGGAGAATGTAGTTGTCAGCACTGAACGGTTGCCATTGACCTTATATTCGGCATTGGGATTTATGTTGATGAAAATACGTGGAGCAGTGTATAACTCACGACCTATGCCAAGACAAAAACAAGCTCTCTTAAAAGCGTCACTGGCTTGTCCCTTGACCGCTTCCGTGTTGCTTGGCGTGCCGACATCTTGTTTCGAGACCCATCCTATACCATCCTTATAAACGCTGACGGTACAATACAGGTTCCCGTCTATGACTTGATGGTCCCTTTGCCACCCGAAGATGCCGAATTTCTCATCAAGTCTACGCATGTCACATCTGGCATCTTTATACAATAATAAAGAGCACCATTTCTGTCCGTCTTTTCCACCTTGACCAACCCTGCACTCAACTTCATCGGCTTCAAGGAGTCTGAACTCATAATCTTTTTCGCTTCCCCTTTCGATAGGAGTTGCGTTTCGTTGCTTATCCATATCCATTATTTTTAAAAATCACACGTCTTCTTTATGGTTATCGTTGCAAGGATTTCATTCAATTCACGCAAAGAATAGTATCTTGGTGAATTTACCGAATCTCCTACATATTCATTCAACAACCTTTCCTTAATCCATTTGTCAAGTTGAGACCTTGCAAAGCCGCGAGATTTGAGCATCATTTCAGCCTCTTTACGCCTAACCTTGTCAGGACGGATGCCCATATCAATTTGAGCATCATAACGCCCAGCTTGAAAAGCCGCTGCAACAATCTGTTTAATCTCGTTCAGTCCCATATAAACACTATTTAATGGATTTTGTTTTTGTTTCACTTCAAATAGTTTGCAAGTAATGTGAAATTACCTACATTTGCACATATTATTTAATTCACTTGCAAAAGTAAACAAAACATCGTGTTCTTGCAAGATATGCGGCGTTAACATCTGCTATTTTAACACGTTTTTGATTATCATGCAAATATTTGGTGCGTATTACACTTATATTAACATTATGGATGCTTCTAATATCAGCCAGCGAATGAGAGCAATGGTCACTGCTTTGGGCTATTCCTCATGTGAGAAATTCGAAGACGAAGTCGGATTAGGATATGGTTTTGTTTCGCGCATAACGCGAAATGTCAGAAAGTCAAGCCTCGACAAGATTGTTTTAAGATTTCCCCAAGTTAATTCCACATGGATAAAAACCGGGAAGGGAGACATGTTTATAACCAGCAAGGTAGACAAGGCTCCCGAAAACAACCTTACAGACAGATTAAACAAGTTTCGTTTGTTTGTCGGCAAGAAAAAAGAAGATTTTGAAAAAGAAATCGGGTTGTTCCGTGGCTTTTTGAACAGACCAACCAACACTTGTACAGGTCCCACATTATTGAAAATAAAGCAAACATTTCCACAGATAAACATCAATTGGCTTATATATGGAGTGGGGGAGATGTTGGACGACAAAGATGCGACAACGGACTATTCCGAATTTACCAACTATAAAGATAGAATAAGAACGTTTTGCGACCATTTGGGGATAAGCACAACTTATTTCGCCAACAAGTGCGGATTGTCACGTCACCTACTAAGCAAGTTCCCCGAAGTCCCAAGCGAAACGGATATGAGCCTCATCGCAAAAGCATACCCCGTACTGAACATGAATTGGCTGAAGTTCGGTCATGGCGAAATGCTTGTCAACGAGGCTACACCGAATTTGGGGCGGGAAATTTCCTTCATACCCCTTGTTCCACAAAAGGCGTATGCGGGTTATCTAAATGGATTTGAGGATGAAGAATATGTCCAGTCTCTACCAACTATACCTTTTATTAAAGAAGGAACAGACAAATATATTGCCTTCGAAGTTAGCGGCGACTCTATGGATGACGGTTCGTCCAGAGCGTATCAAGACGGCGATATTGTCATATGTAAGGAAATAGCAGCTTGTGATGTTCGTGACTACGACTTGCCAATTACAAAAAAAGAATTTGTAATCGTGCATACTGGAGGTATTCTCTTAAAACAGATTAAGGAGGTTGACAAGGTTACGGGAACCGTCCTTTTGCACTCCTTTAACCCGGTTTATGGGAATATGGAAATTAATCTTGTAGACGTAAGAAAGATTTTCACTGTAGAGTTTCAACAAAAGCAAAGAAAAAGATGATAAAAGAACTTTTGGTCGGAGAATGGGGAGCATGGCATGACGGAGAATACCACACCCTTCTGTTCACTGATGATAATTTCACCTTTCACGATGGAAACGTGACATGTGGAGAAAGGACATTCCGAGTCTCTTTTGAGGATGGCTGCATCCATGCTTTGGGGGCGGTATTCTGCCGTACTTCTGCAAGAAATGTCGCAAAATTGCCGCAAAAACAAAGCTAAATATTGCATAATCCACTATATATTAAGTAGTTATGCAGTTTTTGACAACAGCCTTCTAAGCTGTGGGTCCAGGGTTCGAATCCCTGCGGAATCACTATCAAAAACTTGCAAAAAGAGGTGGATGGAAGTCAAATTCTTATCCACCTCTTTTCTTTTAAATCACTGAATAACAACGTATTACAATGGCTTTTTGTGAAATATCGCAGCGTTTGAGATGAAATTAAGGCGATTTTTACAAGTGCGGATTTTTACCCACAAGTAAGGCGAAAAATTGCCGCAAAATTGCCGCAAAATGCAAAATGCTGCAGAAAATGTCACAAAATTGCCGCAAAAATATGAGCCTATGGCAACGATAAATTTTGAACTTGGTAAAGCAAAACTGGACGGAAGGAGAAAAGTACAGTTCGTATTGTCCCATAAGGGCAAACGCAAACGTATTCCGTCAAATATTTCTGTTGGGAATGATGACGTGTCGCGCTCCGGCAAGATAACGTCACGAAAGATACAAAAGTCCATAGATGACAAACTCAAAGATATAAAGGACCGACTTTATGACCTCGAAGTGGACCTGATGGATGCGAATGTCGATATTGACTGGATTTATTCCCACATAACGAACAAGTCTGAGGTTCTTGACTTCTTTTCATTCACAGAGCAGTGGGTGGCTAAGTCAAAGCTAAAGGGCGCAAGGAACTATCCAATCATGCTGAACTCGCTTGAAAGGTTCTGTGGCAGCCGTAATCTTCTTTTTTCGGAAATAGACTATTCCTTTCTTAACAGGTACCTGAGATATCTGGATGGGCATCCGAGGGCGCAATCTCTGTATCTTGGAAATATGAGACACATATTCAATGAAGCTATGAAAGAATACAATACAGGCAACAACAAGCTCATACCATCATCTCCGTTCGAGGGGTTCAAGATACCGAAGGATGTTCCTCAAACGAAGGATAGGGTTGTCGAAGTCGGAAATCTGTTGAAAATCTTTGCGTACAGAGGGGAAGGAAGACCGGGCATGGCACGTGACTGTTACGTCCTTTCCTTTTGTCTGATGGGAATGAACTCTGTTGACCTGTACGAATGTTCCGAATGTAAGGATTGGATATTGTCCTATGAGCGGGCGAAGACGAGGGACAGACGCAGTGACAATGCTTACATAGAAGTTTCCGTGCCGGAGTATGTCCGTCCTTTGTTCGAGAAATACAAGGGGAGGAAGACCGTATTTTCTTTCTGCGAGAAATATTCCAATCCCGCCAACTTCAACAAGCATATCAACAAGGGGCTGCACGTCATTTCAGAAGAATTGGGCATCCCACGTTTTGATTTCTATTCCGCCAGGCATACATGGGCATCCATTGCACGCAACAGGCTTGGCATAGACAAATTCACTATACACGAAGCGTTGAACCATGTTTCACAGCTTGACATTACGGACATATACATCCAAAAGGACTACACCAATATCAATAAAGCCAACGCAAAAGTTATGGAATATGTAATAGGCTTGCTGGGTCAGAATACATGCAAATAGAATTGGAAAAAGTTGCATGAATCAAATAATTTCGGTATCTTTGTAATGCGGTCAAGGTGTGGCTGCAAAGGGGATGCCGAAAACCTAAAAGAGTAGGTAAAATGAAAACCCAAAGCCTTATGAACATTCTAAGAGTCGAATTAAAGGTTTGGAAAATAGAACTCTTGTCTTTTACGATTAGATTGTTCTAAACTCCGAGGGGTGGCGCACCACCGCTGCCCCTCCTTTGGGTTTCCGTTTGCAAAGTTAGTAAATAGTTGTCAAACCATCAAATTTATGTGATATGGGAACAGATGTCGTGATACAGGAAAAGAAACGTGGTGGAGCAAGAGCCGGTGCCGGACGCAAGAGGAAGTGTGTGAAGAGGCTTTATTTTTCAGCTGCGCAAGATGTTCTTGACATAGTAAATGCCGTGGAAGGGAACAAGAGCGATTTCATCAACGATTGTATAAGAACGTGTTACAAGAACATTGTCATCCAGCGTGCCTTGGGATTACCCGAGCAAGATATTTGATGGTCAAGTTCTTTGAGATACAAACAATGTAGGGTGCGACCAAAACCACACCCCACATTGTTTATTTGCAGTTTACTTGTTGTGTGCCTCACCGCCTTCAAACAAATTGCCTTGCAAACCGCCTTTGCCAAGAAATTTGTTCACGAAGTAGATTTGTCCTTTTGGTGTCAACATCGTGGTGCTTGTAGTATGCAGCACTCCACTGTTACCCTGCCGCACGCCTTTCTTGATGTAGAAGAGTGCATTTTTGCCCACATACTGTTGGTTGGGAATGTTGTAGCGTTCGCCCTTCTTTCCAAGGTAGCTATGCTCACGCAACCAAGTGAAGAATTGCTTTTCGCCTATCTTGTAGCCGTTCTGTGTGATTAGCTTTGCGCACTCGCCTATGAGACAATTGCCCTTGCTGCCAGCAACCGCATCCGTAAATACCTCCTTCGGTTTCATCCGGACTATTGTTGCATCCTTGCGCTTGCCATCCGCCACCAGCTTGTCGTTTTCGACTTGCTTTTGCTCCAATGCCTTCTGCTGCATCTCTATCTGCTTGGCTTGGTTGGCTGCAAGCAGCAATGCCTCAGAATAGGACTGGGGGATGGCGAACGTACCATGCTCACGCTCCTTCTTTTCCAACTCCTCCCAACGCAAGACAAGCCTTGCCCTCGCTTCGTCATTGAACTTAGTGGCGATGTAGAGGCTCTCTCGTTTGGTGAGGGAATAACAAGGGTAGAAAGCAGTACCACCATTCGGCTGTTGCACCTCGTAAGATGCTTGGGAAAATTTTCCCTGGCATACCTTGAACCACGAACTTTCCATTTTACGAATAGCCTTCATAACATCATTGTGAGGCTTGCCCGTAATCTCTGCAATCTCCAACGAGGTAATTCTTTCTTCACCATCACCTGTTGTACCAGCTTTTACACTACCCATAGGGAACACTGGTTGATTTCCCATCATTGGGTTTACATTCTCTGTCATAAAAATTGAATTTAAATTATTATACAATAGGCTCGGCGGCTAACCAGTTGGAGTTTATATTTATGTGGTGTCCAGCTCACCACGCCGCCTTGCCGTTAAATTATCTATTACGCCACCTTGGATAAGGTTTCTTTGTCAAGTTCAATCCATTGTGCGCCATCCTCACGAAAGTACATCTCGCTATTGAAACGCACGCCATCAACCTCTATGCAATCACCGTCAAATGCAAACGAGTGGTTCTTTGTGAGCGGCACAAGAAGGTACGTCTTGCCCTCTTGCTTGCGCTCCACAAGCGTTTTATCCGTCCCAAGGATAATTGACACCCTCTCTTCTTTATTGTTGCTTAAAACGCCTAATTTGTCGTTGTGCTCTATGTAAAGAGCATCCATCAATTCTTTGCTCATATCTCAAAAATTTGCAGTTTATACTAATATTATGAAGCTCTTATATAGTTAGCCTTCTTTGTCTATGCGAAATCTATAGCCTCCAGCCTTGTCGATTTTCCCTTTGCAACAGCCTGAAATTAAAGCTGAAGAACGTTTAATTGCTTTACCTGCATCTGACATAGACTTGTAAATGGCAATAAAATTACCATTCAAATCGTATTGTCTGACAGCGATACCCTTTTTATGTCTAACTTTTAATATTCTATTTGCATGAAAAGCATTCTCGAAAGTCGTAGCCCATTCAAGGTTTGCAACGCGGTTATCAGATTTGATGCCATTTTTATGGTTTACAATGACCTTTCCTGTAACATGAGGTATAAACGCTTCGGCAACCAACCGATGAACACGCTTGTGGCGGCTAACGCCATCTTTTGATAAATTCACAATCAAATAACCATCTTTGTCTGTCCAAAGTCTACAATCTATACCCTTGTGCAACGCTTTACCATAAGCCTTTTTATAGATGCATACATCAACGTAATGGTCAAGACTCTTCACTTTGCCTAACGAAGATACCATGTATAATCCTTCGTATCCTTTTATATCTTTCCAAATCTCTTTCATTGCCATTTCACATTAATCAAGTTATAATTCTTGAACTGTCTCCACTCACCCTTGACCTCATCCCAGTACTTGGTGCAGTCCTTGCAAGCGTAGCCCTTGCCGTTGGGGGTGTAGTCAATGTGGTTCTCCATCAATGTACCGAATGCCTGGCGGATTTCTCCGTTCATCTTCTGAAAGTAGAACTCGACCACCTGCTTCTTCATGCGAGCCTTCAACTTGACAACCTGCCATGCTTGCTTCAAGCACTCTGCCCAGCTCATGTAGGCGGATTTCAACTGATAGGCTCTGTGCGCCAATGTCATTACTTCTCTCATCTTGTTCTTAATTGATGTTGTCATAACCTCAAACAATTTTAGGTGTGTCTCACCGCCCGAACTTCGAGCATTTAGTTGTTATTGTTTCTTGTTTACGTTTGCGAAGGTA
>CAVKBM010000180.1:0-13172 GCA_963654355.1 Bacteroidaceae bacterium | reverse complement strand
ATCTGACTTCATCGCCCTCATCAAGCAGGGAGGCGAGATGTATTCCGCATCGTCCATAGCTGAGGCTCGTGGGGTGCTGGACAAACTGGAGAACAAGTAACGTGGGGCGTTCCCCGCAAGTATTAACTAATAAACTAACTATATGAAAACGAAAATCATTGCTATTGTTATTGCTTTAATTGCAATAGGTGGAGGAATTAGTTGGTATGTATATCATTCCAACCAAGTGAAGGCAAAGAACCAAGCTTTATGCAAGGTAAAAGCCAAAGAAATAAGGATGTCTTCAATTCGTTTGGCTTATGGTTTAAAGTCTATTGTTCGAGACTATACAACGAATTGGAACAGTGCTATTGTAAACAAGTTGGCAATCAACATGGGAAATAAAATTGTTGGCTGTGACGATTTTTCCAAAGCGATGTCGTGGAGGTGGTCTTTTTATGATAAAGTCGGTTCCTTCCAAAGAATAGATAGTTGCATGAACAAGATGTCTGGCGATTTGTCTATTATGGAAAACAATGCCGAATGTGATACTCTATTAGTAGCTTTATATAAGAAGGAGATTGAGTTGCTGGAAAAGCTGAATGTTATGTCTAAAAAGCCCAATGGAAGTTTATTAGAATATTCCACAAAGGCATCGGAGTTGTTTGGAAATTTAGATGAATTGGATTATAAGGTGTCGAAGACTGTCCATATAGCCGAGTTGGTTGGTGGGGAACGTGTAAAGTCTGTCTTATGTGATGTGTGGGGGAAAAGTTTGATTGAAATACCAAAACCCAAGACCAAAGTCATTAGATTAAATGCTAACGACATGATGTTTATGGACTTGTGGGATAACTTAAACAAGTTGTCTGTTCAATAACAAAAGTTGCAGATGCCATTTTGTGTATGCAATATGGCTGGTTATAAAGCAAAAAGGAGAGGGAAACAAATCCTTCTCCTTTGTTGTTCTCAATGGGTCTTCTATCTCCGGCATCGCCCGATAGCTTGGCGTACGAAGCTCTTTGCCTCCCAGTCGAACATGCCAAGCTTCTCTTCAACGAGCCTTATCATATCGTCAACTTCTTCTTGCGTGTTCAAGCGGTTGCTTAAGAACTCTATCAAGATGAATTTCTGAACCATTCTCTTCATTGCAGTATTCTCCATAATTCAATCAACGGTTTTACGGGTGCCACCCGGAGGCTGCTGCCTCATTTTAAGACGCAAACTTGTTTCTTATGCCAAGTTTGTTGCAAATAAGCTGGTATTCGCAGAAATACTTATTGTCTGTAAGTATTTGAGCATCCAACTCGCTTCTTAGCGTTTTCTCTGCCTTCTCAATCTGCTCTATGTCATGCTGATTTTGCCAGAAGTCCCAGAGGTATTCTCCGATTTCGTTTTTGATTTTGTCTGTTGTCATATTCATGTTATGTTATCTCTTGTTAGGCGACCTTGCTAAAAGCCACCTCGTCAAAATTGTTGGGTGTCTGCTTGCCGTCTTCATTGAAGCTTTCGGCACTCTTAACCCAGACATCTCTTCTTGTTTCGATGAACTCGGGACCTGTTGTTTGGTAATACTCGATATGCCCATCTGAGCAAATGTCGTATTCAACAACGAGAATTTCATCGTCCTTCTCGAAATAGATTTCACCGCCTTCTTCTTGAATTTGGCTTGCCATTTCTTTATAGTCATTGCTTGTAAGTATCATAGTCGTATATTTTAAAGTTGTTGTACTTTGTTTCTTAACTCTGATGCAAAGATATAGATTTCTTTCTATACCACCAAATAAATATATAGATTTATTTCTATATTTAACTTTTATTCACTAATATAGTACGATTTCTATATTTTGTTTAATTATATATAGAATATTCTATCCTTTCTTTGTGCTTTCATTTTTTGAGGGTACCTTTGCACCATATATAATATATAATTAAACCTATAAGATAATGGATGTAAAGAAAGCAATAAAAGAGAAAGGCTTTACCATATCGAAGGTAGCAGAGCTATTGGGCATCGCTCAACCATCATTAACCGCTCAACTTAAAAATGGCACTATGTCTTTAATACGAGCAAAAGAGATTGCCAATATCATAGGCGTGTCGTTGTCCGAGCTTGTTGCCGATGTGAACGACCAGCCGGGTGCATCTCTCGTTTGTCCTCATTGCGGCAAGCCTATTAATATAAAACTGGAGGTGTGTGATGAGCGGGACGAGTAACGGCGGTATTCCATACGAGCGGCAAATGAAGCCCATACTGCGCAAATACGACAAGTTGGTAGAGGAAAACGCAAGGATGCGTGCCATACTCGGGCAAGTCAATGAAATTTGCGACCCTTGTAGGGTGGTGGAAACGTTCCACGCCATGAAGAAAGAAATCAGGAGGCGTGAAAATGAAAATGCGGAGTTGAGGAAGGTTGCCGACTCCAGGAAGAAGAAGTTGGAAGAGATAGAGTCTATTGTTGAAGAAGGCTTGAAGTCTATTGGCATGGATGTTCCGGATTATTTTCCCTTGGAGCCAACGATAGAGTCATTGTTCCAAATGTTCGACTATCTGAAAACAAAGGTTTCGCAACCATAACCACTTGCTGTGTTCCCAAACATTCAGTACTTGCGATGTGTGGAACAACCATTGGGTAATACCATCGGCTGTTCCCTTGTTTGTCTTCTTGCACATAGCCTCAGCAACGTTGCCGTTATGGAGAATTGCGTACATAAAAGGTGTGTTAATCGGACTTAATGTAACATAAATGTTATACTTAAACTTGTGTATATAACAAAAATGTTATATCTTTGCATTGTCATTTAGACAAAGAGGTCTTTTACTTATTTATTTCTTCAACGTATAATGAAGACAAGCCAACTTGTTAAAAAGCTGACCCGAGCTGGATGCTTCGTGGTTCGGCATGGTGGTAATCACGACATTTGGTATAGTCCCATAACGGGACTGAAATGTCCAGTACCACGACACGGCAGTCGTGAGGTATCTAAAAATACCTGCGACAGTATTCTTGAAAGATTGCTTGGGCTTTAAGCCCAGCAATTTTTCTTGTACGCCAAGAAATAATTGAGTTTAAGACCTTTTCATATTTAAAACGATGTAATATGTCAACAAAGGTAACGGTAAATGTGGAAAAAGACAGTGGGAGTAAAAGCTTCTCTTGCTACATGGTGGATAAATTCCCGGACTTTCATTTAGCCGGGTATGGGAACTCCGCCAAACAAGCCATTGACGATATGTTGGTAGCCATGAATGAAATAAGGGAATTGCTTTCGGAAGAAGGAAAGCAGATGCCGGAGTTGGAATTTGAATACCATTATGATATTGGTTCCTTCTTTGACTACTTCTCTTATCTGAATGTGGGCGGTGTCGCAAAGAAAGCAGGTGTTAACGCCTCGTTGATGCGCCAGTATGTGATGGGTATTCATAAACCAAGTCCCAAGAGGAAACAGCAGATATTGGATTGTCTGCATGACATATCAAAAGAATTGCAGTCTGCCGTGATACGGTAGTCTTCATAAATTAACGAAAAATAAGTAAAAGACAGAGCCTGTCTGCATGGGAATGTGGAAGGCTCTTTTATTCTCTTAATACAATTTAAATGTTAACGAGATGTTGGCTTGTGTTATTTAGGTGTTAAAATAGCATATATTGTCCAACTCTATGCCATGTAGTGTTAAATACAAAGAATACATGACCTAATATTATTATTCTTGCAATAGATTTAGTACCTTTGTCGGCATGACAATGGAGCGTAGAACTATAAACATTCCTATTGCAAGGATAAAAGAGACAGGAGGCGAGGCAAAGAAACTTCGTCTTTTGGCTGCTTCCATTATCATAAAAGAAACATTTGAATTTTCAACTTTCCACACAGCCGGAGCTGCACCCAGTGTAAGGGTGCGGAATCTGATGAACGTTTTGCATTGCGGTTATACAACCGCCAAGTCGTTGATGGAAGAGATGAAGGAAAGTCCATTGTTCCGCTATTGTGCGGACAACGGGGTGTACTTCGCAAAACCATTGCGCAGCCGTACTGTTACCCAATATGGGAACTTCAAGGCATCGCAAAGCGACAATGTGTATAAGTTGGAATATGACAAATCCAATCCGCATACCTTAAAGGAGATGAAGAAAATCCTCCGAAGGATTTTGCTTGTGAACCGGATACGCAATCGTCAAAGGGCTACTTTAAAAGCTTATCCTACTGTAGAGCCACCTTTGAAAAGATGCGTCATCGCATTACGTTCAATGGCAAAGGAAATCGGACTTTCCAAGTCTTCTGCCAGCAGGTACATCAAGCAGCTCGGCAATGACCGGATAGTAAGCAAGAGTGAAATTGTAGCTGAATGCGTCATTCCCGTGCTTAATGAGGTGACTGCAAGGCAATGGTATGAAAGGCATCCGAACAAAGGACATTTCTTTGTCTTTGACAATCCGTCTACTGGTTGTCTGCAAGGTTGGCAAACTCTCGGTCGTGCGTATTTCCTTATGGGGGAGAATGGCGAGAAGGTCGACAAAAGATTTCTTCATGTCATCTATTCCCACAAGCAGCGCATCAGTACAAAATTCATAAAGAAGGAGACTTCAAATTTCGACTATGACAGATTCAAACAGCTTTATGATTGTTGATGATTTTGTTGATACGAACCTATATTCCCGTTTTGCAACACGCAAAGCTATCTTGCTTGCTTATCAAGGGGTTATAGGGGGAGGAGATAGTTAGTGTAGTTTACTACACTGACTATCTAACTTCCTTAAGGTTTCTTCCTTCCGGAGCAGTCAGGGCAAGACTAAAAACTTGAAACGAGAAATGGAATTGAAAGACTATCAGAGAAAACCGAATTTCGAGCGATTTTCGGCATATTGCAAGAGTCACAAGATAGATGGCGACACATACATCCGCTATTTGTGGCGAAATTTAGAAGAAACAGGCTGGCGTGTCGACTTTGGCAAAGGGCATTACTTCAAGAACTGGCATTTGTTGCTTGCAACGTGGAACAAAGCACGCAAGGACAAGTTCGATGAAAAGAAAGAGCTGAAACGTGAGAAGCGCAAAGAATGGTTCGAAGCAAGAACGAAGGACTCCTTTCACGTGTGGACGGATGGTTCTGCCGTGAAGCGTTTGGATAACAAATACAAATTTGCAGGAGGTGCAGCTTACGTCATCGTTTTCCGTGACAAGATTTACAAGCAGGGGAACTATGGGGATATAGACACCACGATTAACAGAATGGAGCTTCTTGCCATCGTATGTGGAGTGGGGCACTGCCCGTTGGGTTCCGATGTTGTGGTACACAGCGACAGCCAGTATGCTTTGAATGTGTTGAGCGGGCGATACTCGGCTTACAAGAACCTTGATTTGATAGAACTGTTCAAGAAACATTCATCCCATGTGGCAAAGATACGCTTCAAATGGGTGAAGGGACATAACGGAGAGAAATACAATGAACTTTGCGACCATCTTGCCAACGAGGGAAGGATTGGAGCAATGAGGAAACAAAATATAAAATCAATATGGAAGAAGACTTTGAAATAGCAAAATTCCAGCTTTGCCGTGAGGTCTGCAAGATGACCATGGCTTTTCTCAAAGAATGGGGACGTGAGAACGCAACCTTAAGTTTGGAAACAATCGATACCGATGCGGCGATTACGCCGGACGGTCATTCCCATAAGGGGAAAATCTTTTCGTGTGTTATAGATGTCTATGACGATGATGAATACGATGACGATTAAAATGTATGCCGATGAAAAAGAAAGCGAAGAAAATAGCAAATCTGATGAGGAACGAAGGAGAGGGAGTTTTGCGAGCCATGCAGGACGCGGAGTCAAAGGGTATAAGATATGATGTCTATGCTGACGGTTCTTGTGTCGGAGGTGTGTCAGGGTGCGGCTGGGTCGTTCTCCATGGTGGAAATGTGGAGAAGTGCGACAGCCTCAGCTATAAGTCGACAGACAATGTAGAAGCGGAATTGCTTGCTATCATTTTCGGCATCAAGTCATGCCCCAAGTGGAGTAGTGTTGATGTCTATTCAGATTGCCAGCCCGCTATATTCAAGCTGCTTGACGGAAACATGAAAAAATATTTGTGGAACATGTACATGAAGGTCTCTTCCGGGAAGGAAATCCGCTATCATTACGTCCGTGGGCACAGCAAAGTGAAGTATAATGACATGGCGGATAATTTGGCGTTCAATGCCGCTGAAGGAAACAATTGCCAACCGTAATCTTGGTGTGTAAACATTTCTGTTTCACTTTCAGCCAAAAGTGAAGTCATGTTCTTGGATAAGATGTTGTTAGACAAATGAATGCTATACCTTTGCAAAAGTACTAATTTATCAGAATAATGAAAGACAAGATTTTTCAATTGCTAAAACAAGCGTACAAATCGCTTGGGTTAGGAGATGAGGTTCTTCAGGCACATGCGGAAATGTTGGCAAACACGGGTATTGTTACTGAAGACAACGTTCAGACCATTGTCGAGGGACAAAAGAACTACTTGACTATGCTGCAGAAGGAAAACGACCGAAGAGTTACCGATGCACAGAAGAAACTTCAGCAGGAACAGGCGAAAGCCGAAGAAGAGGCGAAAGCCAAGGCTGCGGAAGAAGCCAAGAGAAAGGCAGAAGAGGAAGCCAAGAAAGCCGAGGAGGAAGCCGAGCGCAAGCGTTTGGAGGAAATCAAGCGGCAGAACGAGGTTCCCGAGTCCTTGAAAAAGTACATCGAAGAGATGAACGAAAAGAGCAAGGCAAGGGACGAGGAGTTCAAGACCCTTATTGCGACCCTTACCGATGGCACCAAGAAACGCAATGATGAGTATAACAAGCAGATTGAGGAGATGACCAAGAGTTCCAAGGAACAAAGCGAGGTAATCAAGTCTTTGCAGGAGACCATCAGGAAACAGCAGGAAGAAGCCAAGGCGAAGGAAGAGGCGGATGCCAAAGCGAAAGCAAAGGCTGAACACGATGCGAAAATCTTGTCGAAGGCAAAAGAGTTGGGCATTCCACAGAGTCGTATTGAGGAGGGTTTTGTCATTGCGGATGACGCAACGGACGAAACTATCACAAACTATCTCACAAAGGTATCGAACAACTACAAGACTTCACAACAGCCTGTTTTCGGGGGCTACCAAAAGAACGATGGGACAGAACCCAGCAAGGAGGATGTTGAGAACATTGCCACAAAGTTAGTTAATAACCTTTAAAGTTTTACGACAATGAATCAAGACTACACAGTTGAGAAAAAGCAGATTGTCTTTGGCGAGGATTCCGTAATCATACAGAAGTGGAGCGGCGACATCAAGGGTGGCCGTGCGCTTAATGTTGATGATATTGACGAAGAAGTCCTCAGTGCAGGCCGCGTCATCATTACGGATGGCAAGGGCTCTTACAAGCCATTGAAAATCACAAGTAATGCTTATGATGAGTTGAGCAACAATGCTGGCTTCAAGTACGCTGGCGTTCTTTACCGTTCAATCTGCAAGGGGGAACCCGCCGCCATCATGACCGCCGGACAGGTCAACGAAGTGGCTGCAAAAGCCGCCAACAGCGGTGCCGCTTATCCAAGTGATTTTGCCGCAGCACTGCCGAACATCCAGTTTGTAAGCGATGAGGACTCCAACCAGTTTGACCAGACCGACTCCACTTTGGATGAGGATTAATTATTGAAAGGAGGAATAACAGATGGAAAAATCACTTTATTTTGAGATAACCAAAAAGTATTTCCCACAGCTCGTATTGCAGATTGTGGAGAAATTGAACGGCAAGCGTGCGCAACAGCTCCCTTACCTTTATCGTGACCACTTGAGCACGACCTTCTCTCCGGATGGCAGATGGAGTTCCGTGACAGCCGAATACACCCGTGTTGCCGCCGATGTGGTTGCTATGGATACCGAGTTGCCGTTGAAGAGCCGCGACAAGGTGTCGACTGCGGAGGGCAACATCCCCAAGTTGGGTATGAAGCTCTTTATGTCGGAGAAGCAGTTGAAGGATTTGGACAGCATGATTGCACAGAATCTTCCCGCACCGCAGATTCTTCAGAACATGTTTGCCGACCTTCCTCGTTGTATTGAGGGTGTGTATGAGCGCATCGAGGACATTTTCCTCAGCGAGCTTTCTACTGGTGTCGCTTTGGCATCACGTTCCAATGGTACTGGTGTCCGCTTGGATATCGGCTTCCTTGAGGCGAACAAGTTCGGCTATTCGACCGCATGGACTGATACGAAGAACTCTACGCCGCTTACCGACATTCAGAAGATTTACGACAAGGCATTGCTCGACCAGAACAACATTATCGCCGTCTATGCGGATGATGTGTTCCTCAATGCCCTTTACAAGTCTGATGAAGTCCGCAACCAGTTTGCCTTCAACCAGGGTTTTGCAGGACAGAACGTTCCTATCCTTAACCTTGAGCAGGTACAGAGCATCTTCCAGTCCAAGTGGCAGACAAACCTCATCCGTGTTGCCCGTTCTATCAAGACGGAGCTTAATGGCGTGAAGGGAACACACAATCCTTGGGCTAAGGGTCACGCTACATTCGTTTGCAGCGACAATCTCGGAGACCTCGTTTGGACTAATGTGGCTGAGGCTACCCGTCCGGTCAACGGCGTTATCTACGAACCAGCTGACGAGTTCATCTTGACCAGCCGCTATTCGACCAACGACCCGTTGAGAGAGTTCACCGCTTCTCAGGCAATGGTTGTTCCTATTCTGAACAACGTTGATACCATTTACTCATTCGACTCAACACAAGCACAGGGCTAAGGCTTATGAAAGGTATCGTAATAAATCCGTTCCGTGACAAGTATCACTTCAACACAGGCTACGAAGTCGGTGATGTGGTTGACTTTGAAAGAACGAGAATGGAAGACCTTATCAGCCGTGGCCTTTGTAAGAAACACGAGGAACAGGAGGAAACTCCTGCTCCTTTAAAAGATGAACAGAAGACTTCTGTTCCTTCAAAGGAAGAGGAGGAAACTACATCGGTTGACGAGGCGAAAGAAAAAAGTGAACAGGAGGCTGCGGAAAAGATTGCCAAGGCTACCCGGAGGAAAAGAACAATCTGAACATGACGATAGGAGAATACATAAAAGGCAAGTTGAAGGCGTGGAACATATCTGAAGTGAACCTTGCCGACTTCACCATAAAAAGCGGATTGTCCGTTGATGAGGAGTATTCCGCAGATAAGGACAAGGCTTTGGGCGAGGGCTTGATTTCGCTTGTTGAAGAGCTGATGCTTTCTCCGATAATGAAAAATGTCAGTGAAAATGGATTCTCCGTCTCATGGGATTTCTCTAATATGGGCAAGTACTATATGTGGCTCTGCCGCAGATATGGGAAAACCCCGGATAATGACGTGATGGCGGCTCTCGGCCTTTCTACGATTACGGACATGACAGACATTTGGTAATGTACTACGCACCACACAAGCTATACAAAAGAATTGACAACGTTGTCAGAAATGAATACAACGAGGTCATTTCACAAAGCCAAGAGTGGAAGCTCTTGGGTGATTGCAGATGCGATGACAATACTACGAAACACTTCGAAACCGTAAACGGTAAGATTTATACACCGAAGTATCACATCGTCTGCGACAAATGTCATGTTTCGGAGGGGGACTATATCAAAGTCTTGAATGCTGATGGCGTTGTCCGTGGAAGTGGGAAGGTTTACAACAGCCCCAAGTGCAACTATCTAAACTATATGGACGTTTATGTTTGACTTTGACAAAGAATGTGCAGACTTCTTCAATATGGTAGACAATGACGTGGACTCCTTTCTTGAAAAGGTTGGAGCCGAGGCTGAAAACATCAACAAAGAGTCCGGCAATTACCACGACAGGACAGGAAACCTTAGAAGGTCGAACTTTCATCAAGTCGAAGAGCATGAATTGAAAATAGGGAATACGGCAGACTACGCATCCAAGGTGTCATCAATGGGCTATGATGTGATAGACTCGGGTGTAATGTACGCAAGAGGAAAGATTGAAGGAATGTCATGATTACGGAAATAGATGCAGGACATATCGTTTATGACGACCTGTCGTTTCTCGGCTTGGAGCGGAGATTGAAAGGCCATTTGCTTAAGGGAACCCTTGACGGGGACGAACCTGTGGCAGATGAGAATATACTGGAAGATGGGCTTGTGGTCATCATACCCAAAAGCAGGACTTCCAATGCCACCTATTTCAATAATGGGACAATAGAGGTCAACATCCTTGTTCCGGACATTTCCGAGGAGACAAATCCATCTGTCAACGTTTTGTTGCACAAGGCGTTGGACGTATTGGATGAAGTAAAGGTAGGCTGCCATGAAGGCACTTGGTATCGATACAGCGTCCGTTCCCACGGCATCGAGGAAGAGAGCCGTCTCAAATGTCATTATGCGAATATAACAATAGATTTTGAAACATTAAACGTAAGGAGTTAGCAGATGAAACCATTTATAGGAATAAAAAGAATTTGGTATTCTGACCCCGTAACTGTTGCGTTGATTCCCGGCAAGCTGAAAGCCTGGTTGAAAACCGCGACAGAGGTGTTGAATGTACATGAGGGCACTTGGGGCTATTCCCAGGATGACCCAAGCGTGGAAGACTACAAGAACGACCTTAACGGTCAAGTTTATTACAAGGACAAGACTGATGAAGGAACGAAGACCATCACCTTCTCTATGGGTGTCTATTCGTGGAAGAACAAAGCCGATTTGCAAGGTGGTAAGATGCTTGACGCTACAGGCACAGAGACTTCCGAAGAAGCAAAAGCGGTAGGATGGTCTTCTGACCAAGACCTTGAAAATGTCAACAAGACGATTGTCGCCCAGACTAAAACGGGCAACTATATCGTATTTTCAAACGCATCCGTTGTGTCGAAGGGCGACCAACAGAGCAAGAACATTGCCCTTGGCGTAACTGCCGTTGCTATGGAAAGCGACACGACTGGCGTTGAAGGGGAATACATGTGGGATGGCGATGCTGTAGAATCAGCAGAAGCATCCGCATTGGGATAAAATTCCATTATCATTTTTTATATTTTTCGGGGGCGGCGGCGGTCGCCCCTATTTCTTAAAAACAAGATATGAGTGAAGCAAGCAAATTGATAACGGACGCATTGCTGCATACGGATGGTGTAACCGTTTTAGTCGGCGGAAAGACTTATTATGTAGAGTCTCCGTGCATAAGGACGATTGCAAGGGCTGCAAGCCATCTTAACGGCGTGGAAGGTGGCAATACATTCGGTGAAGTATTGGGGTCCATGAGTTCCCTTGAAGACTCATGCAAGGCTCTTTCCGTCTTTATTGCCGGGGATGAATCATTGGCAGAAGAATTGTCACAAGCTTCCTTAAAGGATGTCGTAGAAGCCCTAAAGGCATCGTGGAACCTAATCTCCATTGCGGATTTTCGCGAGCTATCGGTTTTAGCGAGGAACGTAGCAAGACTGATAGCAAAACCCAGACCATAGGAAACGACACGTTAATGGGACAGATTGCGTCTTTTATGGATAACCTCCATCTGTCGTATTCAGAAGTATGGAATGAGATACCATACAGAAATCTTCTTCTCATGTCAAAGGACAAGTTACGGGTTGCTTATGGCGAGGTGTATGAGGAAGTAACAGAAGAGGAAATGGGGCTTGTGTTCAAGAAGAAATGAGTTAAATACATACTAATCAGCACTAAGGCTTTTGATTGCGCATATTTTTTCGTATATTTGCAGTGGAATATCGTGGAGTGTAGCAGTGGTAGCTAACTTGGTTCATACCCAAGAGGTCGTGGGTTCGACTCCCACCTCCGCAACAAATGAAGGAACAAGATGAAAGGTGCGTTGAAAATTGCTGTGCTTGAAGCTTCGAAAAGCAAATTTTATCCAGAGGATGTCAAGAGATTTCTTAAGGGCTTGTATGCGACTCTTTTCCTGCGGGACAGATTTTCTGCAAGGGATATGGAGCAGGCGTTGTTTTTTGCCTACCGCAACGGCTATGAGCTTGGGGCGAGTGCATACGGTGCAGATATAGAACGCATACATGGGCGTTTTCCAAATTTCGACCTTGATGAAATTGTTGAAAGTGAAGAATGAGTACTTTTGTATTTAAGGTGTAGTCTTATATAAATAGGTATTATCCAAGGTATATAGCAAAAGAATGTAATGTAAGTAGAAGATATGTTAAATATATACTTAATAATACTGCGTTGTTTGCATATTTTAGAAAACTATATTACCTTTGCATTGTGATAAGGATAGTCCATATCAACAATAAAAAGGTGAGACACACCGTAACAACTGTGCAAAATTATGAAGAATTTAATCAATACCGAAAACATTGTAATAGTAATTGTTGCATTGGAGCTAATATTGGGAGTTTTTTTCTATGGTTAAGTTTGGAAAGATAGAGTTTCGGGCGAGCAAGACTGGTGTCAATTGCCGTTTTGACGCTTGCTATAAAGGTCGTCACGTGATGTGGGAGAGTCAAGACATGACTTTGTACGATGATGTTTTGTCGGACAACATCCGAAGACGGAGAGCGGCAAGTCGGGTTGTATACGAGCATATCAAAAACGAATATTATAAAGGAGAAATCTAATATGAACAGCACTATTGTTTACGATACTGAAGGCTTGAAAATATCCTACAAGATGAAGCAGGGCATTTCACGGGTTGAGAAGAAGTACGGAGCCATGAACAGACGGTTCTTCATAGAGCATGATGAATGTAACCGTGTAGGGAGAGGCTTCTATGATGGTTGCCAGTTGACTTGCGACCTCGTACAAAGCAGAAATATCATGGTTGCCCACGATGGCACCATCAGTTATTAATCCACCACGTTAAAAGGAAAGAACAATGGAGAAAGAAGAATATCAAGAGAAAGAAGAATGGGACGAGCAATTCGTCGATGAAGACGAAGAGCTTGCCGAACGTGAAGAAGAAGAGACATACGGTCTTGACCCAGCCTTCGGCAGTTGGGCAGACTACTACAGATACATGTACGGATAGTTTTTTTGTTTAGTGATATGATTTGACAAGGCATTGAGACAGATAAGGCGAAAGCCGAGGCTGGCAGTCCGTAGCGAGAACGACAATGCCGACTTAAACGAAAAAGACATGGCAATGAAACAGACAATCAGTTTTACAGACAACGTGACCACGGGTCTTGCGTTGAAGTACATATCGCTCCTGTGGTGGGCGATAGTGAAGAACACGG
>CAVKBM010000179.1:0-29759 GCA_963654355.1 Bacteroidaceae bacterium | reverse complement strand
CTTATACACTGTGCGTGAAAAGGTTCTATCGTAGGCATTCCAGTGCCAGTTGCATTGCCAAATAGCACTCTATCTTTTACATGAATAGCGGCTACCCTGCCAGGTCTTAATACCCTTAGTAATTCTGGTGTTAAAAAGTCCATCTGTTCAAAAAATCTGTCTGTGTTCTGGTTGTGTCCAAAATCGTTGTAGTTTGCCGAATATTCATAATGATTACCGAATGGAATTGATGTATGAATAAGGTCAACAGAATTATCTTCCATGCACCTCGTTTCCTCTACACAATCACCATATATAGCTTCGTAATGATTACCTTTGACAGTTCTATCTTCTCTAGTTCCTGTAACTCCCATTTTTCGCTCCAATCTCTCAACCTTATTTGCTGAATTAAGTCCATATTTTTTTACGATTTCAATCATCTTTGCAACCATGTGATTGTGATTTTTCCACTTTTCAAGTAATGCTTCTTTGATTTGAGCTTCGTTCTCCATGTAGATAATATCAATCACAACTGGTTCTTTTTGCAAAAACCTGTAACATCTATGCACAGCTTGAATAAAATCATTAAATTCATAGTCAATACCTAGAAATATCTCTCTATGGCAATGTTTCTGAAAATTACAACCCGAACCAGATAGAGATTTCTTTGTTGCAAATAACCTTGTATTACCATTCGAAAAATCAATAACTCGTTTTTCTCTAAGGTCATAATCCATTGAGCCGTATATATCAACAACTTCTGGCATAGCTTTCTTAATTGCATGTCGTTCATTTTCCAAATCATGCCATAACAAAAAATTATCATCCGGACTTGCGTCAACTATTTCTTTCATCTTGGCAACTCTTGTATCAATGCTGTTTCTTTTGACCGCCGCAGCTTCTTTCAACCCTTCTGCCGCTTCTTGAAACAATTGCATTTGTCCGTTTTTGTCAATTGAATTTCCGTATTCAATTGGTAATTCATGCCACCTAACATCTAGTTCAGGCAAATCATACCCCTTGTCAGAATAGCTGTCGTTTAAATCAGAGGGTTTTGTGATAAATAAAGCCCAACTGCTTATCCACATCCAGAACTCATCTTCCATGTTTGGATATAAGGTCAAATTATTAGCTTTTGTGCTATCTCGTTGGAAAAATCGAGTTAATGCCTGTCCCGTGTCCATGATCTCTAAATATCCAGCATAATGTATCAGCTCTTTATATTTGTTTGGGCTTGGTGTAGCTGTAGCAACTAGCTTGTATGGCACATTCTTAAATTTATCTAAGAATGTCTGGTAAGTTTTACTGCCAAAACTTCTTAATACGCTAGCTTCATCTAGGGAAGTGACCGCAAAGTAATCAGGTCTTATATCACCATCTCTTACTCTTTCATAGTTAGTAATAACAATCTGACTTGTGCTATTCTCTACCTCTTCCATAGTTCTGCAATATTGAGGTTTCTCATACCCTAAAATTTCAACTGCGTCCCTTGTAAATTCCTGCTTTACTCCTAGCGGTAAAACAATTAATGCTCGTCCATTTTCATGTTCTGCTGCCAAATGGCAAAACTCAAGTTCCTGTATAGTTTTACCCAAACCAAAACTTTCAAACAATGCTCTCTTGCCACCTTTTAAAGCCCACGCAACTGCGTCTCTTTGGTGCGGTTTTAGTGCTTTATTAATGTCGTTTGGATTTACGATAAATCCGCTATCTGTAGCAAGTTCTACCTTGCTTTCTAGAAATTCTTTGTAATTCATTCAAATCTACCAAAAGGAAACCTCGGTTTTATGTCGCGACAACCTATTCCTTTCTTTGATTTTTAGTTAGTTCTTATATCTTTTTCTTAATGTGTTCTGTACTTTATTCATCCCCTTTATGCCGCCGACAATAAAAGCTATCTCTGCCCTGTTTTCTGTTGCTTTTGTTTCTGATTCCATATTGTGCAGTCCATATTCTATCTGAATAATTTCATTTGCAGTAATTCTTTTCAAAATTTCTTCACATTTCTTTTTGCTTAAAATCTTCATTCTAAATCACCAGCTTTCAATAAGTCCATAAACTTCTCATACTGTTTCTGCGACACCTTATTATTAGCTTTATCCGCTCTTAATTTGATTGTAAGGTGCTTTTCTGCAATGGAGGACAATTCCCTAGCTAGTGACTTTTTGCCCTGCTCTATGCCCTCTCTGTAGCTTTTAGGTGCTTTTCTCTCGCCTATTGAACCGCTTGCACGATTTTCACCCTGTCCGCCTAAGCTGACATTGCGCAACTGATAACCCTTGTCTGCGTACAGCTTGATGTAATATTTTTCCTTTTCATCTAGTTCGCTGACTGGAAAGTTGATGAACCCAACCCTCCAACCATAAGGATTGTTATCTGCGCTATACAGTTTGTGCTTGCGTAAACTGAGGTCTATATGTTGGCTATAACCGACCATATGGCTTGCCAATCTGCTAATTATGTTTACTGCTTGCCCTATATAAGCGAACTTAAATCCGTTTTCATCTTCTCGAAGCAGGAAATAGATACCACTCTCGTTATTCAGCTTTGGATTGACTTTCAGCAACCGCTTCATGTTTTCTTTTTCAATAGCTTTTGCCTTTGCTATGTTTCGATAACTACTCAATTAGCACCTCGCTTTACATAAATGGTAACTCATCATCTGTTTCATCCGGAATATTCATAAAACTATTGTCGGTGCTTGATTTAACCTGCGAGCCGTTGTTATTAGCCTTGCTTTCACAAAATTCAAATGTTAAAACTCTAAAATCAATAGAATTTACCTTGTTTCCATTCTTGTCCGTGTACTGATTTTGTGTCGGTTCGCAATGTACTAATATCTTTGTACCTTTTCTAACAAGCTTCTCCATTGTCTCAGCTGTCTTGCCCCAAGCAGTTAGATTAAAAAAATTTGTCTTTTTGTTATCACCATAACCACTATCTACAGCTATCGAGAACTTAGCTATCGCAGTAGCTTTTTCTCCACTTGTGTACCTCAATTCAATATCTCTTGTGGTTCTTCCTGTAAAAATTGCTAAATTCATTGGTTTTCCTCACTTTCTAATTGCTATTAAAATGGGCATTCATTAGGATTGTTTAGCGTCCAATCTTTGTTAGGTTCTGCAACATCCACATTCGCCCCACAAGTAACCTTTTTCATCTTTTCAATAAATAAGTCCTTATCAGCATTTTCGCTTGATAAATGGCACATTATGACGTTCTGCAAGCTATCTGAATAATTTGTCTTAACAAAATCGCAAGCTGTGTCAATGGATAAGTGACCTCTGAAAACGTGGTTTGCTTTGCTTGCGTTATTTCTGTCAATTAAATCCTTGTCATAATTCACACCTAAAAGAATATGGTTAATATCCTTAAATCGCCACTTAATCAGCTCTGTGTCGGTTATGTAAAGCATTTTACCTATCTCTGGATGAGTGATTAAAAACCCATAGCAAGGGCATTCGCTACCATCTGCATTGGTATGCGTCCATCTACCGTCCACCGTTGTCAGGTCAAACGCCTGTATCTTGAACTCCTTTCCTATTCTCATAGGTTCAAGTCTTATGTATGGGGCAAATACTGGTATTCCCATAGTTTCAAAATCTTTTACCGACTTGCTGTGGTCAAGGTGCTGATGGGTGCATAACACGCCCACAACATCTTTAATGTTCCAGTTCAAGCCTTTTTTAATCTCCTTAATCGGTATTCCGCAATCAAGGATTAATGTTTCTCCGTTGTTGGAAGTCAAGGTATAACAGTTACCCGAACTCCCACTTGAAATACATTTAAGCTTCATTGTTGCCCTCACTTTTATTAATCAAATACTGTCTAATAAATCTACTTGCATATTGAGGATGTATCATCGACCTTTCTGTTTGCCTTGAAGTGTTCTCAGTTCCTTTTGCTTTCCCTATAGTTCTTGGTTCAACGTATTCCATAGGCTCGAATACAAGATTGCATTTTGGTCTAAAATTAATAAACCAATATTGAGTGGGTTTCTTGTAATAATCCCCGTTTTGTGTCCTATCTTTATCAATTATTGTAGGTTTCAAGCACCAATATGTTGTGAGATAATGAGGTTGTGTATATGGATTTTCTATAACCATTTTCAAGCCTTTTCTCATTACAACAATTACCATTTTGCAAAGCAGAATATACAAGTTATTCAACTCTTCTTGTAAAGTTATGTCATACTCTAATTTCTTTTGTGTATTCCAGTTCTTTTGTTGTGGTGCTTGTCCTCTAAACAATAGAGGAATTTTGGCTTCAAACCTTGTACAAGGGAAAAATGCAAGTATTAAATCATCTTTACTTATCTTGTCGAAGATACTAGACTTGCCATCGTACCCCCCCCACAATTTCGCTGAACAAATCGACCACATTGTCTGTCTCTCCAAACTCATTTTGAATGTCATAATCATAGGCTTCATATCCAAGCTTCTTAAATTCATTCTTGAATGTGCCTGACTGTTCAAATAAACAATGTATAACCATTCGCCCTCCTATTCTGTTTCCATGAATGGTGGCAAAGTATCTTCTGTATCTATAACAGTTGTGTCGATAATGTCACTATCATCAAATTCAACACTATTTGCATTTTCATTAATCTCATTTTCAGCTAACTTCTGCGGGTCGGTTTCAATCTCCATTCCTGCTAAAAATGTGTTCCGCTGTGTCGGATTTTCAAAATCTAACTCAATATGCTTGCAAAGTCTGTGAAGAACTGTCTTTTTATACATTTCGCCTGTAAAATTCTTCCAAGCTGGACCATTACTTGCCTTGCTTGATTTTCTTGTATTTTCAAGGTCTACAAGGCTCATTGTGTCATACTGCATACCACCATCAACATATAAGCAAACAGCAAATGCGCCAATTATTTTTCCATCATTGAATGGAAGTGGCTTAAAATCAAATGTCTGCTCACCATTTATTATTTTTTCCTCGAAGCTATCTCCCTCACGAACCAACTTAGCGTAAATATCCTTAATCGGTCTGATTGAGTATTTCTTCGCCAACTTCTTAGCGCCCCTGTAATCCGTCTGATAATTAAGCTGATTTCCATAAGGCACTAAGTAACATTCCTTTGAGTAAAAATCCAAGCCAAGATAAGCGCCTTTCAAAAGTCCTGTTATAAGCTTTGACTGATTATATTTCTGCAAATCTGGATTATCATTGATAAGTGCTAATGCATTTTGTATAAATCTTGCCTTGTTAAAATCCTTTGGAAGTGCTTCTGATACACTATCCAACTTTTCAGTAAGTGCTAAACTGAAAGTTTTCTTTTCTGCAACTGCTGTATTCTCTGCCATAATTATTCCTCACTTTCTACTTCTTTAAATTCACCATCAACTAATTTATAGAATGCATCTTCTTTGATACGTTCTCCGTCTACATATTCAGTTTTTACACATTTAGGCTTCCATATGTAATTTCCTTTTTCATCTGGAATATCGCTTTCTTCCCATTCAGCTAATGTTATCCAGCTACCGATTTTTGCTCTTGCTATCGAATTATAACCTGCTGCCATAACAACTGAATTTTTGCCACGAGAAGAAATCTGTGCGCAATATCCAGAACTTCCAATCTGTGCGCAATATCCAGAACTGATTTTGTTGATGCTTGTTGCATCTGAACGGTCAAATTTTGTTTTTTCTAATGTAAAGTCAATACACGCTTTTATAAAACCTTTAAAGTCAAGTTTTGTACCAATATGCAGTTTGTTTGTTGCGGATTTATTTTTATGACTGTACACCTCTCCAAGTGCTTCAACTTCTGCAAATTCCGAAAAAATCTCCATTCCCATCTATTAAAGGGTAATGATCCAATACATCAAATGGATTTTCACAAAAATGCATAGTACCAGCTTTGCAAATGGATTTTCCATCTTCTTCATATGTGGTGTTTTCTTTGTATTGCTTATCTTTGCAAATCAGTCCTTTATTAAAAGCTTTATATCCTTTTACACTCATTATTTCTCCTCATCTCCTCAACAATGTTCATAAGTTTTAACACTGTATTTTCAAGGTTAGACACTCTTAATTCCAAATCAGCATATGCAGACGATTTAGATACCACCTTTTTAATTCTCTCTATCTCAAAATCACTCGCTTTTAACGATGGCACACTATTAATCAATATTATCCAGGTATCTTCATATATTGCTCCGTAATCTGTATATTTTTCCGGTATGAAGTTTACTTCGTCTTTGTAATTGGCTTCAAATCTTCTCTTGGAATCACACATTGTCCCCTTTGGCAAACCTATTTGGGATAAAAGAGCAGTTAAACTTGTAAGTCCATTATCTTTTGCAATACTGGTAAGAGCCACTCTAGTTTTGCTTAAATTGATTATTACAATATCCATGTTATATCTCCTTAATCACAAGCTCTTTGTCCTGCGTATGCTCTAACATAATCAACTGATTATCAATCTGCGGTATTCTCCAATCGTCAACACTCTCTGTATCATCAACGATAATAGGAAATACAACTCTTGCTTTCTTCTGAAAAGCTCTGCAAATATCAAGTTCTGTCAACATTCTTGCACCGTGGTTGAGATTTCTTGTGTATGCTTCACCATTGTATACAAAATCACAACATTCCTCGGTGTCACCATTTAAGAGTGGTCTGAAAAGCTTTGCCGTAGCAAATTCAAGGTACTTGTTAACATCATTCTGCAACAGCTCATTTTTCTTACGAGTGAACTGCTTAAGCAAATCGAGCTTTCTTTCCCAGTCTGCAATCTGCTGATTAAGATCGATACGCATATTTTCCAAATCTGCGATATTGTTATCAATCTGACTATTGTTTTTGACACCAGCTTTTATTTTTTCATCAACTGATGCTATTTTCTTAATTAAGTCGGTTCTATCCGCTTCAAACTGATTTTTGATTTCAGCAACCGAATTTTCTTCTGTAAGAGCTTTTTCTTTCTCTGCGATCTCATTCTCAAGTGCTATATATTCAGCAGATTTTGTAATATCAACTTCCTGTGGATGCTCCTGTTTTTCAAGTTCTGCTAAGTCAGCTATGTGTTTTCCCAACTCTTGCTTTCTGTCAGCTAATTCCTGCTCTGTTTCTGCTAATGATTTTTTAGCTTTATCAAGCATTTCTTTAGCGGTGTTACCTCTGGCTGTAATTCTGCTAAGTTCAGCTTCTTTATGCTCCTTAAAATCAGCTTTTAACAATTCTTTCTTCTCTTCCGGATATTCATGTCCGCAGTATGGGCAAACAAGGCTTGTCTCGTCAAATTTGCGTTCATTTTCCGTTTTCCATTCAACTCTGCTGTCTTCAAGTGCTTTTTGATGTCCAATTATCTGACTCTTGTTAAATTCAACAACGTTTTCTGCGTTTTCGATAGACCGCTCGCTGTTCTTAATTACATATTTAAGGTTGCTAATCTGTGACTCAAGTCCTCTCCTCACTTTATTGGTCTGTTCATTTGCTTCACGTTCCATATCGCCCAATTTAAACTTAAGCTGTAAAATATTGTCCGTGGCTTTCTTGCGTTCCTCGAGGATTTTATTGTTATCAGATAACTTGTCCTCAACATCTTTAAGTTGTGGCTCATACGATTTTCTTTCAAGTTCCAGTTCTGCAAGGTCTGTATACTCCTGCGTAGTGCGGATTGTGTCAATCCTAGTAGATATCTCGTCACGCTCTTTGATAAGCCCTTTTGAACCGTTTCTACCGCCTGTGCCGTTTAACTTGCCACGGCAAACAGCTTTTATCTGGTCGAGACTACCATCACCAAACATCGACTTGAGTTCTGCAAACTGTGGAAACATATCGCAGATTTCCTCGTCTGTATGCATACCAAAAAAGGTTGAAAGTTGCGCCCTCTGATCTGCCGGTGTCTTAGATAACAAAGCCATAGCATTAAGGCAATATGGTAAAACATCAAGGCTTGCTATGTTATCGCTAATAAATTCGTTATAATCAGCCATTTTGTATGGAACATCATTAATTGAATAATCCGTGACATTTCCTGTGATCTCGCCTTTTTTGTTTCTTTTCTGCCTTGTAACTTTCTTCAAGGTCTTTGATTTTCCGTCAATCTCGAATGTGACCGCCCTTGTGATGTCAATATCATCAATTTCAGTTCCATTTGTATCGTGCGGTCTTATTCCTGTAATCTCCCTGTCCTTTTCATCATGGAGATTAAGGACATCAAAGATTGCTAATTTGGCCGTTGACTTTCCGACTTCATTCTGACCAAGTAAAGCGGTCTTGTCCGAAAAATCAACATCAAGTACATTTGTGCCATAGAATTTACAGAAGTTCTGTAAAAATACATGTGTAATTTTCATACTTTATACCAATTCCTTCCTTATTTATATAGTGTTTTTATAATCAAGTTATTTTGCAGGCTCGATTTCTTCACAACTCGTATGTACGAGTCCGATTCCGATATAAGCAGCCAATCATCTACCATAAGGTTATGCTTCGAGAGTATAATCTTTTGTTCTCTCGTAAGTGGCTGTAATCGGTATCGCTTATTGCCTACCTTAATTCGCCTTATGTCCATATTCCAATTTCTCCATTTCCCTGTTGAGTGCCGTTTGAAAATCAAACTTGTTGTCGCTATGTCGTTTGCTGTGGTATAGTTCAAGCAGATAGTCTTTTGCGTCCTGCCGTTTTAAGCTGTCAGAAGTTTTCTCTACTCTACCAATCGCAATAGATGTCAAGATTTCCTGCCCCGCTTCCTGCGTCATATACAATCCCTTGTATGCCAATCGGTGTATCAACGATAGTTCCTTTCGGTAAATCATCACTTGCGATCACGACATATTCGTTTTCATCTACTACCAATCCATACTCATTTAGATGTCTGCCCGGTATGTTCAATCCACCGCCCGGCAACACTCTCTGCGAATACCAAGTGTATGTGTAATCGCCATACCAAACTCGCCCTAAGTATCGAAATCTCTCACATGAGTATTTCTGCCAACAAGTAGGTACTTCCGGCTCGACATAGCTTTGTTCGACTACATCAACCTCGTTTTTCTCAACAGTAGGTTCAAATTTTCCTGTCATAACATCAGCTACAAAACTCGTAACTCCCGCGGTAGGCTTTACCTCATCATTCGCACTTGCTGTTATTGGCTTTAAGGTCATAGTTCCAATTATTAAGGTCAATAACATCATCTTTCTTTTCATGTGGGGTTTCCTCCTCAATGAGACATATCGCGAATAGTATCGCAAAAAATACAGCTGTAATCACTCCGGCAACAAGACTTGCTACCCTAATTCCGTATGCTACGGCTAATCCAAGGAAAAACAGAAAAACTAATGTTCCAAGTATCGTATAACCGCAACCAGTGTAAAACGTCTCTTTTTTCGTTCTTTTCTTCATATTGTCACCTCACTATGTAAAGCTTTGCTGAGCATTTGCGTCATTGATAAGCTCATCAAGATATTTAGGCACTACGTAGCAGTCAATAAATTCGTGCACGTCATCTATGTACTTTCTCTTGATACTCTTATAAGTAGATACACAGCCATACTCACGCTTTAACTGCGTCCATATATCAGAGAATGTCTTGTGTCTGATACTGTTATCTCTGTAAGCTTCACTCTGCTTGCCACCAAGGATATTTACTACTCTACGCTTAACGTGTTGCTGTATCTCGTCAATGTCGCATCCATATAAAGGAATATTGTTTTCAAGGTTGTCTATTTTGTTTTCCACCTTATCAACTCGCTCGTTTAGTTCTTCATTTCCCTGTGCAAGCAATTTGATTTTGTCAGCTGTTGTCATTGGCTTGCTGTAACTGCCTGTCTTTCTGATAGAGGGTAGCACCTCATCCATTACCCAACTTTCAAACTTTTCTGCACTAGGCAATTTAGACTTCATGATAAGTCGGTAAATATCGCCTTCTGTTATAAACAAAACGTCTTGATTGCCACTGTTTGTAGGGATGTTCCATTTTAGAACCCCCTTGCAGTGAGTTTGAACTGCCTTGTGAGGTATTGCATAACCCAAAGCCTTTGCAACGTCACTTCCTGCAAAATACGTTTTATCATCTTTTGTGATGGTTCTAATTTCTCCGAACTCTTCATTGCTAAAAATCTGTAACTCGTTCATAATTCTCCTTTCTTGAAATTATATAAAGTTAAATGTTTTGAACTTCTAATGCAAAAAAATAATCTTGTATATCATTTTCTGACAAATCCAGAAGTTTAATTGCTGTTAGAATTTCAGTTTGTTTCCAAGGACGTTTACCAGTCATCTTTAATGACAGTGTTCTCTCAGAACATCCAAATGCCTGCGCAAAATCCGATTGACTCCCGAATTTTTCAATAATGCGTCCTCTCAACTTACTATAGTTGAATGCCATATATTCATCTCCTTTCTTATTTTTTAAGTTCAATGCTTTGAACTATTTGTATGTTACCACTGCAAAAAATATTTGTCAATATAAAAGTTCAATATTTTTTACTTTTTTAGTTTCGCATATTGAACTTTCGTTCAAATAGTGATACATTATACAGTGAAAGGAGGTTGAATAATATGAAGGAAACTACATCCGACAGGCTCAATAAATTAATGCAAGACAGACGTTTAAAGCAAGTTGATATTTTAAACTTGTCACAACCATTTTGTGAAAAATACAACGTAAAAATGAACAAATCGGATATTAGCCAATATGTGTCCGGAAAAGTTGAACCAAGTCAAGAAAAACTTGTTGTTTTAGGCATGGCTTTGAACGTTTCTGAAGCATGGCTTATGGGTTTTGATGTTTCTCCAGTGAGAAAAGACAGCCACGTTAAGGCAAAAGATGATATTGATATACTTTGGAAATTCTCTCTGTTAGATGAAAGAGACAAAGAAACGATTTTGGATATGATAGATGTCATGTTGTCTAAAAAGGAAAAGAAGTGAGGTTAACCCCACTTCTCAAGAAAAAGTTTAATGAATGTATGTAGGTACTCTAAAGTGCCTATGTTTTCAATCCTATTTATCATGCGTATAATCTCTTCTTTATAATTCATATATTTGTCCTCTCTTTGCTGTCCTAAATAGCGATACAGCTATTATAACAGCTTTTAAGAGAGCGATAGCCAATGCCATAAGCTACCGCTCTGCCAGAACTTGAAGCGTCTCATAGAGACAAAAATATTATAATAAAGAGATGTTACGTATTTTGTCGAAGGTTGTATATTAAATTATGAAAAGGAGTATGTAGTATGATTAGAGAAGAGATTTATGTTATTAAAGGCAAGAAAATTAATATTGCCAAACTGATGGAACTTCACAACAACAATGCAGTGGAAGTCTGCCACCATATAGAAAATATCTGTCTTGTAGAATATGATACAGCAAAGTATTACGTTAATTTGTATATGCAAAACGAACCATTTATCAAGCAAAATTCCGGCACGAGTTTTGCTTGTGGAATTATAGGTGGAATTGCTTTCGTTATGACAGCGCTTGGTCTTGGGTTAGCGTTAATTATATTTCCACTTGTATTTGCTTCAATAATATGTGGTATTGTGGATATTGCAACCATGGATAGCGAGATACCATACAAACATAGCGGAACTGTAATAGGATTTATATTAGACGTGCTTTTAATTTTAATTGCATTATTTATGTAGGAGAGGGTTTATCCCTCTCCATTTTCTTGCGATGTAATATATTCGTATTCTTCCTGCGTAATTTTACCGCCTTCCACACGCTTTAGTAAATCTTCTTTTGTGACTCTGCCACTTTCGTACAATCTTTTAAAACTTTCTACAAGTATTCTCATTTACAGCACCCCCTCTTCCATTAACTGCATTGTGTAGTTATCTATAGCTTCTTGATCAGAATGCTCATTAATCTCTTTTGCCTGCTCCATAGCTATAAGATACTGTGAGTACTCGTCTCTTGTGAGTTCTCTTTCCTCATACTCCCAGTGTGCCGGCTTGTAATTATGTTCCTCTTCACTTCCGCTTTCTTTGACTGACTTGATATTTTTTCTCTGATACACCACATTTGGAGATGATGCGGTATCGATTTCAACCGGTGTATCCGTCTCCATGTTCTCAACAAGTCTGTAATCTGTCATATTGTCCTACCTTTCTGTCTGCATATGAGACTTTTTGTTTTAATCTTTTAAAAACCACGAATGGTTTTATGTGTTTTGTGTAATAGTTATAAACATCACTGTGTTTTATCCAGCCAAGTGCTGATAACATCTGTTTTGCATCGTATATGGTAACTTTGTCTTTCTTCCAGAGTTTTACTGCTTTGGCTTGCATCTTATGCAAGATTGTTTTTCTCAGTGTTGTCCTGTTCCGGTAAAATTTAAATCCCATGAAATCCACATTTCTGCCATATATCCTATTTTTGCCGTGCTTGCTGATTTTAGGATGTCTTGGCATATAGTCAAATCTGAATATCTGCCAGTTATCTTTAACCGTAAGTCCCAACTCCTTGAGTTTGTCATCTATCATTTTCTTTATTTTTCTTAGTGACTTTTTATTCGAACAGAATATAACCATGTCATCGACAAACCTTGCGTATCTCGTTGTTATTCCGCACGATTTAATCATATGGTCAAGACCGTCAATATACCAATTTGCAAGCCATACAGATGTATAAAAGCCAAGTGGCAAGCCATTTGGTACACAATGTATTACATTTTCAAGAATTTGCATGAATTTAAAATCTTTAATTTTAGATTTTAATTTTTCAATTAATTTTTCTTGTGGAATGCTTGCATAAAAATGCCTTATATCCAGCTTGTAACAATATTTGATATTCTTTCCACCTTTTCTGATCCATTTGCATATACATTTCTTTCCATATACGTTGCCACGTTTTGGAACTGATCCATATGAATGTTCGTACATGCTTTTCATGAACATCGGTTTTAATACGTTCACAATCATATGATGCATGATACTCTCCATCACTGACGGAATAACTATTTCTCGTTTCTTTCTTGAAATTCCGTCATATATCACTTTAGGTTCGTGATAATAGGGTTTGTAGTTGATTACAAAGTCTTTGATTTTTGGTATCCAATATTCCGGATCGTCAAGGATCTTTTTGACTCTGTTTCTTTTCTTCTTTCCTTTTGAGAAGTTTTTAACTGCGAGTTTTATATTTTCATCTGAAATGAAATCCAGGTATAAATTTTTATACGTTTTCATCTATATCCTATCCTCTATACCGCGTTCGACTATTACCTACTACTAGCAGTATCTCGCTCCGAGTTAATTTTTGCCGTGGGGCACGGCATTTAGTCCGCATTCATTTTATCCCATGAATGATAGGTTTAGGCGCACCGATGTTCCACCTAGCATTGCCGGCATCGTTGTTGAGGTTCACGTAGGAAGCCCCACACCGAAGACCGTTGTTCAGGTTGCCACCGAAGATCGCGAAGGCGCGAACTAAATGCCTTAACTACAAATCTATGGATAGTCCAATCCTTTCTGTATTTTATAAGGGGAAACAGGTTTCCCCTCTGACATCTTCGATGTCATTCACCTCTTCCTTACTGCAAGTTATTTGTAGGATAAAGGCGCACCGAGGGACCACCCAGCAGAGCCGGCACCGAGGTTGAGGGTCACGTAGGAAGCCCCACACCGAAGACCGCTGTTCAGGGTGCCACCGAAGAGCGCGAAGGCTGTAATTGTATTATTAAACCAACATCCATCTGCATAATATGTTGATGACGAGCCAGTGACCAATGATGGAAACATGCCGCTATCAGTAAATAGCATAGTTTTGGTGTAGCCTCCGCTTGCGCCGCTAGGGGTTGAATTTGCTATCTCGATGTAGCCAGTTCCATCGGTGTTGTAGCCAGTTGTCGTACTTCCGTCTTTTGTAGATGGAGTTAGCTTTGTCTTAACAGTTCCATTAACAAGCAATAGTCCGGCTGTTCTTCTCCACTGATTGCCCCAGTAGTTTTCCATACCGAATACTTTAACTCCGGCTTTTCCTGTGTTTTCTCCATAGAATAGGCCTTTATTATCCATCGTTCCGGTTGCAAGCAGTAGACTTTCATCACTGGAATTGTTACTCATACCACTTCCAAATGCCGTCTGCGTATCTAAGCTCTTGCTCATAATGATTAGAAGAATATTTATTAAAAGCCGGTCTACAAATTGCTCTATGTAGTAGCCGCTACCGTTAGCCGATGCGTATGACATCTCTTGACTTGCCGTTTTGCTTTTCATAACGGTTTGACCGCTTACCGAACGCAACTTGCTATTGCTATCAAGTGAACCGTTGTAGATAGCCGTGTAAAAATGTGCTTTTATATTCCCGTCAATATCATAGTGATTAAGACATTTGAAAGAATCGTCAGCCTGATAATTTGCCACATACAGACTTGCGCTGTTGCTATTGCCTTTATCCGGTACGATTTTCCACCATATAAGGTCTGTTCCGTTGCCCCATTCCATCATTGCGTTCCCGTCATAGCTTGTATTGGCAATGTCTGACGCTGTACCGTCTGTTTTTTTGCTGTAGTCGTTTTCATTCAGATAGTAATCTACTGTTCCATCTGTCTTGAGCATACACGGACGTGGTAAGAAGAACGCATTTCCCCATGATCCGTACTCGAATTGTCCTGTTGTATAGTTCATGTGAGCCGGTGTCATGCCGGATGCATCTGCTAAATATGTAACCGCTGTTGATGGATTGCTGTCCCCACTGTTGATATGGACTCCATATACTACTTTTCCACCGCTCAACTTCGTTCCAAGAGCTTTTATGCTTTCTACAATTGCTTGTCCTGTTGTGTCTGATATGATGTCTATTCCTGCCATATTAATCCTCCTTACTTACATTTAGTAATCCTGCACTTGTCACGGAAAAAGTAATGCCTTTTCCGTTTGCTTTTTGTTCTACTAAACTTGCCTGTTGTCGAGCTTCGTCTGCCGCGTTATTTGCATTGGTAGTCGCTGTATCTGCCTTTGACACAGCTGTGTCTATTTTGTCAGAATACGTTTTAACATTATCGCTATAACTCTTTGCGCTTGTAGCTGAATTTGCCGCCTGTGTGGCTGAATTGCTTGCGGCTGTCGCTTTGTCTGTTGCGGTCTGTGCGGCTGTATCTGCCTTTGACACAGCTTCATCCATACCGTCAAGATAATCTTGAATAAGAATTTGTATTTCTGTGTCGAAATCTTCAACAGTTCCCATTCGCTTAACAACGCCCGGGGAGAAGCACATCCATATTTGTTGTTTTTTTGTATCACTGTCGGTAGACACTGCCCACTCTCCAGCTCTCATTTTTGAGGGGTCAAAATCTGCATATGCTCCTTGCCTCATTTGAATTGCCATAGACTACACCTCGCTTTCGTCAATGCCTAATTTTTCGCAAAGTCTTGAAAATTTATTTTCTAAATTGTCTATATGTTTTTGCATTTTTTCAATTCTTTGTTCATTATACGCAGTACGTAAAATAAGAAACTGTTCATAGTCCATTCCGTAGTACAAAGTATCATCTTCCTCAGATACTTTATCTTGGAAAATCATTTTCAATTCATCATCCGAGTGCCCCTTATCTTTCAAGGCGGTTAATATATCTTGTGCTATCGCTCCGAAATGTAAATATGAATCTAAGTAACCTTGTCGATTAAGGTTATATTGGCATAACTTTGCCGAACCAACAGCTTCAATAAAATCTTTGTCAATAGATTTTATATTTTTTTTCAATCTTTTATCTGATGAGCTCCACACCCATGTGGTATCAACTTGAAAACGTAACTGAGTGCCGGTCCAACCACAATGGTAAGTATGTGTCGCTTCATCACCGCACATAGCGGTTCCTCTGTCGGTTTCTCTAAATTTATCAGCACTTATTAATTGTGCATACATATCTTGTGCGCCAACTGTACCGGTAACACCATATAGTGTTATTAAGTTCTCGTCATTTTTAACAATTCTAAGTACTGCTCCATTCATCCATAATTCGTAATTGTTTCCCGAATTATCTGTGGCTTGTAAAGCGATTTTTGAGTCGCTTAAATTTCCTTGCAGAGAAATGCCTCCGCCGGTAATGTTCATGTTTGAAGCGGATACTTTTCCTGTATCATCAACAGTAAACACACCGTTTCCGATATTGATTGTCCCGCCTGTAAAATCACTCGAAATAACTTTTCCTGCATAAACAATAGGGGAAATAACATATTGTTTATCAATTTCCGTGTAGCCAATATTGTTTTTTAGTTCATTTAGGTCTTTGGTAAAATGCGTTCTTCCGTATTCATCTAAATCGTTAGATGTAATAAAATCTGTAAGCTGACTAGGCACTACATATCCCTCATCATTTTCAAGCTCACTTACTTTTGTCGGTAAATCGCTTTTGGTGGTATAACCTGCACCGTTTGAAAGTTGATTGTTGTTAGTGGGGATTTGCTCTGTTGTGGCATAACTGCTATCATTCATAAGTTCGCTTGTTTTACTTGGGATTGTCGGCTGGTCAGTTACATTCGCCCATGTGATTTTAGCTTTAGGTCCCATCTGAATTTGATCGCCTACTAAAAGACCAAGTGTTTTAATAAATGCGGCTGTTACTGTATTTTTTGTAATGGTAACTACTTGGTCTGAATTTTGGTATCCTTTTTCTAACACTTTTGCCATGGTAGTGTAGTTCTGCTTTTCTACTTCGGTCATGGTAGTATAGCCTTTGTTTTCTACATCAGTCATGGTGGTGTAATTACTATCGTTTGCAAGCTGGCTGTTACTTGTCGGAATTTCACTTTTTGTAGCATAATTGCTGTCGTTTTCCAACTGTGAAGTACTTGTTGGAATGGTGGGTGTGCCGGAAATGTTTTCCCATGAAATAGTTACACCGCTTGCAAGAGTGATACCTCTGTTGTCTAGAGTTACAAGGATATTGCCTTTACTGTCCTTAACATATTGCTTTCCGCTTACATTATTTTCTCCACCAAGAGTAAGTGTGCCGCCATGCGCCCAATCAAAGTTTATGCCGATAGCAGACATAATGTTAAATACCGCATTTCCACTTGAGTCAACTCCTGCGTTCCAGGTCTTTCCATAATCGCTTGATACAGCCATGCCATTAGCGGTCATTTTCCATTGTATCTGACTCGATTTAAGGTCAGATTTGTTGTGCATAATGTAGATAGTTGAACCATCTTCTTGCGCCTGTTCTGTCTTAAATAAACCGAACGACTGCGACATTAATTGTGTGAGCAACTGTACCTGTGTATCGTATGCGCTAATCTGTTTTTGAGCCGTTTTACGTGCTTCTATAATAGTCTTAGTGCCTGCACTAAAACTATCTGCACTGTTTCTTGCCGCGCTCTCTGCATCGCACGAGATTGAAGTGCTATTGCCGATAGAAAAGGTTCGGTTTGATATAAATGCGTTATATACATTTTGTTTTCTATCGGTTACAAGTGCTACATCTCCGGATTCTATCGTAGGGTCTGAAAGGAAACTACCGCTAAGAGGTCTAAATCTCATCCCACCTATTTTCTTGTATACGTAGTTTGCTACAGTTTCAGCTTTGTCGGTTGAAATTAGAGGATTGTTGCTTATTGAAATTACATACCCTTCATTTCCTGCAAGGCACTCAACGTCTTTACTCTCACTTTCACTAGAGGTAACACTTACTTTAATTCCAGTTATCACAACATCATCTGCGGCAACCGTAAATTCTTTCATTCCGTACAAATTGTGATATTTGCGCGCTTCCGTGAATGTACCGCCACTTGCCGTATCTCCACTTGAATAATCTTTAAAACTACCGCCATTAAGCGTATCTCCATCTGAATATGGTGTAGTTTTTGTCGAGAATGTACCACCGAAATAATTCTTATTCTCAAACTGCGCCATATCATACCAGCCGATAGTCAATGCCCCCTCGTGATCACATTTGCCCCACGAACCGCATATTTGCAACGCATAAGCGATTACTTGACCATAGGTGTTTTTATTGTCTGGTTTTGTTTCTACCACGTAATCTGAATTATCAAATCTTGCCATAGTAAAAGGCACGCCACAATCAAGACACGCATTACGTACAATCTCATAAATTGTTGCCGGATAACTTAATGTGCTATCATACGCCTTGTTAAATTGATTTACATTGTCAAGACATTCAAGTGTGATTATCGAGCCGTTATAATCAGTCTCATTAACTGTAAATTCTCCGATTTTTAATTTTTCAAGTCCACTATCAAGCTGTTTACCGATATATGCCGTTGCTTTTGCGTCCGTAAAATCATATTCGCTGTAATCGTCATATATGTTATTGAGCTTGATAGTCAGCTTGCTTGCTACAAGTCCGCCTATGGTAAATGTGCTATCTTCCGAAGTTGCGTCCTCGACTGAAAACCCATCTTCCCAAAGTTTGGAATTGTCTATTGCTAATTTCTTACCGTTAGATAACACAATATCCGCAAAAGCTAAATATTGCCTGTTATCATCAAGCATTACACTTCTTTGCCATTCTGCCGATACGTTTAACATAATTTACACCTCAATAATTGAAAAAGACACTGACTCGTACCTCTTGTTATTAACAGTCCATACCTTAACAGGTGCGCTCCTATCGCCCACATAAAATTTTCTTGTTTCATCTGTGCCGCTCATGGCATCGGGATATGTGACTTGTATGTATTCGGGATTGAACATCTGTAAGATTTTGGCTGTTGTAGCTCTGTCCTTGCCGTTCCATGCAAGTTGTATCTGTCTTTTTTGCCCTACTCTGTTTTTATGCATTACAGTGTCGAGAGTACGTCCGCTATCTGTGTCGGACACATCTATCATGCCCCACTCAAATGTTGACGGTGTAGGGCACACAGCCCCATCTACCCATATCATAGCCATTTTCTACCTCATAGATAAGCACCCACATTTTCGTGAGTGCTTATTTTAAAATTCCGTTACTACATTGTATCTTTGATTGTGCTTTGCCTTGCCTTTTTGTGTCATCTTGTACAGTGTCTCACTATCTACCTTAAACACATTCTCGATGACCGGTGCACTGCTACTTGATTGACCGTTTGTTGACATTGCAACTTGCATCATGCCTTCAATTACAGCTCGTTTAATTCCCTCTGTAATCTGCTCGTTATTAGCTACAGCAGTTTTGCCGTTTGAGAACTTACCAATCATCTCATTATGGTTAGCAAGAAACATTCCATCTTCGCCTTGTGGAAATCCACCGCTTTTGTAATACTTAATATTAAAGGACGGTAAGCTAAACTTACCGTAATTTGTCCAATCTACGGAGATATGCGGAAGTTTGATTTTTGCTGTTATGCTTGGCAAAGATAATCTTCCCCACCAACTACTGAGATTGTTCCACTTAGATTTAATATCACCGACAAAATCATTTACTTTTGCAGTTATGTCTCCAAGCTTGCCTTTGCTGTTCCAGTAAGATTTTACATCTTCCCATTTTGATTTCACATTTTCTTTGAAAGTCTGTACATTTGCCTTTATTTCTGAAAGACCGCCCTTGCTATTCCAATATGAGACAACATTGCTCCACGCACCTTTAACGCGTTCTTTAACATTCTCAATTTTAGTTTTTATTTCTGAAAGACTTCCTTTGCTGTTCCAGTAAGATTTTACATCTTCCCATTTTGATTTCATCGCGTCTCTTATCGAGCCTATTTTCTTTTTCCAGCTCTCAACCGAAAAAATAGGAGTTACATATTTATCAAAAAATTCATTGACGCTTTGAGTCCAAGAGTCCCAAGCGCCTTTAAATCCTTCAACAATTCCTTGGAATATATAGTCGCCTATAGGTTTCATCTCTTTAGCCGGTGAAGCTATGCCAAGTACATCGCATAAGCCGCCCCATATCCAGTTAAAGAAATCTGCAAACGGCTCGACTAATCCAACAAATGCACCGCAAAAACCATCTATAATTCCTTGAAAAATCCAACCTCCAATATCTACAATGTCATTTCTGTTACCGTCAAACGCTGTGGCAAAATCTTCTTTAGCCTTTTCAAAAAATTCGCCTGCAAAGTCAAAGTTAAAAACATTTGAAGTAAAGTCGTCCCAAGTTATATGTTTCAGATCCCATTCGAGTTTTTCTATCTTCCATTTAAGTGGTGTAGATAGTGTTATCTCTTCTCCATCAAATGTAGTTGCGCTATGTCCACCAAACGCAGATTTATCAGATTTCAACCACTCTTTAAGCGAGTCTACCCCACTTTTCACATGTGTCATAAGCCAATAAAATCCAGCTACAATACCGACTATCACAAGCCCATATAACGTTAGCTTTGTAGCAGATAATCCTGCTGCGACTGCATAACTTTTCCATTCTTTAAGGATCAGTGATTTTGTGATAGTTTTCAATCCGTGTTTCCACGTAAATGTCCCGATAATAATCGCAAATGTATCTATGTCCAGTTCTCCAACAAGTTCTGAGATACCTTTTAGCGCATCATTCCAGTCGATATTTTCTATTGCGTGAATAAGTGCATCTCGTATTCCATGGACAAAATTATTGATCGTTTGACCTAATTCTTTCCAACCGCTTAAACCTGTAACGTCACTGACTCTTGACATTTCGTGCAAAGCACCGTTTAAAAATGCCGCAAAGCTGTCTCCAAGATTGCCCCAGTCAAAAGTTCCCGTGAAAGAAAATGCCGCCACAATAGCAGTTCTGATAGATCCTGCTATTGT
Organism: Bacteroidaceae bacterium; assembly: GCA_963654355.1. Classification (GTDB taxonomy): domain Bacteria; phylum Bacteroidota; class Bacteroidia; order Bacteroidales; family Paludibacteraceae; genus UBA1181. The sequence continues at coordinate 9,161 of CAVKBM010000179.1, read as the reverse complement.
TTTTCCTAATGCTTCAAATAATTTAGGTGAAATTAAGCCATTTAAAAATTCTGCAAGTCCTGTACCGAAATCTTTTGCTCCTTGATAAACGCTGTCCCAATTTATGGAGTTGAGAGAGTCAGCGATTGTATTTCCAATGTATGAGCCAAGCTCGTATAAATCTTTAATTGAGGATTTATATTTATCTATAAGTCCGTCAACTTGCTTTGTAGCAGTGTTTAGTCCAGTTCCATTTGTGCCACCATCTCCGCTACTTGAACCATTTCCACCACTATTGGAACTGCTAGAATTATCGTCTAATGCATGTATTTCATCTATGTTGAGTAATGTCTTTTTTAGTTTCTTTGCACTACTGTTCGCGTTGTCGGCACTATCTCCTATATCACTTGTGCTGTCTGATATATCTTCCAATCCATCAACCACTGATCCTGAGCCACTTATTTCTATGGTCCATCCAAAAATCGCACCTAGTGCATCTGCTATTGTTTGCGTAAAGGCAATTACATTTTTCATCGCATTACGCATGGCAATTACGAGTGGTTTAAAAGCATTAATTATAACGCTACCTATGATCGAACCCCACGCTTGTATTTCTTGCTTGAGTGTTCTAATCGCATTTGCCCATGTATCAGCCGTCTTTGCAAAATCGCCTTGTGCAGCTGTTGTATTTGCCATGACGTACTGGTAACGTAGCATCACCTTTTCAGCCTGTGACATAGATGATATATCAGCGTCTATACCTTGCTTCATTGCCCACTCTTTAAGTGTGGCTTGTGTAATATCAAGTCCGTATTGTCTTAATGGTGCTGTTGTGCCTGTAAAAACTGACTCTAAGCTCTTTGCCACATCTTCTTGGTCCACATCGTAAAACGATGCCATATCAGCCGCTAATTTTGTCAAATTGAGTGACACATCAGCCATGCTATTCGCGGTTGAGTACATCGTATCTTCTTGGCTTTCAAGTGCGCTATTAATCACAGAAGCGCCACTTGCTACTTGACTTGCGGATATTCCGACCGCTGTACCCATAGCTTGAAATCTACTAGCTATCTGTTTTGCAGTCAGCTCTGACATTCCAAAACTGTCAATGGATACGTTCACAAAATCCTCGACTTTGCTTGTCATGTCTCCAAAGGTTGTGTCTACTACGTTCTGCACCTCTGTCAACTGACTTGATAAATCTACCGCGTCTCCTAACTTGCCTATTGCTCGAATAGCAAAAAAATATGTAGCGTAAAATTTTCCAATAGCACTTGCAAGTCCGCCAAAACCGTTTTTTGTAGTCTTAGCCGACTTTGTGACGTTTGAAAAATCAGCAGTCAAACTCTTGCTCGCACTGCCGACTTTTGAACCTTGGTTTGCTAAATTAGCCAATGCGTTAGTCATTTGAATAACATTACTGCTTACTTTTGGCACATTAGAGAGTGTTGCCATAACCTCTTTTAACGCGCTTCCTAAGTTGCGGATATTGCTTGCCGCATTAGTGGCTGATTTACCGCCTAATTTTGAAATTGATTGTATAAGTGTGGTAATATTCTGTGATTGCTTTGCAAGCCCTGAAAAAGCTGATAACTGCCTTGACATATCACTTAATGCCGAAGCCGAGCTTGCCAACTTAGATGAGTCGAGCGTACCTAATCTTTGCAAGTTTTGAGATACTTTTGTGAATGTTCGAGTATCTATGCCGCTAAGGCTATGAATTGATGTAGCAAGCTCGCTTAATCCGCTTGAAAAGCTATGAAGATTTGAGCCGTTAAGTGATGATAAAGCGTTGCCAAGAGATTGGAGTTTGCTTTCGAGGTTTCCTATGGATTTCGCCGCTTGGTCTGCGGTTGTCTTAATTTGCAATTCGAGTGTTTCTGCCATGTTGCACCTCTTTTAAAAAAGAGCTACCGAAATAGCTCTAAAACTTAGTCTTTAAGTAAGTAATAAACTGTGATCAATCCCACAATACCATCTTCTGTGAGTCCCCTGTTTTTTTGGAATACTTTAACGCATTTAGTCAGATATTCTGTCCATTTGCCATTATCAACTTCAAGCTTGGTAAATCGATATTTATCATGAAGTGTTTTTCTTAGCCATTTGATAGCCGTAGGGCATTTGTGTTTCTGACCACTCCATAAATTGTGATTTTTCGCAAAGTTCTGTGAGCTGTTGCCGAATTTTCCATCTTCTTTCAACTCGTTGGTGTCAAATCCGACATTCATTGCATGTTGCCATGCTTTAACGTTCGAGTTGTCGAGGTAATATGCCGTATTGCCCTTCCATGACTCATCCTGTGTTTTAACCGGTGTTATTGATGCCGGATTTTGAGTAATACCATCTTTTGCATTCAAATCAGTGTAAAGGATATTTGCGTCAGTGCTGTTATTTAATCCACTGCATGTAAATGCGCTTGTATACTGCCAACCGTATAATCTGTGCTGTATTGCAGGCTTTTTGCTTTCGCTTGGATCGTCTCCGATTGTCATACCCTTAGTTGACGGATAACGTGCGATCCAAAACGGGCAATTAATCTGATCTGCATATGGCAAGATATAGCTGTTGTAAAAGCTGAGGCCTGTATACACTCCAAACTCAAGTCCTGCTCCTTTGATCACGTTCTGATATGCATTGATAATGTCAATCAATGTCTGTCCGATATTCTGTTGGCATTTGTCCTCAACGTCCAACCAAACAAATGTTTTCCGTCCGTTTAGCGTTTCAATTACTTTCTGCGCATCTGTCTTGGCTTTCTCTACCGTTGTAGCGTATGAGTAGTTATATACTCCCTGTATTGGCATTCCTGCCTCTGTACATCCTTTCCAGTTATTTTCAAACTGCTTATCCGGATTTAGGTCTTTTTTTATTATTTTGAGTATTGCAAACTGCACTCCTGATGGTTTAACTTTTGACCAGTCAATATTTCCCTGGTATGATGATACGTCAATACCTATATATGACATTTACTTCACCTCTTCTTCCTTTAGGCGCGATAAATCGAAATTAGCTTTCATTGTTTCCATTTTCAATCTATGCAGCATTCGTTGTTGCTTAACCTCATCTTCTGTTAATTCGCTGTCCTGCGTTTTCTCGATGCATTCCGCGTAAATTGGTTTGTCTGTATATTCTATTTTTGCTTTTTTGCCATTAAAAAATAAATCCATTGCATTTAACAAGGCGCTTTTTCCATATGCGCCCCACCATGACCACATTTCAACATCCCTATTTTTAAGTTCAAGCAAATACGCTTTCTCGTAAGGCTCTAAATCTCTTGGACATGACATGTCTATTTCTTCTGCGGTTAATCCATATCCCCTAGTGACCATTAGCCAATAAGGGCGGATTTCCTCGCGATACACTTCCCATGTAAGTTCTTTTACTTGGTTGCTGTCACTTTCTTCGTCTTTAATTGTTCCTGCTTGAACATCTTTGATAAAAAACTGTTATCAACAAGCTCCTGTTCTAATCCTGCGTAAAGTGTTCTAATGTCTCCATCTTCACCTTCTAGGTAGTCCTCGATAAAGTCGTATGCCTTATCGAGTTTTTCAGTTTTACCCTCGTCAGTATCTAAGTCATAGCCGAATTCGTCCGAGTGAAATTTCTGTAAGCCAACAAGTACGATTTCCGAATATGTCTCTAATGCCTTATTGATTGACTCCATATCTTCTCCGATATGGTCAAGCAATGCCAGTTTTCCTAAGATTTTACTCTTGATAGTTGCTTTATATCCAAATTTGATTGTATATTCTTTTTCATTCACTGTGATTTTCATTATCTTTCCCTTTCTCCCTAATTTATAGGGAAAGAGGTAGCTATAAGCTACCTCAAACTCTTAGCTAATTTAATAAGTATCTTCAAGTTCCGAGTTGGTCATATCTACGTCAGCCGATTTGACCGTTTCGCTCGACTGACTTGTTATTCCCCCGATGTCGGTTCTACCTTTGCTGATACGCCTACCATCTCTTCAACGATAAGATTAATCTCCATTGTCAGAAGTTCATTCTGACTTTTGCCAGAAATAGGTAACGTTGATGGTGGTTGTGCAACAATAAATTCTGCGTCTGAAAGTCCCGGTGTAATCTCTTGAAACCACATTCTAAGTCCACCGGTGAGTTTCTTGTATTCTGCGATAAGGTTTGTCCATTCTGTAATGGTCTCTGCCGTTCTGTTGACGGTGACAGTTACGCTGTCTGTAACAGTATCGCGTCCTGCTACATTTCTTGTTGTGGCATCTTCGAGTGCAGATGCGTCTATTGCCTCCGGCTCGACTGTAACTTCACCTATCTCGTTAATTCTCGTAAGTTGTTTGAATGTTGTAGGCTTTTGACCCGCAATTGTTTCAACTCCATAAGAGAAGGTAATTCCGAGAGTACTTAATCCTGCTGTTGCCATGTATAACCTCTCTTTCTACCGCTTTTGCGGTTAGCAAACTTTTGTTTGGTTTAATATAAAAAAATAAAGCCTTTCGGCTTTTTGTTAAAGTAATCTATCGTTGGCTGCTATAATTCTGCTAAATCTAGCAACACTACGATGTATTTTGTTGTTGATTGACATTTCGGGCATTGTTGAACCTTCAAAGCGCATTTGTTTAAATATCTCCATAATTGTACCCATAACTCTGCGACAGTCTGCCTTGCTCGTATTTGCCGTAACATCTACTTGAAATGTGGTAGACAGTGCATTTATGGATTTTCCGTCAAGTGTTCTACCTCTTTCGTTTCCACCTAGCATGTGAATATATACTGTTGGGAATACTGTCGAAGTGCTACTTGACTCCTCGTCAGTTATTTTAATCTTGGGATATATTTTTTTGAGTTGTGGAAGTGCCTTTGCTTTGACAAGTGCCACAACTGTACTTTCAAGGTCTATCGCCCATTGATTTTCACTTGCCATTATCCGAACACCTCTTTCGCTTTGCTGATTATGTTTTGTTCCATATAGCTGTAAGCTTTATACATAGGCATTGTAGGTGTAATGCCGTATGAGTGATGGAGTTCTCCGTCTAAATCTCGCCAATACCAACCTTCGCGGTCAAACGCGTGAGTTTGATCCGGAAAAGTACCTTGACCACCTCTCGCATCGCCAAAATGTGGTTGTGCTTTCCAACCCGAACCGAACTCTGCCATAAGTAGAGGTGACACGTCAACCGATTTTATCCCGTCTGACGTTTGCCATTGACTTGTTATCTGTCCTGTTTCTGTAGCTACGATAATAGCCGTACAGCTGTCATTATTTGGCTCAATTCGCATACTAAAAACGATGTAATGACCAAAGTTACCAGTATTGCTTTTGGCTACCTCTATTCCATTATTAGCAAGTTTCAAAACAAGTCTTTCGCACTTATTTAAGATTTCTTGCTTATAGCTTTGAAGCTCTCTTATCGCATTTTCGATTGAGTTGTCTGATAACGTTAGAGTTATTTTTCTCTTTCCCATAACGCCTACTTCACTGTTGCTTTAAGCATATACTTTGTTGACCTTAAAGCCGGTTTAATGCCTACAATCGTAAAATCTGCTGACGTTTCATCAACAAGACTCTCGTCTGTGTATGTAATCTCACTATCAAGCCAAATAAGGTCTCCTTTTTTAAAAGGGAACTCTTGTCTGTCAGTAACGATAATAGCGTCAAAATCAGCGGCATTAAAGCCATATTCATAGGTCTGTGCTTCTCCGCCGCTAAACGCTATATTCGCTTTGAAATCAACCGGCTCTGAAAAGCCTGTTTTTTCTTCAAGCACCTTAGGTATTTTATTTCCCTCATCATCAAGATAAGGAATAAAAGCTCCCTCTTCGTCCGTATATCCCTCATAAAGGATATTGCCCTCATCATCTTTTTCGTAGATGGTAACGGTCTGTCCTTGAAGAGAGTACTTCATTTTCTGTTTATTGATGTCAAGCATCTTTTTTTACCTGTTTGTAAATCTGATTTACCCCAGTACTTGAAAGTCCCGATACAATGCCGACTGCGATAGCATTAAGAATATCACTTGCCGGAAAGTCCGGTATTACATACATTCCGATAACACCTAATATGCCGCCTGCTACACCTACAATAACAGGGATAAGGCTATCTTTTACTTTCGGAATTTGCTTTGCGCCATATCCGATAAGATATGTAATTACCACAATAGCTATTACTGTTGATACTTGTGAAAAGTCCATTAACTGTCACCTCCGTTTTTGAGAAGAATGTCCTCAATTTCATTCTTCATTTTTGTAACCATGCCATTGCCTCCCAATGCATGATATGCATCGTACATCTCGCAAAAATTCTCGTAGGCATATGAGGGCATGTTTCCTTGCTTCATGTATTTATCGTGATATTCGATAAGCTGTACGCGTAACAGAAGCATTGTTCCTTTACTGTTTGCGTCACGATTTTTCTTTTGCTGTTTCAACAGCCACACTATATATCCAAGTATGATAGGCAAGGCTACGAGATATGTTTGTATTAGTATTTCTTGCATTTTATAGACTCCGTTCATCTTTGGTTGGCACACCGCCCACCACCCTTAATGTGTGCCGCCTGCTACCAATGTGGTAAGTATACCGCTATGGTAACGCACAATCTTCTTAAATGTTTATATAATGCCTTGTAGGCAAGATTTATAATGCTTTTGCAAACGGAAATACCCCAACAAGCAAGCTGTCTCTGTCCTTCCATGTACGGCTTATGCCATTCTCGCCATAGCTCGCCATAAATGCTTCGCCTGCCTGTGAATGGTCGTATGCAGTCAGATTAACAATAACACTCTGATACTGTTTCAAATCTTCCACTATTGCTTCATCCGTGTAACTCTCCGGGTAACTTCTCATTGCCTTAATATCTTCTGTAGCTTGATTTATAAGCTGTTCAATCAAAGGATTATCCTCTTTGTTGTCGAACACTACCACATCAGATGTCGTTTCATCCTCATTTTCAATGGTTTCAATATGAAATTGTTTAAGTCTGATTTTGACCTGTTCTAATGTGGTATATTCTGTCATAGCTCAACTCCTATAATCCTAGCTTCTCAACCAACAGCTTCTTAAGCTCTGCTCCTGTAATCTCTTTTGCATTATCCATGCCATGTTCTGTTGCAAGTGCCTGTAAATCTGCTGTAGACATACGCATTATTTCTGTCTTAGTGTATGCCTTTTCGATTAGATCTTTTTGGTCAGGAGTTGCCGGAATAATCTCCGGCACTTCTTCTCCTGGCATATACCACTTGCCGTTGCATTTTATTTTGTGTCCATATACCATAAAGCACCTCTTAATAGCACTTGATTACATAGGTGCTATCCATTCTCTCGTAAGACGGAAGAACGATCTCTGACGCTGTGGTTTTGGTATGAACTGGATCGTTAGTCGTGGATACTGCGATTGCTACACCCGTATTCACAATAGAAACATCAGCTTCGCCACTTCCCATAAGTGTTCTTTCTTCCGGTGTAGTGCCGTACCATGTATTTCCAAGCGCGCCATCCGGAATAAGAGTTGCAAATCCATCTGGATAGAATTTTGCGACTGTACCATCCTCGTTTTTATACTGCTTAGAGTAAACAATTACGCTAACCCCCAACTCGTTGGAGAACACCTCTTTCACGCGGTTGTCGTTCATAAAAATGTTTGCTGTTGCATTTTGAGCTAAAATAGCATTGCGGATTTTCTTATTTTGCTTCAGATAATCCATCGTCTTTCTTGATGCAATCATAATAGACGGTCTGTCACCTGTTTCGGCTTCTACCGCGTCCAGTGCTGTGTTAATGTCATCTAAAGGATCTGAATTATCGATGTCGTTCCATTTGTCAGTGTCCGTTGTAAGTTCAGCAAAGTTTTTAGCTTTATATGTTCCATTTGGGTCATAGTTGTACGCATATGTCACGCCGTTGGCCTGAATGGAGATTTTCGGACTACCGTCTGTCGGTGCTAACAACTGCATAATCATACGCTCTGGAACTACGTTTGCTCCATCAATCAGAGTATTTGCATCATCAAAAATTCTGCTTAATACATCTGCCGCATATGGGTCTGTGCTATCTTGAACACGCATGATTTCCTGCTCATCAGCCTCTTTGATAAGCATTGACTCACGGAAAAATGCCATCTCTGTTTCTGTGAGTTTAAATCCCTCACGGCTTCTTAATGTTGATATTGCATCGAAATTTGATGGTGCAAGTGAGACTGGAAGTCCTTTTGATGTTTTAATCCATTTAAGGTCTAATCCCATTTTCTTTTTTGCCGGGAATAATCCGGAACCAAGATAAGGAATTTTGTTACTTGCCACTTCTGTATTAACAAGTGCAATAGCTTTAGCGTTGTACGCATCTCTAATGTTCATTATTTCCTCACTTTCTACCGCTAGTTGTATACGGTTAGTGACTACATTTCATCTTTGTAGCCAGTATCTTTTATTCAAATATGATATTTGGTAATGCTGTTTTAACAGCATCTGCGACCGCTTCTCCTGTATTTGTTTGTATATTAGTTGAATTTACTACTCCAAACGCTCTAAGGATTGTTCCATTAGGGTTATCGTCCTTATATACGTCTACTAAGAGAATGCCAATAGGTTTTGTTTCCTTGTCAATTTTACCGTCAGCCGATATTGGATTTCCGGCTTTGCAAACACCATCAGTGAATGCTGTGTCATCAAGCTTGATCTCCTCAAAAAGTTCTCCTCCGAGTTTGCGCTTGAGGATTTCTATTTGTGTAGTTACACTGGACTCTTTAAATTTCATCATCTTACCTCCTATAAGTAACTATCGAGTACTGTTTTTGTTGCTTCATTCGATCCGGCAAGTGTTTTGCCGATTGACTCTGCTGTCTTTTCTGCTTCAGACTTTTCTTTTGAGCCGCCAGAACTGTTGCCGCCTGGAATGTCTTGGCTTTTTGCAATCTCCTGTTCCTTAGCCCGTGCCGCAGCTGTTTCTTTTTCAGACATAATCTTGCCAAGTTCGATGTAATCAAGACTTCCATCATCTTTTACAATGGTTTTTGCTTGCTCCGCAGTGATCTTGAAATTGCTCATAGCCGCTTCTCGCTGATCTCTGATAGCATTATTTTTCTGTAAATCTGCTATCTGCTGATTAGCCGTCTCTAAGGCTTTATTTGCCTTTTCTAGCTCCGTTAGATTACCGGCCTGTATTTCATCAAGCTGTGACTGTAGCTCATCGGCCTTGTCTGCTTTAGCCTTATAC
>CAVKBM010000178.1:0-38336 GCA_963654355.1 Bacteroidaceae bacterium | reverse complement strand
AGATAAAGCTTTTTAGAGCTCAGCTACATGGTGTCATAGATGTCAAGTTCTTCCTGTTTAGGCTAACTAACATCTATGCCTAGACACAGGATTATGCTAGTGCCCCAATATTATAATAACAACGCCCGATAACCGCAATAATAATTGCATTTGTAATTTATGCATGCATGACAGTCATCCAAAGGGGTGCCTATAAAAGAAAAATCAGAAACATGGATTTCATGTTTCTGATTTCGTGTGCCAAGCCCTTTCATGGCTATGTGGGTGTCGCTAATTCATGCCCCGTGTTGTGATTGTTCACTTTTTAGGAGCGTGCACATTCTGTTTTTATTTGTTGGAGCGTATAACGCTCTCCAACTTTTCTACTTCGTTGGGGTGTAACTTATATGTGTGACAAGATTTTGTTTTGATTGTCACTGTGTTATATAGCTTACTCTTGCTTTCAACGTGGGCTATGTCAGTTAAATCAACTTTTATCCTTTTAAAACTGTTTTTCTTTTTAAAACGGATGACCCCGTCCTTTACAAGAATGTTTTTGGGGTAAAAGAATATAAAGAACAGTATGATGCAGACAACCAGAGTCGTGCCAACGAAACCCAACGTATCTTCCACGTCAAGACAAGTAAACACTATTAAAACTCCAATTATATAGGCAACAATCGCTTTCAGCGATTGTATGGCTATGTACCGTTTGTCAATTTTAATTTTCATATTGGTTAGCCTCCTTAATTTATAACTGTTTACAACAATGTTGTCGGCGACTTTCATTGTAGGTTTTGTGTCGTTTGCAACATTTGATTACACAATAAGTTAGTTTGTCTTTGTACGGTATTCTGTCAATGTGACATTTATTTACACATTGAACATACGCTTGTTTAAGCGAAACGGGGAGCGCGACAAACCGTGCCGCGCTCCCCGTTATTGCATTTGCAGGATTATTCCTGTTCCAGTTTAAGAGTCTTGGTAGGCTGGTCGCACACGTCGCTCGGACCCCAATACTGTATCGGGCCGGGATAAACGTAGCAAGTCTCCTTTGCCCATTTGTCGCGGTTGGCAGCGAAAGTCTTGAACGGTTTGCCGTCGAGCTCAACGAGAGCCTTGCGTATTACGGGTTTCATCTCGCCGTTGCGGCGTTCCATGTTCATCATCATGGTGATAGGCACACCGCCTGCTTTCCATTCGTCGGTTCCGGCAGTGGTGTTCTTCACGATTGCCATGTAGCCGGTCTTGCCGTTGGCGATGAGCTGTGCAGCGCTTGTTCCGAGTGCATAGCAGTAGTCAGCGTCGAAGTTTGAGGGAGCTGCGCAGCGGCCTTCGTAGCCGAAGAAGTGGTGCTGTGCGGCGAACTTGCCGTCATACTTGCCCTCTTTCTTCCACTGTGTGAGCTTGTCGCCCACCATTTCAGAGATGAGCTTCTCGGTCTCGATGAGCGAAACCTGTACGTTTCCGTGCGGGTCGCGGTCGAGCGACAGCTGGCGGGCAACGCCTTCGGGCAGAGTCTCGAAAGTAGCCTTGTTGGTTTCGCTCAGGTGAGCGAGGATGTATTCGCGCTGTGCGTTCTTGTCAAGATCCTTGTAGTCGGCTCCGTGCTCGGCGAGCAAGTCGTTGAGCTCCTGGATGAGTCGGCCAATGGCGGGTACAAACTCGATGAGACCTTCGGGGATGAGCACCACGCCGAAGTTGTTGCCCTGGCTTGCGCGGTAGGCTACGGTGGTGGCAATCTGCTCAACGATGTCGTTCAGAGTAAGGTCTTTTGCCTCGATTTCCTCAGAGATGAGGCAGATATTGGGCTGTGTCTGGAGAGCACACTCAAGGGCGATGTGCGATGCCGAACGGCCCATGAGCTTGATGAAGTGCCAGTATTTGCGTGCCGAGTTGCAGTCGCGCTCGATGTTGCCGATAACCTCGCTGTAGGTCTTGCAAGCGGTGTCGAAGCCGAACGAAGTCTCGATTTGGTCGTTCTTCAGGTCGCCGTCGATGGTCTTGGGGCAGCCAATCACCTGCACTCCGTAGTTCTTGGCAGCGTAGTATTCGGCCAGAACGCATGCGTTGGTGTTGGAGTCGTCGCCGCCGATGATTACGAGAGCCTTGATGTCGAGCTCGCGCAGAATCTCGATACCCTTTTCAAACTGCTCTTCCTGTTCGAGTTTGGTGCGGCCACTGCCGATGAGGTCGAAACCGCCGGTGTTGCGGTAGTCCTTGAGCAGCTCCTCGGTGATTTCGATGTACTTGTGGTCAACGAGTCCGCCGGGGCCCATGAGGAAACCGTAGAGGCGGTTTTCGGGGTTGAGCTTCTTCACTTCGTCAAACAGGCCCGAGATAACGTTGTGTCCGCCGGGAGCCTGGCCGCCGCTGAGGATTACACCCACGTTGATGGCCTTTTGTGTGGCCTGCTCTGCGGGAACAAACTCCACGAGGGGCATTCCGTATGTGTTGGGGAAGAGCTTTTTGATTTCTTCCTGATTGTCAACGCTCTGTGTGGGAGCGCCTTCCTTTACCTTTACTGCACCCTGAAGTGCTTTCGGCAATTTCGGCTGATAGGCAGATCTCTCTTTCTGCAATGCGCTAAATTCCATATTGATTTTTAAATGTTAAAAAATTATGTTTTTAAATGCTTGTGTCTGTATTCATTTGGCCATCAGGCGAAGCCTCGGCAACGCCCCGACAGATACTCTGTTTCGTCGTGCGGCAGGCGGTGCGCGTGCGTCGGGCAAATGTGTTGCGCATGTGCTGCATACGGTGCGCGTGTGTGCCGCGTATGCATTAATGTCGCAACGGCCTCAAATCAACTGCAAAAATACTCTTTTTTTGCGACACTATAAAAGATTTGTTGCCAAAACATCAAAGGCAAAACATTTTTTTGATAATCCTTTGGCCGTATGTTTTTTTTTAATATCTTTGTCAAGACAAATTATCGTTGGTTTGCATGCAAAGGCAATGCAAACATTGACTAATCAATTTATTAAGTTAATTCATTATGGCAAACAAGCGAAACTTGAAGAGGCAGATAAACTGCGTGTGCGGAGATTTGTTCGCAGAATGCGTGGCTTCGTCAATCTACAATGCGAAGGAAAGCAGCGACGACGTGAAGAGTCTGCTGGCCTCGATACTTATAATCCACAACAACTACATCAGCCGTGTGTCGCACCCCGAACCCGGAATGACTGCCGCAGCCTACTATCGCGACTTGCAGAAGTGTTTCAACAAGGAGGTGTCGGAGATTGGCGACCAGATTATTAATTTAGGTTGATGCCGATGGGAATGGTAAAACGGCTGAGCCGATTTGTTCTTTACGGCATGATGGGGTGGAAAACCGAAGTGACTGAGCCTCACCCCGACAAATACGTCATCTGTCTTGCACCCCACACAAGCAACTGGGATTTCATCTTGGGGCTTTTGTATTCGCGTGCCGAGGGCATGAAAATCAATTTCCTGATGAAAAAGGAGTGGTTTTTCTGGCCTTTGGGGGTGATCTTCAAACGATGGGGTGGAATACCCGTAAACCGTGGGCGACACACAAGCATGACCGACTGGCTTGCCAGCGTGGCACAGGAGAGCAAGTCGTTCAAGCTGTGCATAACGCCCGAAGGAACACGGTCGCTCAATGCCGACTGGAAAAAAGGATTTTATTTCATATCGCAAAAGGCAGGCATACCGATACTGCTTTACGGAGTTGACTATGCGCAGCGCAAGATAGTATGCACGAAGACATTTGTGCCTACGGGCGACCTTGAAGGCGACATGAAACAGATAAAACTGTATTTCAAGGATTTCAAAGGCAAAAATCCTGAACTTTTCACGATAGGAGAAATTTAATGGTCAAGCAACGTCTGCTTTTGTTTTTTCTTGCTGCGTTTCTCGCCGTTACGTCGGGGTGCATGGCACAGAACGGGAAAGACAACCCCAAACTGGCTGCACTGCTCAACGAGTATGTGGCGAAGTATGCGTCGAAAAGGGAAAAGACACAGAACGTGCACCGGGTGCTTTCATATAAGGTTGACAACCGGGCGCAACGCCTGGAACTTACCCTCGACAATGCCTTCGCAAAGCACGACTTCACGTCTGACGATGTGAACTACTATTATCGCAAACTCGCGAAGTCGTTGCCAAAGCCATACAACCGCTACGCACTGACGATAAAGACTACCGGACTGCCCATAGAACAGATCGCAACAGATGGGCTGACTGACAACGATGCCTTCACGCGCTTTTGGGGCGCGATTGACTACAAGGGCAAGCCTTGGGTGGAGAATGAGTCGCGGCCCTACGGCATAAGCCACGGTCTGGCCAACAGGCACATCACGCTTTGGGCAAGCCACGGCAATTATTACGATGCCAAGAAGTCGAGGTGGAAATGGCAGCGTCCGGCTCTCTTCTGCACCAACGAAGACCTTTTCACGCAGACAATTGTTGTGCCCTATCTCATACCCATGCTCGAACGGGCAGGGGCAGTGGTTTATACTCCGCGCGAACGCGACTGGCAGACCAATGAGGTGATCGTAGACAACGACGATGCTGCAAGCGGACTGACGTATGTGGAGGACAACGGGAAAAAAGATTGGACGGCTGCACCCGAGAAAGGGTTCGGACGGTCGGGAAGCGTGCTGCGCGACGGCGACAACCCGTTCAAGCGCGGCACGGCACGCATGGCCGAAACGGTTAAGAAGCGTGAGTCGTGGATTTCATACCAGCCCACCATACCCGAGGGCGGACGTTATGCGGTTTATGTGAGCTACCAGACATTGCCAAACAGCATTTCAAATGCCGAATATATAGTTATACACCGTGGCCAGCGCACGGTGTTTCACGTCAACCAGCAAATGGGCGGTTCGACATGGGTGTATCTCGGAACGTTTGATTTTGCACAGGGATGCAATGCCGAAAACCGCGTGGTGGTTACAAACCTCTCGCAGGCAAAGGGCGTGGTGACAACCGATGCAGTGCGCTTCGGTGGCGGAATGGGCACCGTGGAGCGCGGAGGCAGCGTGAGCTCTTATCCGCGTTGTCTTGAGGCGGCACGCTACAATGTGCAGTGGTCGGGCGCACCATATAGCGTTTACAGCAGTAAGAGCGGGGCCGATGACTATGCCGACGACATAAACTCGCGATCGCTGATGTCCAACTGGCTCGCGGGCGGGTCGGTGTATGTGCCTACAATTGAAGGCAAGAAAGTGCCCATTGAGTTGAGCCTCGCGGTGCACAGCGATGCCGGATATTCGCTCGCGGCCGACTCGATAATTGGTTCGCTATCAATCTGCACCACCAATTTCAACGACGGGCGGCTGAACAGCGGCATAAGCCGACTTGTGTCGCGCGATTTTGCCGACTCGTTGCTCGTAGGCTTGCAGCGCGACTTGAAATACAAATACCGAAAATGGACTCGGCGGTATCTCTATGACCGCAATTATTCGGAAACACGCAAGCCCGAAGTGCCTTCGTCGATAATAGAAACGATGTCGCACCAGAATTTTGCCGACATGTTGCGAGGCCATGACCCCAACTTCAAGTTCACCATGGCGCGTTCGCTCTACAAGACAATACTGCGTTTTGTTAACGGCGGCCATGGCCGAGCAAGCATCGTGGCTCCGCTGGCTCCAACCAATTTCATGATGACACTCGCCGACAACGGCAATCTGCACTTGTCGTGGACTCCAGTTGACGACCCGCAGGAACCTACTGCCTGTGCCACGGCATATAATGTGTACGTGGCCAAGGATGGCGAGGATTTCGGCAACGGCGAACTGGTTGACAATGCTAACTATGTTTTTGTGCCTGAACGCGGCGTGGTATATCGGTTCAGGGTTACGGCTGTAAACCGTGGCGGCGAAAGCTTCCCCACCGAGACTCTTGCCGCATGTGTGGCATCGAGCAGCGCACGCAAGATACTTGCCGTGAATGCTTTCACGCGCCTGTCGTCGCCTGCGGTGGTTAACGACGGCGTGAGTCAGGGATTCGACATTGATGCCGACCCCGGCGTGTCGTATGGTCTCACGGCCGGATGGCTGGGCCGTCAGCAGTGTTTCGACAAGGCCACAGCTGGAACGGAAGGCCCTGGCGGACTGGGATATAGCGACGAGAGCCTTGCCGGCAAGTTTGTAATGGGCAACAATTTCGACGGCATCGTGGAGCATGTGCAGGCCATAGCGCGTGCAGGCAACTATAACGTGTTGAGCTGCTCGGCAGGGGCAGTGGAGTGCGGCAGTGTGAAACTGACCGATTTCGACTGCACCGACGTGGCTTTCGGACTTCAGAAAGACGACGGCCACTCACTGGTGTATTACAAAACATTCACTCCCGGGTTGCGCGATGCACTGAAAAATTACGCCCGACGTGGCGGACGGCTTGTGGTGAGCGGTGCTTATGTGGGCAGCGACATGGGCAGCGATGCCGAGAAAAACTATTTGGCTTCGCTGCTGAAATGCGGGGCCGACGGCAGCAACAATACCGTGACCGACGACATGGTTGACGGTCTTGGGCAGAATTTCAGCATCACGCGCACTCTCAACAAAAAGCATTTCGCGGCCACATCGGTTGATGTAATCAACCCGTTGCCGTCGGCTTTCTGCGCCATGAAGTATGCCGACGGCACCAGCGCGGCGGTGGCTTACGACGGCAGCGACTACAAGTGCATAACAATGGGGTTCCCGTTTGAGTGCATCGCCGATGCTGCAATGCGCAGCCGCATAATGAAAGGAATGTTGAATTTTGTGTTGAAATGATTTGACACAAACAAAAATATAAAAAAGATGGAAACATATAAGATTCAGGCAAATGTGTCGGGCACACGAAGCATCGACGTGAATGATAAGCATTTGGAAACAATAGAGAAATATGCTTTGCTTAACAACCTCGTTGACAGCAACGGCATTGTTGACGAGCAGGTGCTTGACAAACTGAAACTGAATGTGAGGTCGATGCTCGAAGCCGACACCAGATCAGACAAATCGCTGCTCGACCTTTGCCTCGATGTTATTTACAACAACAACATGAAGGCATTCGGTTTGAACCAGCTTATGAAGCTCTATGCCGAATGGAGTGCTTCACGCACTGCTGCCCAAGACAGCGGCGAGGGCGAATGATGCATTGCTCAGGCCGTGCCGCTTAGTGGTGCAGCCGTTGAAAAAGTGAAGGCAATTGTCCGGGCATAATGTCGCGGACAATTGCCTTGTGCGTGGGTTTGGCATGGCGTAATACTGATATCGTTTGCAAACCACGCTCCTCAGGGGGAAATAGAGAAACTAACAAGAAACTTGAAAAAAGACAATAAACGACACTGAAATGGGAGATTTCAAACTCACCGACTGGTTGCCGACTACCAAGAAAGAGGTGGATTTGCGCGGTTGGGACTCGATTGATGTCATACTCTTCTCGGGCGATGCCTATATTGACCACCCTTCATTCGGAGCAGCGGTTATCGGCCGCACGCTGGAGGCCGCAGGCTATCGTGTGGCAATAGTGCCGCAACCCGACTGGCACGGCGATTACCGCGATTTCAAGAAGCTCGGACGGCCTAACCTGTTCTTCGGAATAGCTCCGGGATGTATGGACTCGATGGTGAACAAATACACGGCAAGCAAGCGTTTGAGGTCGGAAGATGCTTATAGTCCTGACGGACGGCACGACTGCCGGCCTGAATATCCCACGATTGTCTATACGAAAATATTGAAGCAACTGTTTCCTGACGTGCCGGTGGTGCTCGGGGGCATCGAGGCTTCGATGCGCCGTCTCACCCATTACGACTATTGGCAGGACAGGCTGCGCAAGTGCATTCTGTGTGATTCGGGTGCCGACATGATTATATACGGAATGGGTGAGAAGCCTATCTTGGAGCTTTGTCGTCAGTTGGAAAGCGGACTCCCCATTGACAAACTGCAAGAAATTCCCCAAACAGTGTTTCTTTGCAAGGAGGAGGAAATACCCGGAGGCATAAAGGATGACGACATTGTGTTGCACAGCCATGAAGAATGTCTGCGCAACAAACGTGCGGAGGCCGATAATTTCAGACATATAGAAGAGGAGTCGAACAAGATTCATGCCCAGCGACTGTTGCAGGGCGTTGATGGAAAGTTTGCTGTCGTAAATCCGCCTTACCCGCCAATGACCACAGGCGAACTTGATGCCTCGTTTGACTTGCCTTACACAAGACTGCCGCACCCGAAATACAAGAACAAACGCATTCCGGCCTATGAGATGATAAAGTTCTCGGTAAACATCCATCGTGGATGTTTCGGAGGCTGCGCATTTTGCACCATCAGTGCACATCAGGGCAAATTCATCGTGTGCCGCAGTAAGGAGAGCATCCTAAATGAGGTGAAGAAGATAGTGGAAATGCCCGATTTCAAAGGCTATCTGTCTGACTTGGGCGGACCATCGGCCAACATGTATGGTATGGGCGGACGTAACAAACGGGCTTGCGAAAAGTGCAAACGCCCGTCGTGCATAAATCCGCAGGTGTGCCCCAACCTCAATACCGACCACTCGCAGTTGCTCGACATCTATCATTCGGTGGATGCGTTGCCGGGCATAAAGAAGAGTTTTATAGGAAGCGGCGTGCGCTATGACTTGCTGTTGCACAAAAGCAAGGACGAAAAGACCAACGAGGCTGCACGGCAATATACGCGCGAACTTATTTGCAAGCATGTGAGCGGCAGACTGAAGGTGGCTCCTGAACACACGAGCGACAATGTGCTGCGCCTTATGAGAAAACCACCGTTTGCGTTGTTTGAGGAGTTCAAATGCATCTTCGACAAGATAAACGCAGAGGAACATCTGCGCGAACAAATCATTCCTTATTTCATAAGCAGTCATCCTGGCTGCCGCGAAGAGGATATGGCCGAACTCGCCGTGAAGACAAAACGCATGGATTTTCATTTGGAACAGGTGCAGGACTTTACGCCGACTCCTATGACTGTAAGCACCGAGGCGTGGTATTCGGGATTCGACCCGTACACGCTCGAACCGGTGTTCAGTGCGAAAACACCGCGCGAGAAGCAAGCTCAACGCGAATTCTTCTTCTGGTACAAGCCCGAAGAGCGGCGCAATATTGAACAGGAATTGCGTAGGATTGGTAGGCTCGACCTATTGCCGCAGCTTTATTCGGGCAAATTCGACCGGCGTAGAAGCGATGACTATAAGGATGCAAAACATGCCAACAAGCCTCAGTATGAGGCTAAAAAAGGCAAGGCTGACAATCGCCGCAGCCGGGCAAATGATGATTATCGGGAAACAAAGTATTCCGGCAGAGCGCAGCAGGAGCCCAAACGGGGCAAAAATGACAATCAGCGTAGCCGAAACAGAAACGGTAAGCGTTTTTGAAATGTTACTATCTTTAACTGAAACTACATATAAAAAGTGTTTGAGAGAAGAATGAGGAAAGTTTACTGGTTATCAGTTACTTTCCTCATTTTGGTTAAAAGTGATGAGGACAGACGAAGACGGAAATATGACAAGATGAGACGGAGGAACGTTACCAATCCGTAACCTATGCCCAAATTTGGGAAAATGTTGGTTCGGAAGAATGAAGAAGGTTACGACTGGCGTTTGAATACACTGATTGTTAGTGAGTTATTAATGAGTAACGTAAGGTTTTTGGTAACGAACCAAAATTGCGGTATTCTGCCGTGAAATGCGTAGCAAGAAAAGACTCTTCATGTAGTAATTTTGAACGCAAAAAATAATGACGTTATGAAGAGTACATTTTCAATTATCTTCTACCTCAAAAGGCTGGTAGTAAAGAAAGACGGTACTCTTACCATCCTTTTCCAAAATATATTTCAAGCCAAAATAGCTTTATGCCTCATGGAAGCGTTTTTCAAGTATCTCCATTCGCTCCAGTAGTTCCTTAAATGTTGGCTTATCACCAAATATCATAGAGGAACACATACTCTTGTAGTCTTGTTCCCATGCAACCCGTATCTCTGGACGAGGAACGAGCATAATGCGCTTGCGTACATCTGGGGCATAATCCATTCCTCTAACGCTTGTGAATATCTCCCTATGATGGCGAATGGACTCCCATAACTCATCGTCATTGATTGCGTCCAAAGCAAAGTCTTTGTCCATCATTCGTGACAAATCGTAGAGGTGTCTTGATTTGCGTTCCGCTGTTTCTCCTCGTCCTTCAACCGAAAACAACTCATGCAAGAGAAAAACCTTTTCAAGGAAGGTCTTGCTCGCCAATGCCGTTGCCACTTGGCTGTCTACAAGTGTCGTTTGGATGGTAGGGAACAGTTCTTCTACCATACTATGGATAGTTTTCTGCTCATTTGGTTCCAACAATGACCTTGCACCTATTTCCAACATGACAACAGGTGATAGATACTCCATTGGCTCAGACCATGCACTCTGATATTTCACAAATACCTTTCTCGGTTCTGGATAAGTATTATCGCCTTCACCGTCTGGCTGTGGCTCAATGGTACATAGCGTGGAAAGCCCATATTGCTCTATACCTTTTTGGAGGGCAGGGCAGAACTCCTCACGCACGAACAGGGAAGACACCTTGCGGAGTTTCTTGATTTGCTTCTTCGTCAAATCACCTTCCATTTCAAACAATGAGCGGTCAACAGCCAAGTCTATGTCCTCAGAAAAGCGCTCTATCTGATGCCATACCTTACTCAATGACGTGCCGCCCTTGAAGATGAACTTATCAGAGAATGGCAAAGTGAACACAATTTGAAGAATGCTTGTCACCCACAAGTCTTTTTCTATTGCTTGTGGCGGTAATCCTAATCGAGCCGAAGCCTGTTGTAGGACAAGCTGTTTGTTCTCTATGGAGAGTTTGAAAAAGTTATTCATAAGCCTTCATTACAATTTTTCTAATCCAAATAGGCATAAGAGCCAAGTCAGCCAAGACAGAATCCTTATCTTCCTTTCTTAACAATTGTTCTATATGCTCTATTTGTTCTGGTGTCACATTTTCTTGTTTGATGGATTTTAATGCTGATGTTACCAGCATTGCCAACCTGTTCTTGAATGCCAAGTTCTTGGGAGTGGTTTTTTTGAAGATGATACCTCTACCGCCAGATATTTCCACCTTGCGGGGCGTTCCATCCGTCAAGTACACGCAATTCATAGGAACCTGCGTTGACAGTCCCAAGACATTTAATGCGTAGTCTCCTGTTGGGATGATTCGGGCATGCGCCCTTTCCGCTATGGCATTTGCTATTTGGTCATAGGAAGGCATAAGTATTCCAAGACCAAGTTTGTCATCTATCTGCGGATAGCAGTAGATGCCTTTTGCTACACGAATAATCTTGTCGTTCCTGGCACAACGGAGCAATGTCTGCCGTATGTTCTCAGCAGACCCCATACTCACGAAATCATCGGCAAAGAAAATCCTCCCCCTGCCAAAATTCTCTATCGAGTTTTCTATTTTCTGAGCTGCACTATTCATAACCCTCTGAATTTTGTCACAAAAATAGCAAATATTTGTGACACAGACAAGATAATGATGCAGAAACTACGATATTTTAATGATTTTTGTCACAAAAATAGTATTTTTATGTGACAATATAAACTATTCGCATGACAAACAAAAAAGGATGACAAGAGTTAAATGCTTGCCATCCTTCCTAAAATAGGCCAATGGAATGTTTTATAGTTTTGCCAAAAACTTTTTGATTTTCCCTTTCAAACCAACTCTGTATTTTGTACTATTCAAAGGTAATGTTGCACACAAAACAATACTAATATTATCTTGTCCACCTGTATCGAGTGCATTTTTTAATAATGCGTTTTGACACAATTCCATATTCTCATAGTTTCTATACATTGTTTTCTCTATCAAGGAGTCTTTACAATATCCACACAAGCCATCAGAACAGAGCAAGAAAATATCTCCCTCACAAATCTTATAAGTAAGAATTTCAGGCTCAGGGGCTGCATCAACATCTCCCAAACATCTGGTTATGACGTTATTGTCGGGATGGTTAAATGCTTCTTCACGTTTTATCTCACCTTTATCAACCAATTCTTGTACCAACGAATGATCCTTAGTTAGCAATCGAAGTCCAGTATTAGGATTAAAACAATAACATCTGCTATCACCGCACCATGCTATATGCACATATTCATTTAATATCCATGTCAGCACTATTGTCGTTCCTAGACCTATAGAATCAGGCGAATGGGTTACATATTCAAGTATATCTTGATTTGCTTTTACAATGCTTCTTTCTAGAAAAGAGTATATGCTCTCTTTTGTCATATTTCGCATTACATACCTATCTTTTCCAAGTGAATCTTCAATACTTTTTATTGCCAATTTTGATGCTACTTCACCAGCATTGGCACCTCCCATACCATCTGCAACTACGAATATAGCTCCTTCGGTAGGTAATGGAATATAATCATTTGTGGAAATTTGATTCCACAAATGATTTTTCAAATCAAGGCAAATGCCTACAGCATCTTCATTGTTTGTACGCTCTATACCTATATCGCATACAGAACTAACATTTATCTTCATAGCTACTTTATTACATAATGACTCGTGGCCTGCTTTCGGTTTCAATGACACGTTTCGGAGTTCTTTCCTTTTTCTTGATAGTAACTTTCTCTTTTTCTGCTGGTTTGTTTTTACTTCTTGCAACAGGTTTATGATATTCAACTTCAAATGGGAAAGATGCTGGTGGACATCCTTGTTCCAAAATTTGAACAACAATATTATTGATACCTTCCTTTAGAGAATGGACTTTGCATTTATGGCGTACCTCTGACATTTTTTCATACTCATAAGTAAGCGAATCAGTAAGAATGTTCACCGTCGTTGGATATACACCGTCACTTGCTATTCTTTCTGCATTAATATTGAAAACAAAAGAAACCGCTCCATTCTCTAACGCTGTTTGTGAATCATCTATGTCAACAACAAAATACTTATAATGCCATGCGTTTACTTTGAATGGTATTGTGGAAGATTTTATCCCTTCATATAATATCGTAACAGGATATTCTATTGTTGTTAATTCATCTGGCAAATCAGCAGGAAGATTAAGGACGCAGTTGTATTGGACATAATTTCCACTTTCTGTATTCTTACTCTCCTTAGATGTCTTATCAATATCACATCCTGTTTGGCTATTGATTTCTATATTTACCTTATTGGCATTTAGGAATGTTGGGAAGTCAGCACGAATATTAGTTTCAAATTTTTGATGTCTGAAGGCTATATCATCACCCTTGTTCATCTTTAATTTGAAAGTCTCATCCTTTAGAATTTCCAACATTCCCACTTTTCCTTTTATCTTTACCAATGCCTTGTTGTCAAAGCAAGAAATGACCTCTTCAAATTGTGGTGGTAGAATTTCTTTTTCATTATTCCAATATAGACCTATCAAACCACCTTCTTTGGTTATTTTCAATTCGGAATTTCGTGATTTTGTTTCTTCCTCCATATCCTTATAGTAGTGTTCCACATCATTTCTCTTAATGTACTGTGGGCGTTTCATTATGTCAAATACGATAGACACGACATCGCTTTTCCCACATTTTGCAGTTAAAGTATATGTGGAGTCTGCATTCTGCAAAAAGCATTGACTAATATCGGATGTTACTTTTGCCTGTTCTTTAAGGTTAGGAGATTGTACATCTTTAATCATGACGGGAGTCAACTTCTTTTCTTTGGCATTATAGAAATATACCCTCTGCTTTATTACAATTATGGCAATATCCTCATCGTTAACAGACGAAACAAATTGTATGTCATCTGTATCAAATTCTTTTCCTTGAAAAGAAAATTTACAAGGTTTTCCATTGTTGTCTACAAGCAAATGTACAATATCCTTTTTCTTTTCCATATTCAAATATGTGTCACAAGCTGCATAGCCATTATAATAAGGATAAGCACTTGCATAACTTCCTGATAGGAATTGTCCTTTGGGGTCTATAAACTTATAATAATCCCCCTGCAAGACAAGAAGTTTCCCATTAGAGTAATATGGAAAGGCATGAGCAACACTGCATCCACTGACATTTACAGGTTCGCCACTTTCCTTATATATGGTGGTGATAGAAGCAGTACCACGTTTTAAAGCCAGTGCCAATCCTTCCTTAAAAGGGAACAAATCATCTTTTGAAGTTATAAGTCTTTTACCTGCAAATGTCCAAACAGTTTTTATGCCAGCAGAATCTGTCATTATCGCATCAATTCCGCTGACCAATGAGATTTTATCATATAAAGGAGGTATTAACCATTTTGCTATTTGTGCATCTGAGCTGATATAGCCACAAAAGAGCATCAAAACAAGTAATATTATTTTCATATTTCTGGATTTATTATTTAAAAGTCTCAAGTGATTGCTTTATCTTGAAAAGAAGGGTAGTGTCATTTGACAACTCTGCCCATTTCTTTGATTGTTCTAAATGTTTTTTCCCTTTAGCCATGTTTGGCTTGATTATTTGATTAGGATTTACATAATAACAGGCAAGTCTGTATGCCGCTTGTGCATTTATTTCAGCAAAAGTTGAATCATTCAATTCCAATATTTTAGAGAACAGAGTTAATGCCTCGTTACTATACCTGTCTTTTTTCGGTAAATACAGACCGTCTTTTTCATTATCAAAGACCTCTATGCCCAATACTTTTTTTCTTTTTAGCGATTCATCCTCCTTGTACCATCCATAAGTGTATGCCATTTGGTAAATTGCAGGTATATATCGCTGATTACTTAAACTATCCATCAATGATATGCCACGTTTTACAATAGTTGCATCATCACTTTTCATATCAGTTAAAGCGTCATAATACACTTTTTCAACAGGTATTTGAGGCTTTTCTATTGGCTTTGATGGAAACAAAAGGAATAATAAATAAGTTACTAAAATTCCAATGCCTCCAAAAATCCAAATGAATTTTCGTTTTGATTTTATTGGGTAATGCTTCGTTAATGCTGCTTCTTTTATGGAATTAGCCGAAGGACGATTTCCTGGTTCAAGTGATAAACAATCGGTTATCAAACGTTGTATATCCGATGGTATGTTATTGTTCTGTGGAGGTAGAGCATGATTTTCCATTTGAGATTTGCCTCCTTTTTCTCCAAATGGGACATTGCCTGTCAAAATTTCATATAAAGTAGCACCGAATGCCCATATATCGCTTTGACACATTGGCTCTACATCCTCTTGAAATCTTTCAGGTGCCATATAAGCCATCGTTCCGCTATTACCATCATCATAATAGTAGTTGTGAGTACCATTGTGTTTTGAACTGATACCAAAATCGGTAATGGCATAGTCCTTTGAATTATCTATAAGGATATTCGCAGGTTTTATGTCTTGATGGATGATGCTTGGCTCATTTGCATGCAATTTGTTTAATCCTGATGAAACATCAAGGATGAATTTCCAAATTTCATCCAAAGAGAGTTTTTTACCTATCAACTGTTCTGATGAGCCATATTTACAGTAAGGTAAAACCAAATATGGAATACCTTCAAATATCGAGAAATTTGTTGGCTGAAGTAGATTTTCATGGCGGCACTCATAGACTATTTTATATTCGTCTCTAAATCGTTGCTCACCATCAATATCCAAGGCGTTCTTTGGACGATAAATTTTGATAGCGACAAGCATTCCTGTGTCTTGTCCTGTCGATTTTTCGTCCTCGTCAACAGATACATCTACCGTATTTACGTCTATAGCCAACCACACATCAGCAGTACCACCATCGGTACTTAATGGACGTAACAGTTGGTAATGTCCATCGAAAAGCTTATTTGATTTTGAAAAGTTTTCTATATCAATCATAATTTTATTGTAATGGGAGTGTGTCGTGGACTTATGACACACTCTCATAATCAATTACATATCATTAATAAGCAAATTTTGCTTGGGATTTTTGTGCTTTTACTCCAATAGTATTATACGAAGAACTTGCTGGAGTAAATGGACTTTGCTCACTATCGGTATAAGAAACAAAGCCAGATGCATCAAAAACAATTTTCATTCGGTTCAATTTGTCATAGAACACCATTTGAGTACTGCTGCTTTCTTGCTTGTTTAAAATATATTTAGACTTCAGCCATGTAAGAATGTCATTTACATTATTCCAAAAAATCTCATTTAAATAAACCCAATACTCACACATCTTCCCCTCTGAATTGAATACAAAACCAACTAAATACGCATCCTTGCTATCATTGAGGTTGTAATAATCGGAACCATCTTTTGAATAAGAATAGTCAGAGAAATTAAAAGTATAATTCCATTCGTCCATTTCTGATTTTACAAAAGTCTTTGTTTGACCAAATAGGTACGAGAAATCTGTCCACCTGTCAGAGGGTAGGATTTGTGCAAAAGAGATGACTGAAGAATTAGAATCATATATGGCAGCAATTGGATTTCCATCAACAACCTTGTCGGTAACATAAGAATATTTATTATCAGTCGAAGAAAGCAGTTCATATTTTCTATCTAAGTATTGCTTAATCTGGGATTTGGATATTTTATCATTCAAATATAAATGTACATATTCGACATGACTTTTGTCATAAGCACCTGTGATGTACTTAATTGTATCTGTCAGATAATCTGTAGAATAATAAACCAATCCATTTTTGTCATCACGATATATGTAATCTTTACCTTTTAAGTCAACAATTTCTTGTATTGTTTTACCAAAAGCAAAAGAGTAATCTTCAAACATGTTTTCATTATCAAATACAATGACCTCATATACAGCTGTTCCTTGGTCTGTTACTATATCGATATATGTATGCCCTGCTGAAATTGCAGTTATAGTACCATCATTACCATTAACTTTGGCAATAGTTTCATCATGAGATGCATAACTTTTTATATTGGCTTTTACAGATTGCGAATAGTTGGGGGTGTTGGTTTCACCTGGTTTAACTATAATACTTCCAACCTGTTTGGCATAGGTAAAGATACCGACAGAAGCATTTCCATTCGTATATTCTGCAGTATAAGCATAGTCTGTAATCTCCAAGACCTTTAACATGAGTTTGGTAGTAACTCCTCCCAAAACGACATTCATTGTTATTCTGTTATCATTTTCTACAGAATATCGTCCGTCTTTCGTGTCATTTGAAAATTTCCAACCTCCCAAACTTGTGTTTGAGTAATAGAATACACCTGATGACATGAATTTCTGTTTTTCCCAAATACCTTCTTCAGGATGATCATAAACCCATTCACCGATAATATCCTCAACTTTCAACTGTCGTGAGCCATTTCCTTCAGAATCGTCTGACGAGCATGAAAACAATGTTGTAATGCCTATTAACATCCACAGTAAAAATAAATTCTTTTTCATTGATTTTGTAATGTTTAATGATTAATATCTAAAAGTATAACCTAAGTGCAGTCGTAAATAGTTGTTACGATGTTTATATCCAGCCATAAGATTTTCACCTGTATAGTCAAACAGTGTCCACCGTTCTCCTTCCCAATATCTTTTGTTTGCCATATTAGAGACCATATAATTATAGTCTAAACCAATGTTCACACCCATATATTCATATGCAACTCCCATTCGCACTCCAAGATTTATTCTTTTTAATGGAGATGTCTCGAAATTCTGAGATTTATCCACTTTGGCATAATTTTGTTCTATATATGTCTCTGTATATGACACACTTTTCTTATATAGATCCATAGAACCAGAGGCTTGAATATGATGTGGATAAATATCAATGTTATCAATTTCATTGTCAGTCAATCCCCATTTATCCATAGCATAAGCTTTAAGTTTTTCTCCATCGGATGTTCCCGACAACTTCATTTTTGCAGATAACCCAATATTGATAACTGGACCTAAATTTACTTGTATATGACTCTTTTTGGTAACAGGAAAACGATATGATGCAAGAACTGGAATTTCTAAAGAACTGAAAGAATAATCTTCTTTATAATTATCTTGGATTTTTCCTTTTGCATAATATTTATCCGATGCTAACATTACATTTCTAACATCATTCGATTCATAATTATTGCTATATTGATAATGTATAAAGTTTACGCCAGCTATTAAGTATAAATTCTTATACATTCTTATATCAGCAAATCCACCAAAGGAGAATCCATAAGAACTTGAATAAGAAACCTCCTCTAAATTCGTACCCTTTCCATAATTCACAACACTTCCAGTATAACTACCTCCAGAGGACGCATTTATCATTGGAAATAAATACCCTGCATTAAAACCCAAAGACAATGCTTTTCCGCCTATACCAGAAGCAGGAATTACGGCGACCAATGGCTTAGCCTCTTGACAGACATTTATACCTAATGTTTGCTTACCGGTAGTGACATTTACACTGGCTTCTCGATTCAGGTTGATAGGCTCGTTAGGTGTACAATGTATCTTCAACAGGTTGTCCGCCACCTTTGTAACTTGACACCAATGAGGGAAATCACCAAATCTCCAATCTTGCGCATCAGTTAGTATTTGTACATACTCATCGCCACCATCTGGTCCGAAATGAAGGTCATTCTTAGAGAACGCAAGATGATCAAGTCCTGCTCCTTGATAAAGGTTTATGATGACGGTCTTAGTGGAACCCTCAACCTTTATTTCTGCTGAACGTTCTACATTATTGTCGTTTGCAAGAGCTGTCAACTTGATTTTTCCATTCTCTTTTGTTGAAACCACCCACCCAGGAACGTCAGTAACTTTCCAATTTGTATTGGAACGAATTTCGACAGTGTTTGTCTCTCCTTTATATGGGAATGTGAGATTCTCGACAGACGGCACAAGCATTTCCGGCGCTTTCTCGTTCTTGACAACAACGGTTCTTGTTTTACCACCCATTCTTACAACAACCTCGCAAGAACGGTCTGTATTATTCTCATTAGCTTCGCTGACAATATATATCTTGCCCTTCTCTTTCTTAATTTTACACCATTCAACATTCTTGTTGCTGACAAAAGCAGTCCAAGAGCCATTTCCGTCAACGGTTATTACATCTTGTCCTCCTTGGTAAGGTATAACCACTTTGTTGTCCGACAAGGAAAAAGGCTTTGCCGTACTTGGCTTTCTAAGTACACGGTCAATCCATGCTATTCTTTTCTCACTGTCTGGCACATATAGGTTGTTGCCACAGTGAATAACCTGTTGGAATTTAGACTTCGCTTTTTCCAACTTTCCTTGGTCAACCAGCGTGTTGCCTTCTTGATACAACACCTTGCAGCTTTGTGCGGACATCGGTAGTCCACCCAATAATGCTAAAGATGTCATTAAAACCAATGATTTAATCATAAATTATTTATTTTAGTTTTTAATTTTTCTGAAAATTTCTTTTTTCGCTCAGTATAAACTTCTTCTTGGATTGGCAAATTATCATGTATTGCAATGTCAAGAGTATCACAAATGCCTTTGTATGCTTTTAAGTCCATGAATAAATTCTTTATGGAAACGATGCGCTTGTTGATGCTATCTTTAGCCAATTTGTTTTCTGTATCCTCACGCACCGCTTTGATATATTTGACTTTTGCTTTATTCAACCTGCTGTTTGTAAGCTCATAATTTATAAACTTCGCAGCTTGGGTTTCTTGTTTCTGCAATGTAATGATGGAATCGCCACTGTTTTTGTAAATTAAAAATGGCTCCAATTCTTTTGTTCTTGTATTCCATACAATCACTGTTGGCACCATTATACATACAATGACTATGAATGCCAAAAGAATGGCAACGTGATTCTTTTGGCCCTTCCTTTTAGAGTATTCTTCAATATACTTTGCCGTTGGACGTTTTTTAGGGTCGGCATCCAAACAGGCATATATGATATTTTTTATCCGTTTGGAAATGTTTTTATTCTTTATTGCTGGTATTTGTACACCATCCAATTGAGCTGCACCACCATCATTTCCAAATGGGACATCTCCAGTTAATACTTCATAAATAGTTGCGCCAAATGCCCAAATGTCGCTGCTTGCATTCGGTTTATACCCCTCTTTGTATCTCTCTGGAGGCATATAGATAGCCGTTCCACTGCTTTCATTCTCGAAATATCGGTCATCCTCTACACCCGATTTAACACTGATGCCAAAATCTGTAACACAATAATTTTTATTTGTATCTATCAGAATGTTTGCAGGCTTAATGTCTTGATGGATAATAGGTGGCTCCAAACTGTGAAGATAACCCAATCCGGAAGAAACATCTGCCATAAGCTTCCATACATCATCCTCGTCATTTAATTTACCTATTAAGGATTCCACTGAGCCATTATCACAAAACGGCATGACCAAATAGGGCATTCCGTCGCATATAGAATAGTCGGTTGTAGGAATAAGATTGGCATGGTGGCAATTGAAGATTGTTTTGAATTCAGACCTAAAGCTCTGCTCGCCATCAACATCAAGAATGTTCTTGGGACGATATATCTTTATTGCCACAAGAACACCTGTTCCATCTACTCGTATGACATCATCACTGTCTTCTGACAACTTAGTGTCTATTGACTCGTAGTTTTCGGCCAACCATACGTCAGCCGTTCCACCTTCTGTACTTAGCAGTTTGATAAGTCGATAATGACCATCAAACAACACTCCGTCATTTATGTATTTGCTTAAATCTTGCATTGCTTACTGTAAATACAAAATTTCTCCATTCCTCAGCTTGGAAAAAATGTCAATACCATTTAATTTTGCCAAAGACGCTAATTGTATTCCGAATTGTTGGGATATTTCGTACAAGGTTTCATTGTCCTTCACCTTATAGGTGTCTTGAAGCCCCAAGTACTTCTTTTTCTTCTTTTCCAAATACACGATGTCACCTTCTTTTACTTCTTTAGAAGAAGACAACTCATTATATTCCAATATTTTAGTCTGAGGAATATCATATTTCTGTGCGATTGATGCCAAACTTTCCCCAGGATATAAGATTGTACAACGAACTCCATTTATATCAACAACGAATCGCTTGACAATATTTGCCACTTCCTTTTCTTCATCACTTTCTTCCGCATCCGACATGGTGTATTCTGCATCGAATACAGGAATTGTTGTCGATATGTGTTTTGTTATTGTCACAGTCTTTCCTGCACGTAGTTTTACGCCACCATTTACGGCATAAAGTTTATAGGCGTCAATAAATCCTATCAATGCTTTTGCATAGTTTCCTGCCGTAGCATATCCTGCTCTCTGAAGTCCTATAGCCCATGACCGATAATCATATACGCTATTTGCAAACAGACTTCTATATCTATTGTTGTTCCTAAGAAACAAGGCATGGTCTCTAAACGACTCCATTGCAGAAGAATACTTACGGAATCGGCTTTTCTGTCTCTCATCATCCCATGCAAGATAAATTTCTCCAGTCCAACCTCCAAAGGCTTTGACACCAAAGTGGTTGTTGGCATTTCGTGTCAGCATACTCTTTCCCGCACCAGACTCTAAGATACCTTGTGCCAAAGTAATTGAAGCTGGTATGCCATATCGTTTCTCTTGCTCCAATGCCATTTGCTTGTATTGGGTGATATATGATTGGATGTCCGAAGAAGACTGGGCAAATAACGTATAGACACACATTAAAGTTGACAATAAAACAAAAATTCTCTTCATTTATAATCCATGTATGGAACCTGTTACTTTTAAAAGACTTGTTTCCTTAGATACTATCTCCATATTTGTTTGAAATTTTCGACCAGTCTTTATTGTATAGTCCAATAAATTGCGTGATTGCTGATATAGATAAGAAAATGCATTTTTGTAGATTTCATCCAAACGAGTTTGTAATGATGCTTTGTTAAATCCTTCTACTTTCATCAGCATATTTTCTGCACTTTTAACGAATTGTCCAAATTCCTTGTTGTTTTTAATGGTTTTCATCATTATACTGCCTAATTTCGTTGTCATTGGAGTCGCTTTTAATCCATATTTTACACCAGGAATGCATCCTAATAGCTCTATTAATCCCATAGGAATATTGCCATCACAAAAACAAATGGTAGCTCGAATCAAAGAACAAACAATACCAACTGGTCCAGGTATCATGCTTCCAACATTTGTGAAAGCATCACTTAGTACAATACCTTCTTTCAACAATGGTTTTAAAAAAGGTCTTATTTCAGAAATATTTCCTCCCTTTTTCAAAACAGGACAAATGTTTTTCTCTAATATACTAATTATGTGTGCATAGCTATCAAAGGCTTTTGTATCCTTAAAAAGTTTTGTTGCTACATTTGCAAAATCGCTTTTTCCTTCGGTCTTTAATATTACGACAACTTCACTTAAATTCAAAGATGGAAATTTCATAATGTATAATATCAAAGAAGTATCAAACTAATAACTATCGGCAAAGACAAGCATGAAAGATTAAGAATACCTTGTTCTATCTTATTTTTATATTTCTCTGCATATGCCTTTTCATAATTCTTTTTATCCTTGAACTCTATATCTACATACAGCCCACGCAGAACAGACTCTTTTCCTGCTGCCCCCTCAACATGCACATTGACATTGATTCTTTTGAACTCCTCTTTGCCATAAATGGCTATAAGTTCTTTTCTGACAAATGCCTCAACATCCATTTTCGTATATAAGCGGTCGTTGGTCAACGAATAATAGCGGATAAGTTCATAGCGTTCGTCTGCTGTTGCCTTGTCCTTGCCTCCTATTGCAGAAACAATGACCAGTACATTGCTCTCTATTATAGGGAGTTTCTTACATTCTAACTTTGGTGAGGTTCCTGTGTTCGCTACAACAGTAAGCGAATTACCCAAAGCTCCTTGCGTGGTCAGGAAAGACACTTTAGTAACAGAGCTATTCGCTGCTTGCTGGATATTCTTCATAACGTATGTTCCACTGTCATACTTGAACTTATCATTCTTCTCACCAACAGACTTTGCTATTTTATTGACAAGTTCTTTCAATCGTTTTATATCTTGTCCATCTTTCAATCCATTGTATTCTATAAAGGCGTAATAGTCTTCAATAAAGTGATTGTAAAGATTGCGGATGTCACGATACAAATCGCCATGATGATAGCAGTGGGCATCAAAATCCCTAATTACGAACTCCTCTGCCAACATGGAGAATCCCTGCTTATGTGCTGCGTTGCTCGTTTCAAGGATAGATATGAAGAAAGAATCTTCTTGCTTTTGAAGTTTTGCCACAGGTGCAGTCTGGGTCAATGTAACGGAATTCATGTCCACATTGACAATAGGAATGGCATTCAGTGTTATTTCGCAATCATCACTTACACTGTAGTTCTCAGGAAATTCCACTTGAAGCCACAATGTATCCTCATGGAAACAGTTTAAAACTTCGCTTTCCAACCAATTCTGAAAAATACGTGGGTAGGCTCTTTTTTTGAACATATCCCTGTTGTGAGTCTTGTCTGTCAGCATAACTAGCACACCATTTGGCAGTTCTTGGAGTATTCGTTTCCAATATTCTATGATAGACAAGAAGCGAGTGGAAACCTGTTGGGCATCGAAAGGTTCCAACATTTCTACATCTTCCATTCTGTTCATAGTACAGAACTCCATTGACTCTTTTGCACTTCCTACAACAGATATTGCTTGTGGATATATGCTATTGTTTGTTTTCAAGAAGAAAGAAACTCCTTCAAGCGACTCTATTTCTGCCTTTGTGCGGATGCCAATCCATAACGTATTGGATTGGTCCATCTGCACTTCATAGGTTTGTTCTTTTGTGTACAGACGATTTTTCGTGAGTACATAGATGTCATCGTATGGAATAAGGGTATTCTTGAAAAGAGGAAGATAGTTGATGGTGGCTTTACTCATCTTATCTTTATATGTAAAAGATACCCCAGAGTTAATCTGTACGCTGTCGCTATCCTTATTTTTCTTAAACTGAGGAGACACAACAGCAAGAGCTGGCATCGCCTCTATTTGCTGCATAGGGATAAAATCCTCACAGAAACGATTAACCAACCGCTGGTCAAAATCGTCAATAACATCACGAATTTTCTGTGTTTCATACAGCAAGGCAACCAACATCATTTTTGCAATAGGATCCATCAGTTGATAGTCTATTGGCTCCGACATCATTGATTGCAAATGTGCAATGACATCATCAATCCTCTTTTGCAATTCTATATCCATCGTTATATTTTTATTCGTTTGACGGTTGGTTCCATCAAGAAACTAATTTCTTTCTTGTAAGGAGCAATGGTACCAAGTCCATCATCAAGTACTCCTTTGATAATAATCGTAACTTCATATTTGGAAAGCAATTTATGATTAGATTCATTTTCCGTTTTTATCGAACCCAATTCTATTGAAACATTCACTCGCTTCAATTGTGGCTCATAAATAGAAAGACTCTTCTCTATACTTTCCTTGCATTCCTTTAATGTCACCTCGTTGTAAAGTCCGTTGCAGTAAGTCCCATTCTGTCCATGATTAAAACTTCTGAAATGGACATTGGAATATTCATGATTCCAATATTCAAAGCCGAAATCATCGTCTGCAATGAAACTTCCTTTGGGCGAAAAAACAATAAGTTCGATAAAATTGTCTATCATTGCTACTCTTTCTTCTAAAGTTCTCGCAATGATTACTGTATTGTCTTCGTAGGTTAAAGGTGTCTTAATGAATGCCATATTTATATTTGTTTACCTACAAAAGGATTCCCTTTCTTAATTTGCACATTATAGGTCTCTACATCAGAAAACGCCCCATCCTTGTAAGCAACAACCTTAACTGTTACATTTTTAGGTGGTTCTTTATGCCAGTCATCTGTAAATCCGCTATCAATTACTATTGTATTGCCGGATTTAGAAGATTTTGTTGGGGAGCTTCCATCAATCGTATAATAAATTGTTGCTCCTGGAGTATTATTTGTAATCTTCACTTGTACATTTCCAGCTTTTACAGTTTGGTGCAATTGAGTGTTGTTAATTGTTGGAGCTTGCACAGAAGAATGCTCTTCATGAACAGGTTCTGCGCTAAAAGCTTTGATCTTCTCATTGATAGAAAGAGATAAATTGACTCCTTTAGTTATAATCTCATATACATTCCTATAGTTATAAGGAATATTTATGAACGAGATGTATTGTGCAGGGTCGCTGACATCTATATTGTCATCCAAGCTACAAGCACAATAGAAAGCACTCACAAGTTTTTGAAGTTCTGCCAAAAAGTCCATAGGAGTCATGATGTCTTTCCTTTTATCAACAGAAATCATAATCTGTTGGACTAATGGCCAGAATATCTTCACTGCATCTTTCTTCTCCGTATATAACTGCTGTGGAAGTCCTGAATTTATCTCTTTAAGTGCTGCCACAAATTTTAATACAAGTTCCTCATATTTAAAATGTGACTTTATATAAAAGCATGGTGGAACAAAATCATTTTCATCCGAACGCCAACAATATTCATCATATAAGATTCTTGCAATAGGCAAAGCATTATCTGGAATTGCGGTGTTCTCTTCCACAAGAATAAAACCATAAAGACTTTCACACATTCCGTCGTTTGTGTCTCTTATGCCATCGAGAACAGAAATACAAAGATAATACTTTTTATTTGTGTCCTGAGTAGGAATTACCACACGAGTGTCAAATGTGTTAGTATAGTTTGTGTCGTATTGCACATCAATAAGGCTTCCATCTCGGCTTAGACCGAGACAGTCAACCGACACAACATCTATAACATCGTTGTTAATGTCTAAAGATATGCTAAACTTTCTGCTACTTGGCATAAGTCCCATCCGTCCACATGCTCCAAGTGCATAAGCCTTGGATACAAGTTCTTCCGTACATTTGTCTGAAAGTGTGAGGACTTCATCTGTAAGTCTCATACCCTTTTTCCACAAAATTCTTTTTGCCATATCAAATGTTTGTATTATAATTCAAGTAATTGTATAGAGTGGTGTCAGAGATTTTCAATGGACTTGAGTCCTTTGAAACGTCAAACTCTAAAACTGAATCAACAGAAATAAAATAATCTTGCACAAAACACCTAAATTCCTCTAAATCATTGACGAACAGAAGAAAATCCTCATTGCAGTCCTCATCAGACCAATATGAAATGGAATATGTAATCACTGATTCAGAATATGTATTGCCAACATATACGTTTCCAATCTCACATCCTTCAGAATTTCCATACCTTGGTTTTTCATCGGTAAACTCAGTCTGCTTACTTTCGACAGTTATTTTCATGCCTTCATCAGCCAACACCTTTCTTAATAGTAATGTTATGAGAGTTCTATTGCCTCTTATTGTCTTGCAGAAAGATATATAAGGTATAGTTCTTTTTATAAACCTGTTTTTTCTTTGCTCCTTAGTTAGTTTGTCTAACAGAATGTCTTGAATGACAGTATTCGATTCTACATATTTGTTCAATCGTTCCCTAATTTCTAACCGTAACTGAAACAGCAAAGTATCAATAGGGGAGAACAACTTATAGGCTTGCTCTTTTTCCTTTTCCTGCTTTGCATATTCTTCAGAGAACCTTTGCTTTTTTTCTCTTTCTGGAATATTGTCGAACCTGTCAATACTATGGAACAGATATTCTGGCAATGAATTATAAAGACTGTTGCGTCCTAAGTGAAGCAAAAACTTATCTTGTTCCTTTTCTATGTCCAATATATCATTATAGGCATTGCGTTTATGCAAACCGCAGTATTTAACACGGAATGTGTCTTGTGGAAAAAAGCCAAGAAAGACTTCTGCATTAATGTCTTGTGGAACATTCTCAGGCACACCAGTCTTATTATAATCCAAAATATCCTGCATCTTTGCTTAATTCAACATACTTGATACCCTTGTCGGTTGACACTTGAATAATGTCATATCGAGGTATTCCAATTTCTCTTAATGACAATTCCATATATGGAAAACTCTCATCAATATTCTCAAAGAAACACTTATGAAAGATTGTTCTATAGCTAAGTTTTCTTAGCTCTACATTTGACTGTATCGTATCTTCCAACTTTGACTCTGGAATATGCAAAACAAATTCTTTTTCAGGTCTGTCAGATATGATTTTATCTATAAATTTGTTGTTGCGCATATTGATTTCCACGACACTGACTTTCAGTAGCTCCTTCAGTTTTTCCAGAATTTCGTCTACTTTCATGTCTGCTGAGAGTTCATCACACTGGATAATTTCCGTCCAACGTTCATGAGCAGGACAGTTGTTCTTCCAAGAAGAATATTTGTATGTATTGATTGTATTGGTCATACCCTCAAAACGCCACATTTTCCCCGACAAGGTTTTGAATGGGGTAGGTTCTCCATCCGATGTGTGAATGATTTTTATTGCTTCCTGTGCCTGCATAGCACCAACAATTGATGCACTGATAGGTGTTGTAGCCACACGCCCTGCGGAGGTCTGTGCCCTTACGACATCAGCACAACCTGTCCTCAGCATGATGTTGTTGAATTCTTCCCGTGAAAGATTACACTCATAACAATTGACCCCTGGCGAATACACCTTTACAACCCCTGTCATGTTTTCTATGCTGCCATCAATCCACGTCTTTCCGACACGCATACACAATCTGTTCAACAAGTATCTGGCTATTCTGCTGTCTAAGCATCCTATGACAACATCAACATCCTTATAAATGCCCAAACCTACCTCAGAGAATAAATTCCCCACAATAGGAACGACTTTTATCTGCGGATTTATCTCCATTGCCCTTTTAGCGGCAACGTCAGCCTTATAGGAATGCTCGTATGCATCTTTTTCTCTGAACAAGACAGATCTTGTCAGATTAGATAATTCAATACGGTCAAAATCACATACGAAAATAGTGCCTACGCCGAATAGGGTGAGATTTTTTATCACTTCATTGCCCAAAGCTCCTGCACCAACGACAAGAACTTTTGCATTTTTCACCTTGTCTTGTTTGAACCAGGAGAGAAGCGTAAAAACACCCTCTCCCCATTCATATTTCTTCACGGTCTGCATAAAGCATTTTATTCATTAAAACACATACCCGATATTAGCACCGACAAATGCACGTCCTATCCTTTGTTTGAAGATGTTATCTTCTGCTTTAGTACAACATATTCGGTACTCTCCAAACAGACCAATCTTCAAAAAATGGTCATTCACAGGAATGTAGCCGCCAAGTTCAACTTTTGGCGCTACATACAGACCGCTTTTCTTGTCAGCATCAACGTCTTTACCGTCTTTGTTCTCCTTTGCGCTTAATGTTGTGTAGTATGCAGGAGTGAAACCGACACTTGCAAAAAGGGAGGATGCGCCTTTATTCAAATTGGCAAACTCTACAGACAAAGGAACACCGACTTCAAACAACACATCTTTCAGATTGTTCACCTCTTCGTTATAGTGTCCATAGGAAAGGGCTATTTTGCCTCCATAATTGAGATATATGTTGTTGCTTACCTTTGACTTTGCCGAGCCATAGACTCCAAAGGAATTAAACGCTCCCTTTACACCAAATCGTGGCATAGAATAGGTGGCACCTACCTCAAAGCCTTTTTTTATAGGTTGTACCTTTTTGCTCTCTGCAATAATGGTATCTTTCTGAAGTTTGAAATACTCGTAAAGGTTTATATCCTTTTTCAATCGGAAGTTTACGTCACCCTTACCCATATAGTCAACCTCATAAGGTCCTACTTGAAAGTTGTCTATCACTTCTTGGCTCTTGGCCATTGTTGTGGTCAATAGTCCACATAGAATCAATAAAAATGTTCTCATCTTAGATGTAAATTAAATTGTTTATTCTGTTTCTACGTATTGGAATACAGTATCACCTATCTTGAATGTGTCATTGTTAGACAGAACATTCGGCTTGCCAACACTCAATTCGGCTCTTGTGTTATATATAACTCCAGTTGCTAATGGTTTAAGCATCGGCAACTGTTTCTCGTGGTCTATGTATAACAGTGCATGTTCCTTAGCCACTTTATTGCTTTTTTCCCAGTTCATCTGTATTTCGCAATCTCCAGTCATACCGATAGAAACCTTGTTGCCACCACCTGTAGCATTCATCCATTTATGAATTGGTATTCTCTGTCCTGCTCTAACTCCATTTTGAATTACGAGGAAGTATTTCTCTGCCAACATTCTTACAGTTACAAGAGAAGCGCCCAAACCACCACCATAAATGATGAAGTCAAGCAGCATGTTCATCCACGGCCAACTAACGTTTGTTAGACTTGAAAAGTATAATACGACAAATCCTATAACAGAGGAACAGCCACCACCAATCAATGCACTTTTCAGAGGAATCGTTGACTTGATTGTAAGGGCGAGTGACACAGCAACAGAGAACAGAATGTAAGCTGGGAAAGAACAATACCAAGGTATGAATGTTGCGTTGATAAGGGTAAGCAACACACATAGAATGTCTGCACCTATGGCAAAAGCTATCATTCCTATCACACCTGTCAGAAGTGACAACCCGATGATTTTCAAATTTATCTTCCAGTCCTTCTTTCTATATTCATCGTTGTATCTAAAGATAAGAGACAGGAAGAAACCTAATAGAAGACCGATGGTAAGAAATGCAGAGGTCTTGCTTTCGCACTCCAAGGACAGATTTGGCAAGTTGTCGCTTGGCGTATAGAACACGGAAACAAGACTCTTTGATATTCCCTCAAAACTTCCGCGTCCTCCAAGCTCAAAAAATATCCAACTTACAAAACCTGCACATATACCAGCAATAGTCTGATGGCAATCCTTCAGAGATTTCCATGTAAACAACTCTTTCCATTCAACATGTTCCTGTATGCCAGTTTTACAATTCTGTCCATACTCTGCACACTTGTAACCATTCTGCTGCCAGCAATGTACATGCATTATATGCTTGCATTTCATGACAACGCTTTGCCTTTCTGTTATCGGCTGCTTGCAATAATGGCAAATTCTGCTCGAAATATTCTTTTCTGGTACATATTTCTTATAATACTTGGCTTCAAAGGCTTTTGACCTAAGCAACGGTATCAGCACCTTCATTATAAGGAAGAAGAAACCAATGGTGAGAATAGCGACAATGATGGCAACGAGATACTTATAAATAGAGTCTGAAGTTGTAGCCGTATGCTCAGGCCAAGGTCTTTCTGCCGAGCCGATAGAAAATTCTCCAGTACCAATAACATCACCTTTCCATTCTGCTGAATATGAAGTTTTCCCAAAGTAGGTTTTAGAAGAAAGAACACGATATGTAAATGAGTAATCATACATCTTGTCATTTACAATTTCCTGAAAATCATTCAGAACCTGAGCCATGTCATTGGCTGGCTTGTAGTCGCCAATACGACCTTTTACTTTTGGGTTACATATAGCCATCAATACATTTTCTATATCCGCATCCTTACCCTGCTCTGTATAGTAAAACGCATAAACAGTAGGTACAAGATGCTTGATGTCTTGTTGGTATTCATTTACTTCCAAGAAGGCTATGTTCTCTTCAAATGAAGGACTTTTGTTTCCCTCGGTAAAAACAAACAGGATGTTTTTATCCACATTCTTTGTGGCACGTCTTGATATTGCAGCATTTCTTGTATAGTTGGTTTCTCCTATGACCGAACCTTCTTTCTCTGAACTTGTTGTGCTGAACTCCGCTAATTTTGAATACAAAGCCCCATACAAGTATTTATGTTCAGAAGTCTTGGAGAAATATGGTTCAAATGACTTGAGATTTTCTGGAGTTACAAGTTTGCTTGATGTTACTTCGTCACCGAAGAAAGAGAGGTACACACATCCTTTTGGCGAGATATTTACCAACTGGGAAATGGCTTTGTAAATCTGCGCTTTTCCCTCTTGCGGAATGCTCAAATCAACCAGTACTGAAAATGTATATTCAGCAGGAATACGTTGCCCTGAAGTAATTGCGTTGATTTTGCAAGAAGATGAAGGTATCAAAGCCCCATCCTCTTTTATCACCAAATAGTTCTGAAGTTGATTGGTAGAGATATTTTGCACCCTCTTACCCTCAACATTCAAGACATTAAAATATAATGTAAGAGAATCTTTTCCAACACCGTATTCATAATTCTTGTCACAGAATTTTATCTGTCTGATGTCTTGTCCAAATACAGGCAAGATTGCAGACATTGCCAAGCAAAAGGCAACCAATTTACAGATTATCTTTTTCTTCGTGTCCATATTTTTAAGTCTTCTAATTTTTCTTCACCATAAGAATCTTCATTCACAGAAAGCTGACCATCAATAACAGGAATTGCTGTCAGTATATCATCGGCAGTAGAATAGAACAAAATGAATTTTATGTTGCTAAAATCATTTGAAATGAGTCTTTTTATTGTAGGTATGCTGCAATGTGCGCCATTGATGTAGCAACCAATAAGCTCATCATCCTGGACAACATTGTTTTGCGATACCGATTTTAAGACAAATTCCGTCTTTCCATTGTTCTCACAAGTATATCCATGTACCCATGCCAACAATCCGTTCCCTTGTGTTGCCTGTAATTGGCACATGTCGATGATTGCACCATTGGATAATTCTACTCCATAATGGCTGTCAATGCGAGTTGAAGCAGTTTGCATAATGTTTCTATAGTCTTCTTGCTTAAAAGAGGTTCTGTCGCTCTTGACTGCCCATTGATACAGTTCTTCCAAAGAATACATCTTTTGCAAATCGGCCTTGGAGTTGATGCTCATATCATGCTTGAATGTGAATATTCCCAATTCTTGATTTGGGGTAAGAATGTCAATCACAATAGCAACCAAGAACTTAGGATGCGTCGGGTGCTTTAGTTGCATTTGTAC
Source organism: Bacteroidaceae bacterium (assembly GCA_963654355.1). Taxonomy (GTDB): domain Bacteria; phylum Bacteroidota; class Bacteroidia; order Bacteroidales; family Paludibacteraceae; genus UBA1181. Next base: position 6,691 of record CAVKBM010000178.1, on the reverse strand, counting down.
GCCACTATCGGCATTACTGAAAAAGACGCCGAGACCAGGATGGGAATGTACCCAGCATGTCATATCATACTGTAAGTTTGTCTCTCTTCTTAATCGTCTCAGTTTCTCGGCTACTTTCAGTTTTATTTTACCTCCAAAATTCAATTCATACTCTTTAAAGATAGCATCGTCACCAGGCTTTACTATTTCCTCTAAGGACACATAATATTCGTCTCTTTCCTCATCATGCACCCATCGTCCAAGCACCATACATCCATCCTCATTAGGATTTTCTGGATTTCTGAGGTCTTCTGCATAAAGATTATATATTTCTTTGATGCAAGTGTTCTTCAGATATATGCGTCTTACCGCAGAGTCTGAGCAGAAATCAGCGCAATCAATAGGCAGGTATGCATCGTTATGCTGTACATCTTCCAAACTTTGCTTCTTCAAGATTGAAGTTGTTTTTCTTCTTACCACTATGTCTGCACTGCCGTTTTGTGTCGGACTGCTTGGCTGTATGGCAGTGGTTCTCTTTTTGCGGGTATTTCTCTTTAAGATTATAATGATGAAGACCACAATCGCAATAATCAATATTGCGAGAACAACATTGATTGCTATAGATTTCCCTGAGAATAAATGTTTGGTCAATGTGGAAGAAAATCCTTCATCAAGAATTTCATTTCGATAGTTGTCCAACAGGTCTTTTCTTTCGGCAATCTTTTCTTCAAGAACATTACGCAATTTCGTTTCATATTCTGAACGATTTGGAAGTTCGTTGGATTTGAAATTTGAGGCGACAAAATTACCTATATATGAATCTATAGAATTTTCATTCTGTACGATTATAGATTCCTTGTCATCCAAATATTCCCGAAGCTGATATTTTTGTATGTATTCCTCTCTCTTTTCGTTGTTCTCTACATAGTTATTCAGAAAAACAATATGCTTGTCTATTTCGTCTTTAATTGCTTGAACAAAAGTTGATGAATAAAAAGAATCTTTCTCAACTTGGTCTTTAAACAAAGCTATTAGTTGGTCGGAAGAAACTTTCTTTCCATACGGTATAGCTCTTTCTACTTTTCCTTCAGCAGCATTAGTAGCAACAATTGGAGAAGTCTCAACTTTTGGTTCATCTTCTCGCTTTTCGTTATCTTGTACAGGATGTGTCTTTTCCCATTCTGCAGAAGTATCACCAGTTCGCCATAAAGTCTTGCTGCCTTCCGATGTCTCGGCTTTCACGAACTTGCTGCAATTTTTCTTTATGGCAAGCGAACCACCTGCTGATATAGTCCCGACATTAGTACCATCTACATTGATGCTAACATGGTTCTTGCCGTCATCATTATACACGGCTTTTAGGTAAATTGTAGATTCCGATGCCACCTCATAGTCTATTCTTTGTGAATAGGCTGATGAAAACGTCAGAAAAACCAACAATATGCCTATAGTCCTTTTATTAAATATTCTCATGATTAGTCATATTAAATTGATGCTTTTTTTGATTTTCCATTTATTTTTATATTGCCTTTACTGCGAACAACGTCAGAGACTTTTCGTTTGGCTCCTGCCTCGATTTTGTTTCGCTGTGTCCTGATAGCATTCCGAGCCTGTCGTTTGGCTTCTGCTTCAGCTTTGTCAGCAATGTTTTGCTGCAGATATATCATTCGCATTTGATTTCTCTTGTTTCTGATACCTTGAAAAAACTGATTGCCGATGAATGCCAGTATCGCCAAAACAATGCCTCCTATAATCATCCAAAGATTACGTTTCTTTTCTTTTTCTGATGCTATTTGTTGGGCATTTGCAATGGAGTCATTCTGCGCCTTTATTGCCTGTGCTTCCTGTTGGGCCTTTAACTCTTCTGCTTGCTGTTGGGCTTTTTGTTCTTCTGTACTTTTGTACTCCAACATACGTTTTTTTGACTCATATTGCTCCATAACATCAGAAATTTCTGCGACAAGAGCTTTGTCTGTTATCTCCCGGCGTTTTTGGCGCAGATAGTTTATTTCATCCAAAAGGTTGTCGGAAAAAGGAAGTTCATTGGCTTGCGCGAGCAATTCTTTTGCAAGATTTATACTTTCAAGCACTTTAACCGCAACAGTATTGTCAGTTTCCATTTCGGCTGTTGAAGTTATAGTTTGTTGGATAGTTTGGGTAGATGACATTTGCCTCTTTGTTCCAGTTCCAGCTCCAAGTGGAATTACCAAGTCTCGGCTTTTAGAGAAAAGTTCGTACTTGCCTTTCTTTGTTTTGTATGCCAAATAGATAGGTATAAGCACCTTTGCATCGGCCTTTACTGTGAAAGATAACTTTGGCTCTGCCTGTATGAGATAATAGCCGTCTGAAGACTTCTTGAATTGAACTTCGGATGGTGTCATAAAAGCTTCTGGAACCATGTTGGAGAATGATACATCACCGCTGTAGTTTCCTGTTCTGTCAAAGAACAACACTGCAACTTTGCTCAAATCCTTGTACTTGGAGTTCAGTCTGCCCAACTTCTTCTGCTGACCAATGAATTTAACGGTTGCTTGATTTGCAGTATTGGCAACATCATAAGTCAAGATAATCCTGTCCCCATCGGTAGTATAAATGGTGTCTTTCTTTATCTTACCGACTGCATGAATAGGACAAAGCAAGCATCCCAACAGTAAAAATCCGGCAAACCTCATATTATTTCGACTTTATTTTACTGTAATAGGTTGAGATTCTTGACATATAGTTGCCTGTAGCTCTTTTGCTGTTCTTTTGGGCGCAATTATACAGTTCGTCAACATCACCCATTATCTGTCCTTTTGTTTTCTTGCCATTATGGAGGTCTATATAATAAGCTTCCATCTTCTTGTATATCTCTCCAATAGACAAGGAACAATATCTGCAGTTGTGTGTTGATTGTACCTTTGTTTTCGTGGCTTTTCTGTCATTCTTGCATGAAGCAACTGTCAAGTTATCCAAATTTATAGCGTTCAATTTCTCCAATATTCCTGCAAATTGCTTATAGCCTTTATCTGATGACATATAATGCCTGCTACTGAGAACCTGCCTTGTCTGTCTTTTCAAATCATCTATTGATTTTCCGTATAAACGTTTCAAGGTCTTTAATGACGTTCCTCTATGATTTCTGTTGGAGCAGAATGTCTGTCGCCCAATTTCATTTATAAGGCTGTCTGTTGAATTTGACAGTCTTACAAAATCCCCATCTGGTTTCAACTCAACGTCAATATTCAGTTCGAGAATTTCCTTTTGAGCCAAAGACACCTTGCTTTTTTTCACAAGGAGAAATTTCGCATCATTGGTGCGGGCAATGTATATAGGTAATCTGCATTTTCTGCTTTCCTCGTTTCCTTGGAAGTTAAGGATGTTTTTGCTTTCAGAAGGAAGCAACCGGCATGATTCTGACAAACCATCACAAGACTCTGCAACTCTCTTCCCTTTTGCCCCAGGGAAAACTTTATCATAAACGAGGTTGCATGTTTTTTTCAAAGTTTTCTCATTGTAAGGAACATCGAAAAGATACAGTATCTTGTCTTCAGAAACATTCTCTAAGTTTATGCTGATTTTATATTGGTCATCTTCATCTGTTTTCTGTAATTCCACAAAGATATTGCAGAAAGACAACTGTATCGTTTCTTTCTCATGCCCCTTGTTGTCCAACTTAATGGCTCTTGTCTCATCTGCGTATGCACTATGGACAGAACTTATTATAGCCAACAATAATAGGAATAATGCTTTTTTCATATCGTTCTTGACTTGATAATAGGTTTTACCTTTTCAGTTTTTGCGCTTTCAGCCATTTTTGCAGTTGGTGCAGTAGGCTCAGGCATTTCCTGATTGAAGTGCACCCAATTGTTCGGTTCACCCTCTTCACGAACCCACTCTGCCACATTCTGATCTTCTGGATAAGGATAGGTATTTTGAGCATGATACATCTGATATTTCAAGTATCTTTCAACTCGAAGCACCAAGTCCTTTAACGATGCCAACACGCCCATCTCCTTGATGGTCAGACACACATGTCCCTTGAAACTTCCCGAATAGCGGATGTTCGGATGCCACACGTCTGTTATGAAAGTAAATATAGGGTTGCCGTCTGCTGACGGATAGTTGTTTGGGAGCACAATGCTCATCTTGTGCAGATAGCCGAACTTCGGTTCTCTCGGCACTGTGTCGCCTATTACTCCGACAATGGATTTGCAACGGTACCAAATCTCATACTCCGTAGGAAGTCCCATAGCGTTCTTTCTGCGGACGATATAGGAGAGTGACGGTTGGCGAGGATTAGCACTGGTCATCTTGCGCTTACGGCAAAGAGTGTCCAACTCTTTCCATTCCTTCCAGAGTCGGGCATCTCTGCCTGACAGTTCTTTCTGATTGAAATTGTTGATAGTCTCGTTCATACCTCTTTCTCCTTTTATCCTGCGATTGGTACAGAAATCAAATGCAAGTGGTCGCCTGGCTGGATGTTGTAATCTATGAGGGCTTGCTCACGACCGTCCTCATCTTCAAACTCCAATATCTCAGGCTCTTCTCCCTCGTCCATAATCTGACCGAGCAGATATTGGATAGGATTGCCACCATTGTCAATCTTAGGAAGTTCAAACACAGACACAATGCTTGTGATTTGGTCACGGATGGTCTTGTTCGGGTCTGTCACCTTTACTTCCACTTCCTCGAACTCTGTTCCGTCAATGGTAAGGTTGATGATGAACTCATCGTCTTCGTACATTTCTTCTGTTGCCATAATGGTATATTTTAATGTTTTTATTATTGTTTTTATTCTTATATCTGGAACTTCTTGTCTTTTGGGTTCAGAAATTTTGCCAATGGATGAAGTTCAAAATAGTTGTCTATTTGTTGTAAACCGTATTTGTGTGCAAAATTCCTTAGTACAGCTTTTAGCCTGTATGGTAAATACTTTTCTATCGTATATTCCATTATTTCTGTTGGAACTCCATACAGTGCTTCTGCAATACCACCTGTTATACAACCTATTGTATCGCTGTCGCCACCAATGGATATTGCATTTCTTACGGCGTCCTCAAATCCGTCAGATTGTAAGGCGCAAGATATTGCCTGTGGTACACTTTGTTGACACAAACCGCCATCTCCAATTCCATCAATACCTCTCCAAGAATACCTTTCACGAATTTCTGCAATTGGCGTTGATAAGTCATAACCAAATTCTTTCTCTATATAATTTTTGATGTACAGCTTATCTTTACCTATTCGTGCAAAATACACACATAATGCCACAGCTTGCGCCCCTTTTATACCTTCAGGATGATTATGTGTAATTTCAGCAGATCGTTTAGCAGTTTCCAAAATATCTGTTATGTTGTTTTCTGCCCATCCTACAGGACAAACACGCATAGCACTACCATTTCCACAAGAATTATAAGGCTTGCGCTTTACAGGTGTATGATAATTGTTTATGCTGAAGTCATACAACTGTTCTGGATTGAACAGCCATTTTTGAAATGAGCATCCATATCCTCCCATAGGTTTTGGATAGAGCCTACAATATTTAAGCAGGCATTCTTCCAAAGCAGACTGTGTGTGTAAATGGTCTATTATCAACCATTCTGCAACAGCACATGTAAGTATGCTATCGTCTGTAAAACTACAATTCTCACCAAACAAAGGACTGAAATTGTAATTTTTCATTTCATTGAACTCATATATAGAGCCAACAATATCACCTATGATTGAACCTAACATAATATTATATCCACCTTAAATTGCGCACACAGTTGTTAGAAACAAATAATCGCCTGATTTGACATTATAATCCTGTAATGAACATTGATGTCCATTCTCATCTTCAAACTCCAATATCTCACCTTCATCGTCTGCATTTGCTCTCCGACCAAGCAGATATAAATTGGGAATACCCTGATAGAATTTTGGCAACTCAAACACCGAAACAATGCTTGTTATTTGATCACGGATAGTCTTGTTCGGGTCTGTTACCTTTACTTCCACTCCCTCAAACTCTGTACCGTCAATGGTAAGCTTGATGATGAAATCATCGTCTTCATACATTTCTTCTGTTGCCATAATGAATTATATTTTTTATTGTTATGCATAATGTGAGATGAAGTACTACTTGCCCATTTACTATGTATTACCATATCCATGCTCCACGCTCTTGATTATAGTTGTCGGAACGGTAATCCTCAAACTTATTCTTGAATACCAATAATTGATATACGTCTTCCGATATGATTTGTGGCTCTTTCAAACCATACCGATAGAGTGCCAATTCGTATTTTTTGTTCTCCGCATCAATACGGATGATGAAGTCAGTCTTGGTGTCGGGGTGTGCCCCATAGAACTTGTCGAACACTTCACGGATTGGTTCTTCCTCAAACCAGAAATAGGCAGAGTATTCTGATTTGCCGACGTGCCATTTGATAGCGAGTTTCTTGGGTTTGCCAGCTTGGTGGTATTTGAGCAAACCTCCATCGTGAAGTTTGTCGTGAGTGCCGTCAAAAAGTAATTCCTCAATGCAACCAAAAACAGGGAAATCTGTATTTTCAGCATAATTTATCCATCCTTTACTTTTATATACCTTAAACTGACAAACATAACGATAAGTATATTGCCTCATATAATTATCGAAAAGATTATGCAATGGTAAGCCATTCTGCATATTATCTTTGACCTTTCGTAATTTGTTTATTATTGAATTACAATAGTCTTCTATAGATAC
>CAVKBM010000177.1:0-2035 GCA_963654355.1 Bacteroidaceae bacterium | reverse complement strand
GAATATAGACCGTCCATAGTAAAGCACATAATAAAAGGGCGGAGGCGGCCTTATTCACATTGATACTGTGCTCCATCGCTATACAGGTATAGCCCAAAAGGAACAGGATAATCATTAATATTTCCATTCTCAAAAAATTAGGTACATATTTCTCCTACTCATAGGGGAGACACCTGAGCAAATTTATATGTTTTTTAACACACATACAACATCGAATGATAAAATGTCTTTCGTTAGAATTATGTTTTTACATAGTTTCAAGAAATATGATGTGTTCCGTAATGTCGTCTTCATATTTGTGAAAATTATAACTTTGTAAGTCTTATTAGAACAAAATAAAAACAATCACGATGAATAGAAGTATTTACTTTTTAGCGCTTTCTTTTATGTTTACAATTCCATTTTTTTGTAATGCCCGACAACATGAGCAAGAGATTGAAGAAGTGGGCGTCTCTATGACTGGCAGTGGTGAATCTGATATTCTTAACGATACAATTCCTATTTCAACAGATTCGTTAGAAATACAACCTAATGAGGTCTATGAACAAGTTGTTTACACTCCGAAAACTTCTACTTTGCATATTCCCATAACTATCAATGTCTCTTTGCTTGAACAAAAACTCAACGAACGTTTCAGCGACCTTATTTATGAGGATAATAACATAGAAGACGATAGTTTGATGGTCAAGGCGTGGAAAGCTAAAGATTTCAAAATCGCATACGATGGAAATGTCTTGACCTATGCTGTCCCTATTAAGTTGTGGATAAAAAAACGATTTGATCTCGGTTTTACTTATACAGATCAGGAAATTGAAGGTTCTGTTGAATTAAAGTTGATGACTGCAATCAATTTCACAAAAGATTGGAACCTTATTACAAAGACAGATTTTATAGAGTATGAATGGATTCAAAAGCCAGTTTTGAAATTGGGAGTTGTGGATGTTCCAATCACTCCTATTGTTGATAAAGTACTGAAAGCAAAAAAGAAAACATTGACTCAAAAGATTGATGAAACGGTAAAGAAGAATGTTCCGTTGTCTCAGTATATCCAAGACATATGGTCGGTGGTACAGGATCCTATAGATGTTTCTACGGAGGATTTTAAGGTGTGGCTGAAGATTACTCCTAAAAATCTTTATACAACTCCGATTGCAGGAACGGCAGGGCAGATACGTACAACAATCGGCATCCAATGTTTGGCTGAGATTTACATGGATCATGTTCCTGCTGATAAGCAAAAGGAACTTTCTATGCCTGCTTTTAAAATGTATAACAGTACAGATGAAAAGGTGAAGTTGAATATTTTGGCTGATATTCCATATTCAACTATTGATACGCTTGCTGGTAGCATAATGACAGGCGAAACTTTCGGGGATGGCAAACATCAAATTACTGTAGATAGTATGACTTTCTATGGACAAATGGACAAAATGATTATTGGCGTGCATGTGCATGGTTTTGTCAATGGAGCAATCTATCTTAGTGGTATTCCTTACTATGACAAGGCTACATCCTCTATTCGCATTTCTGAGGTGGATTATAAACTGAAAACAAAAAATGTCTTGGCTAAGGTGGTTAATTTATTCTATAAGAAGGGCTTAAAAAAGATGATTGAAGAGAACGTCGTTATTTCTATCAAAGATAAATTGGAGTGGGTGAAGGAGATGAGTCGCAGTGAACTTTTCAATCGCGAACTCATTGATAATGTCTACCTCAACGGTTTTCTTAATGATTTGGATGTAGATGCTATTCATCTTACGAAAGACGGACTTAAGGTGAGTGTCAATTTAGGCGGTAAGTTTAGCTTGAAGGTAGAGTAAATCCTATTTGGTTGTATAGTCTTGACAAACATCTTCAGCCGACCAATATTGTCCTAAACGTTTTATAAAACGCAGTAAGGCAGGGGAGCGCCTCAATGACACCACCACTGCATCATTTATATGGGATTTATTTCGTCAAAAATCCACCTCAGGTGGCGGAGTGAAAGGCTCGTTCAGCCACTTTTCGAGGTCTATTTTGGTGAATGTGTTCAATC
>CAVKBM010000176.1:0-2091 GCA_963654355.1 Bacteroidaceae bacterium | reverse complement strand
GGTTTGGGTATATTGTATTTGGTTTTAAGCAGAAAGTTTTGAACTCGCAAGTTATGCTACTGACAAAAACTGTCACAAATGCCACTTTTTGTCAGTAGACTCACCAATCCAGGCTATTTTCGTTGAGAAGGAAATCCATTAGTCCGATGGTAAGGATGCCTTTCTCGTTGCGTTTTGATTTGATATCGTCTTTTACGACAATGATTTTTTTAAAGGAGTCGCCAATCTTAAGCAGAGAGGCAGACTCCTGTTTCTCTTTTTCTGGTGATGGCATGGCAAAGGCAGATTGGATGTAGTAGCGTTGACTGCCTTGGTTTACTACAAAGTCAACTTCTAATTGTTTCCGTATTTGTTTGCCGTTTTTGTCTGGTTCCCGACATTCTACCATTCCGATATCAACTTTATATCCTCTGATTTTCAACTCATTATAGAGAATGTTCTCCATTATATGCGTTTCTTCTTGTTGACGGTAACCTAGAATGGAGTTTCTAACTCCAATGTCAGAAAAGTAGTATTTTGACAGCGTGTTGATGTATTTCTTACCTTTGATATCATATCTTATACCTTTCTCAATAAGAAAAGCGTCTTCCATGAACGAAAGATAGTTGGAAATCGTACGGTGGTGGATATCAACGTTTTTCACACTCTTGAACGTTTTTGTGAGTTTGCATGGATTGATGGGAGATCCGATGCTTGAGGCTACGATTTTTATAATCTCCTCAAATTCAGTCTTATTCCTGATTTTATGGCGCTCCAATATATCCACTAAATAAACGCTTTCAAAGAGATTTTCAAGATAATCCTCCTTCTTTTTGTCTGTCTCTAAAGAAAGAATGTGAGGTAATCCTCCGTATGTGTAATACTCTTTCCATGCGGTGTTCCTGTCTCCGTTGTAACCATCTAAATATTCGGAAAAGGAGAGAGGGTAGAGATGAATCTCATCTCCTCTTCCACGAAATTCGGTTACGATGTCGGTTGATAGAAAATGAGAGTTGCTTCCTGTAACGTACACGTCAGCGTTTCGTATGTGAAGAAGACTATTTAGCACATCTGTGAACTCATCTACTAATTGTACCTCGTCTAAAATGATGTAATACAGTTGATTATCTTTGATTCCCTTTTTGATGTGGAAAAGTAGCGCATCAGGGTTTCTCAGTTCAATGTAGGTGCGGTCGTCTAACGCTATTTCAATGATGTGGTCGTCTGTAATTCCTTGTGAATTAAGATACTCGTGAAACAACGTGAACAAAAGATAGGATTTCCCGCATCTTCTGACTCCTGTTACAATTTTGATGAGACCGTTTTGTCTGGCGGCTATCAGTTGTTTTAGATATTGTTCTCTCTCTATTCTCATCTTACTCTACTATCAAAAGTTGTCATAAATGCCATTTTTTGTCACTACAAAGATGAGGTTTTCCCTTGACTTAACCAAACCTACTATCAAAAACTGTCACAAATGCCACTTTTTGTCAGTAGGCTTTCCCCCTTACATCTTCTCTAACTCCTTCTGCAGCTTCATAATCTCGTCCCGATATTGTGCCGCCTCTAAGAACTCTAACTTCTTGGCGGCTTCTTTCATCTTCTTTTTTATCTTCTCAATGACTGCCTCAATATCCTTTTTTGTATGGTATTGTTGAGGCTCGGCAACGATGGTGTGAATCTCCTGAATCTTGTATTCAGCTTTCTTGATGACGGGGTTTTCATTGATTGGCGGTTGGGGCAGGATAGATTTGCTGTTTTTGATTGCAGTCTTTGGTGTGATGTCGTGTTCTATATTGTATTTCATCTGTTTCTCACGACGACGGTTGGTCTCATCAATGGTGAGTTGCATGCTTTTCGTGATTTTGTCGGCATACATGATGACCTTCCCGTTCACGTTTCTGGCCGCTCGTCCTGCTGTCTGCGTCAAGGCTCTGTGGGAACGTAGCATTCCTTCCTTGTCGGCATCAATGATGGCGACAAGCGACACTTGCGGCAGATCTAATCCTTCACGTAACAGGTTGACACCCACTAATACGTCGAACAGTCCGTTGCGGAGGTCTTCCATAATTTTTACTCGTTCCAATGTTTCCACATCGGAATGGATATAGT
>CAVKBM010000175.1:0-2094 GCA_963654355.1 Bacteroidaceae bacterium | reverse complement strand
ATGCCGAGGTGACAAGTCCAGATTATCCAGGCTCTGCAGCAAGAAGTATGACCGTCCGTGGACCGTTAATCTATTCTTCTGTCTATGCTGGTTCTATCGCATACGGCGAGAAAGAAATTTGTTATGGCGGATTGCCTGAGATCTCAAGTACAGCTTTGGCATCGGGTGGTATGGCTACCAAGGATGGTCGATACACCTACACCTGGATTAAGTCGACTGAAGGTCCAGATGGACCTTGGACAAAGGTTGGTGGTTATTCAGGAGCTTCTTATCGTCCGAAGAAGAATGAGTATCGAATCTATGAGAACACATTCTTCCGTCGTGTCGCAACAGATATGTGTGGTATATCAGACACGACATCGACATACGCTATGTTTAGCGTAGGCGATGAAGTGTTCCTTGGTCCAGAAGAAATCAAGGGTACGGATGTTGTGGATAATGGTACAACTGCGGTCTTTGTCGGAAACGAGGAGAATAGCCGTTATGTCTTCTTTGATGAGACAGGGTACATTGTACTTGACACAATCAATGGTGGTTTGACAGACAGGTTCGTCTCCGAACCTTTGAAAGATGAGACTGTGTTCTTCGCTCATAAAATGAATAGTTTAGGCTGCTTGAGTACGAACGATACTATGTTGATTGTCTCGGTTCGCCGTGCTTTGACAGGTGGTGTCATCGCCTGGGAAGACTACGAAGGACTTGCTTGGGTATGTAGTGGGCAGTTGTCAGGTAAGATTTATGATTTAGAAGAGCCAACAGGTGAAAATCTTTCTTTTGAATGGGAATATTCACCAACCGTGAATGGTACTTACACGCCAATCAAAAATCAATATGGCAACAAGGTTACGACACAGTCTATCAATTTGGATACCTGCAAAGTGAACTTCGTGAATACAGATGGAAAAGTTAAGACTTTCTTTGTTCAACGAGTAACGAAGACTTCCTACTATTCATATACATTAGAAAAGCAGGTGACGAAGTCTATATTGTCTAATAAACTGGAAATCAATGTGATACCAACGCTTCAGTCTGTCAATGATAAGGAGATAGATGGATTGGCAGGAACGCTTTCAGTGGATAAAAAACTCTACTGCTATGGCGATGAAGGAGAGAATATTAAGTTGACAGTGCCTGAAAATGTGGAGTATGCTTGGTATAGCGACTCTTTGGGTGCAAGCCTTTATGGAAATGCGTTGACGTGGCAGTGGGAGCGTGTAAAAGGTCTTTACACTACTAACAATGCGGCTAAGAACGCTGATTGGCAGACTGTCCGTGTCGGCAATTTTGATCTGAACACTTACCAAAAACAATACGCATTGGATGAGGTGAAAGATTCTACAACTATTCGTTTTACATTGAGTGATGGTTGTTCATCCATATCAACTACACCAGTGCCACAGGTGGTAAGTTCGTTGGGTCAGATTGACGATTCTCTGTTCGTCATCACCCCAGAAGGTGCGGAAGAAGACGACAATATCCGTGTAGTCTATAACACACCAAACTACTACGAGGTATGGAACTGGTTCGCTGACGAATTGGCAAATGACACTTTAGGTCGCAAGAACGGCTTGACTTTAACGAATGTCTCTATGATGTCTAAGTTGTTCCTGCAATTGGGCGATGGTGTTTGCAACAGCGAGTTGACACAAGTTCCGTTGACTATTTATCGTAAGAGCAACGGCGGAAAAATATCTTCAGACCAGAAGGTTTGTAAGGGAACTTCATTCTACGGCATTAAGAGTGAGAAACGTGCGTCTGGAAGTACGGGCTTTTTCTCTTATTCTTGGCAATATGCGACAAACCCAACTTCGGAGAAGGCATGGAGAATTATTAAAGGCGCAACTGAAGACGAGCTTTCGGCGGATGCGGTCAACGAGGTCGTGCAAGGAGAGAGTACTTATTTCAGACGTTTGGCAACCAACGAATTTGGTCGAACTGTCTACTCAGACACCGTTTATCTCTCTTACTTTGACGATTTAATTCCAGGTGTTTTGTCTTTCGAGGATGATAAGAGAAGCCATTTTTGTCAGAATGACATTTTGCCAAATATCGCAACTACGTTGCCAAAAGGAGGAATGTCAGAATCATACGGCT
>CAVKBM010000174.1:0-2105 GCA_963654355.1 Bacteroidaceae bacterium | reverse complement strand
GTGTCTGTTTCTTATTTCTCGCAACATTCGACAAGTTTGAAGGACAAGATCTGCATGCTCCAAATCGTCTTTTTGAATGGCAAATACGTCGATAATCTTATTGGTAAGACATTGCCAGAGGAGGCTGAAACCGTCTGCGATTATAATAATGTAATTTTCGATGATTCTGATATGATTGACATATCAGAAAATAAATCAAGGCCGAGCCTAAATGACGGACAAAAACTCATTCAATCACTCAACTTCGTTGCCGCAAGAATGTACTTCAAATACAAAGGCGACTTAAAAATGGTCAAACAATGCAACGACCTTATTCGCGGGAAAAAACTAATCGATGAAGTTACACAGTCGTCAATTGATACTCTCAAAGAAGAGTCCAGAGATAAGATATTTAGCATTTATCGTCTCTTTTTAAAGTTTGGCATCTCATACAACCCACTAATATCCATAATAAAGAAGTTAAACAAACAATAAAATATGAGCGAATACGAATTTGGAAAGTCAATCTCAACTGGAGAGTCCTTTAAATTCGACAAATCAGAAGGACTTAACAGGATACGAGTAGACTTAGTTTGGAAAGGCGAAGCAGATCTTGACGTTTGCGCCTTTCTTGTTGGTGACGATGGACTACTCAACCGCCGTGAGGATTTCGTCTTCTACAATTCAGAGAACAGGTGGCACCCATCTAAAGAGAATGTTGTAGAAGGCAAGTTAGAGCCTTTCGACATCCACATTCATCGGACGAAAAAGAATTGGAGAAAAATAACATTGCCAATCTCATCTGATTTATCCGTTATCGGATCTCCTGACGTCATAGGAAATGAAAAAGATGCAGACGAAGCCCATTGCGAGACAATGCACGTTGTACTGGATCGCGTAAGCCTCAATACGAGAGCAATCATCTTTTGTGGCGCCATATACAATGATCCAAACGATCGCATAATAACGTTCGGAGAGGTAAAAGAACCAGCAATCATTATTACTGATGAGGATACGAATGAGGTCCTTTGCAGATACGACATCAAAGATAATTTTGCCGAAGAGACTGCCCTCGAAGCAGGACAAATTATCATTTCAGATGAAGGAGAGTGGACTTTTGAGCCTTTAGGTAAAGGCTACACAGGTGGAATAAAAACACTTGCCACAATATACGAATGAAAAAAGAAGAAGAGACGGACAACTTTGACTTTAAAAAGCGCACTCGGTTTGAGTTCGACTTCGAGAAGGACAAAGTCATAACGAGCCAGCACCCAAACAAGGCTCGCAAGTTTACTTTTTCTTTGGTTGCTGTCTCTGCAGTCATTTTGGTGTCTTCTGTCGCACTTTTCATAACGAGCCATAACCAGCGTGACATTGTTGAAAGTGGAGATAGTAAGACAAGTCTCACAACAGTCGAAGAACCATTCAGCAAAAAAGCAAGTCCTGTTGTTACATCCGCTTTCCACTCTTCTTCCATTCAAGATTCGTTGGATAGCTCCGCTTCCCACTCGGACGAGACAGTTCCGACCGCAGCCACCATTGCAGAATCAAATTACGATATTGAAGCCACAGCCCGCTCTGTCATCCAAGGTAAATTCGGCAATGGGCAAGAGCGACGCCAAAGGCTTGGAAGTAAATACAATGATGTGCAACGTCGCGTGAACGAGATACTTAAAAAATAATAAGCAAGCTGCGTCTCCTAACGCTTTCTCCACTCCTAAATCAAAACAACGCCGCCCGCATGAAAATGCGGGCGGCGTCCTTATTTAAAAGTCGCAAAGCTGCGACTCATTTCGCTTTTTAGAGCTTTGGACCAGCGGCAACGAGAGCCTTGCCAGCCTCGTTGGTCTGGTACTTGACGAAGTTCTTGATGAAGCGACCTGCGAGATCCTGTGCCTTAGCATCCCACTGGCTTGCGTCAGCGTAGGTGTCGCGTGGATCGAGGATCTTAGGATCAACACCAGGAAGCTCGGTTGGAACTGCGAAGTTGAAGAGAGGGATCTGCTTCGTAGGAGCCTTGTCGATAGCACCGCTCAAGATAGCATCGATGATGCCACGGGTATCCTTGATGGAGATACGCTTGCCGGTACCATTCCAGCCAGTGTTGACGAGGTAAGCCTTGGCGC
>CAVKBM010000173.1:0-2135 GCA_963654355.1 Bacteroidaceae bacterium | reverse complement strand
ACTGAGGCTCTCGCATTGCCTATCAAAGTTGAACAGACAACGTCAGAGCCCACGCTGATATGAAAAATCAAATCGTGTACTAAACCTATACAAGAATATGCTACACCACAAAGTAGGGTATAACAACTCTTGCATAGAAATACACGGGTTTTGTTAATTACACCCGGAACATCTACCGTTCTGTGTTCAAGACTTTGATTGCTGTGAATTTGCGAGATTCCAGTGTGCCTCAAACAGAGCGTTAAGTAAACGCCTTAAATACGTCTGCTCCTTCGCCCATTCCAACCTTCATGTTCTACAAAATTGCCACTTAAATGTCTTGGAATGCTGAAGCGTAGAGAATCAGTAAATAGGTAAAAAACTAAATTACCAATTTCTTTTTCGCAAAGATATGTAAAACATTCTTCTTATTTTTGCTTTTGTGTAATAATTTCTTAGCGTTAATTGAATTAAAAATGAAAAAATTGTTCTATATGGTTGCTGTTTCTCTGCTCTCGTCATCGTTGTGGGCGCAGCAAATGAATCAGCCGATTCCTTTAGATCCCTCCTTGCGGTATGGCATACTTGACAATGGTCTTACTTACTATATAAGGCATAACGATGTGGTTCCCGATAGGGCAGATTTCTACATCGCTCAGAATGTGGGGGCAATCTTAGAGGAGGATGACCAAAATGGTCTCGCTCACTTCCTTGAACACATGGCTTTCAACGGTACGAAAAATTTCCCTGGTAAGAAAATCATTGACTATATGGAATCCATCGGTGTGCAGTTTGGTAGCAATATCAATGCTTACACCTCTTTAGATGAAACGGTCTATAATATGAAGTCTGTGCCGACTATTCGTCCGTCTATCGTAGATTCCGCTTTGTTAGTGTTGCACGACTGGTCAGGCTTTATCTCGTTAGAAGACAAAGAGATAGACAATGAACGCGGAGTGATTCGTGAAGAGTGGCGCACGCGTATGAATGCGAACCGTCGACTTTGGAAGGCTTCTCTGCCTATTAAATATCCTAATTCTCAATATGCTAAAAGGGATGTGATTGGCGATACGGCTATCATCAATAACTTCGCATACGATACGCTTCGTGCCTACTATCATCGTTGGTATCGTCCTGATTTGCAGGCTATTGTTGTGGTCGGTGATATTGATGTAGATACTGTTGAGGCTCGTATCAAGGAGATGTGGAAAGATATCCCTAAACGTGTGAATCCAGATGCTCGTGTTGTTTATCCCGTGCAGCCGAATGATGAACCTATTGTGGCTATATTGACAGATGAAGAAGCTAAAACTTCGAGAATCGAGATTTCATATCGCCACGAACCTTTGCCCGATCGTCTAAAGACAAGCGTTACTGGCTACGTCATGTCATTGGTTTTCAATTTGATAGAGAATATGATGAGTGATCGTTTGGATGAAATAACCTCTAAACCGAGTGCTCCTTTTGCTGCTGGCTACAATGGCTATGGCGAGGAGGTTCGTCCCATTGATGCGTTTATGATGCTTGCTGTTCCGAAAGAGGGAAAAGAGGAAGAGACTTTCTCTGCATTGCTCACGGAGGCGGAAAGAATGAACCGCTATGGCTTTACGCAGACGGAGTTGGATCGTGCGAAACTCAATATGTTGAGTAATTACGAGAAAGCATACAACGAGCGGAGCAAGACGAAAAATGAGTCGTATGTGCGTGAATATGTACGAAACTACCTTGATTTTGAGTCAGTTCCAGGCATTGAGTGGGAGTTCGACTGTGTGAAGCAGTATCTACCTCAACTGACTTTGAAGATGATCAACGAGACGGCCGCCCGCATGGTTTCAGAGAAGAATATCGTGGTAGAAATGACAGGTCCGAAGAAAGCGGATGTGAAATTTCCATCCGAGGAGAAAGTGAAGGATATGTTGAAAAATATATCCTCTGCGGATATAAAACCATACGAGGATAAGGTGATTGACACGAATCTGATTGATGGCAAACTAAAGGCTGGCAAAGTAAAATCTTCTAAGCAGAATGCTGATTTTAAGAATGTTACGGAGTGGACTTTGTCAAATGGTATGAAAGTTGTTTTGCAACCTACGCAACTGAAGGATGACGAGGTGCTAGTTTATGGTTATAGTGAAGGAGGTTTGTCGAAGGTGGAT
>CAVKBM010000172.1:0-2137 GCA_963654355.1 Bacteroidaceae bacterium | reverse complement strand
GTCTTGATAGGGCAACGCTACGTTGATGACCAACTCTGGCTGGTGTCTCTTGAAGAGAGCCACCACTTGCGCTGTTTCATCGGCATCCACTTGGTCTGTCTTGACATTCACGTTGTATTTCTCCTTCAAGATTTTCGCAACGGCATCACATTTTGATTTCGTGCGACTTGCAATGACAATGTCGCTGAAAATTTCTGTGTGCTGAGCTACTTTGTGGCATACTACGGTACCAACTCCGCCAACACCGATAATGAGAACTTTTGACATAATCCTTTGTTTAATATTATATGAATAAGAAATGTTCGTTTATCCTAATAGCGGAATTACCTCCTCTATGCTGAGCAACTTCTGTTCTCCACTCTCCATGTTCTTCAACATCACTTTTTCCTCGTTCAATTCAGTCTCCCCGATAATGGCAACGAATGGAATGTTTTTCGCATTGGCGTAACTCATCTGTTTCTTCATCTTCGATGGCTCTGGGTAGACTTCCGCTGAGATGCCTGCGCCACGAACGACTTTCGCACATTCAACGGCAAATCTCAACTCCGCATCTCCAAAGGTGGTGAAGAGAATCTTTGTGGTTTGTGAGACTTCTGATGGATAAAGGTCTAATTGGTTCAACACGTCATAGATACGGTCAGCTCCAAATGAGATGCCCACGCCCGAAACACCAGAGAGTCCAAAAACGCCTGTCAAGTTGTCGTATCGTCCTCCTCCCGTGATACTTCCGATTTGCACGTCCAAGGCCTTCACCTCGAAGATAGCTCCTGTATAGTAGTTGAGTCCTCGTGCTAAGGTGAGGTCTAACTCTACTTTCGTCTGAATGTTGAGTTTCTCTGTGAAATCAAGTATCGTGGCTATTTCTTCAACGCCTTTTAGACCAGTTTCAGAAGTTGCTAATACACTCTTTATAGTTTCTAATTTCTCGTGGTTTGTTCCTTGCAGTTGAATGATAGGTTGCAACTTGTCGATTGCCTCCTGTGGTAACCCTTTGCTCGCTAATTCTGCGTTGACGTTCTCTAATCCGATTTTGTCCAACTTGTCGATTGCCACGGTGATGTCTACGATCTTGTCTGACTCTCCAATTACCTCGGCAATGCCAGAAAGAATTTTTCGGTTGTTGAGTTTGATTGCGACATTCACGTTTAAACGACGAAACACCTCGTCGACGATTTGTATCAACTCCACCTCGTTGAGCAACGAGTCGCTTCCCACGACATCCACGTCGCATTGGTAGAACTCACGGTATCGGCCTTTCTGGGGTTTGTCAGCACGCCAAACGGGCTGGATTTGGAAACGTTTGAAAGGGAAGGAGAGCTTGTCTCTGTTCATCACCACGAAACGTGCGAATGGCACCGTCAAATCATATCGCAATCCCTTTTCTGAAATTTTATTGATGAGTTTAATGGAATTGCGTGCTGCCAAAGTCTCGCTGTCTACATCTGCGAGATAGTCGCCCGAATTGAGAATCTTGAATAAAAGCTTGTCTCCCTCATCTCCATATTTACCCATGAGGGTCGACAGATTCTCCATAGCAGGGGTCTCTATCTGTTGGAACCCATAAAGTTTGAAGACATCTTTGATCGTATTGAATATATAATTTCTCCTCACCATTTCGATAGGTGAGAAATCCCTTGTCCCCTTGGGAATGGATGGTTTATTTGCCATTGCTATGTCTAATGTTATTTTTTACAAATTTAGTTCTTTTATCCGTATTAGGGGGCTATAAATTGTGTGAATGTTTTTATCTTTGTGTTAGCAATTTTTTAGAGGCGAATGATTGAAAAACTGTTTTTGATCGAAAATTCCGACCCTGTGATTTTTTACGGTGTCAATAATATTAATATTATGACGCTGAAGGATTTGTTGCCTAAACTTAAAATAGTGGCTCGTGGCGACGTCGTTAAGTGTATGGGTGAGGACAGCGAAGTGGAGGCTTTTGAAAAGATTCTGCATCAGTTAGATGCCTATTGCGCTAAATACAATCGATTAGAAGAGCAGACGGTAGTCGACTTTGTCAAGGGCAACGAGGTGGATGTTTGCTCTGAAAAGAAGGATCTCATCATATATGGAGTGAGCGGAAAGCCGATTGTGGCTCGCACTCCTAATCAACGAGAAATGGTGCGCCTCTATGATG
>CAVKBM010000171.1:0-2222 GCA_963654355.1 Bacteroidaceae bacterium | reverse complement strand
ATTGATAGTTTAGAGAACAAAGCATTACTTATTCGGAATGCCTGTGAAACGAAGGCAACATTTTACTCGTCAATGGGGGCTGCATTGAAAATTGATCCTACACGCATACAGGTGGCCGAGTTTTGGAAGGTGAAAGGCTGCCCTTTGGCTCGTGCGTTACGCCAGAAATTCAAAAAACAACATTTGTTTCCGAAAAAGAAGTTCTTATGCGTGTTCAGCGATGAGTTGCGGAAAAATTTGGGTTCACAAAACCCTATAGGGATAGCACAATCAATGACACAAAACGCAGAAAATCAGAATCCACATTTGATCGGACACGACTGGAATACGAAGAAAGCAGCCATCAATGGTTCGTTAGTTCACATCACAGGCATCTTCGGACTGACCATTTCAGGCTTGATCTTAGAGGATATAGAGCGGAAATGCAAAGAGGTGTAACTCAGAATTTTTAGATAGGTTGTCGTAATCTCACGGATTGTACAACAACGCTTATTCAAAAAAATAGGCCGACAATCGGTGGGGAATGATTTGTTTGTGTAGTGGTTAGTACAATTTCAGTACATCTTCAAATGTATCGCCCACTTTAGCGAGGTCGTTGAAATGGAGATGAAGTAGGAGGGAGAAATCTGATTCCTCCGATTTAATCTCACCATCGTTTTGTCGAGTATAGCGAATCCAATCTTGCTTTTCGTAGTTATACAAAAAGGCCTCCTTGAGTGTTTTACAACGTTTGAATAGTTTGTCAATACCCTCGGTCGAATATTTGACGCCACTGTTCCTAACCACTTCGATATTCAACACGATATCGCTGTACTGCCAACAATTTTTCTCCTTATCAAAACTCATTTTGCTGAAAAGACTGATGTCAGGTACAATTTCGTTTTTCCCTTTCACATCGTCGGCTGTTCTGTTTTGTCTTAAAAATGGACGAACTCTTTTCGGTACTTTCTTTTCTAAATTCTTGAATAAGAAATAGATAACATCTTGATGATTGTCGCACGGAAGCGGCATTCCTAAGCCTCTTTTGTACATAATGATAAATCAATTTTCATTTTTGTCCATATAAAAATACTATGATTCGGTTAGTTAGCATATTTCTAATATATCTTCAATAGAATGTCCAACTTTTGCAAAGTTATCAAGATGGAGGTTGAGCACCTCAGAAAAATCAGACTCTTCTGGAGATGTTACATTGCCATCTTTTTGTCGGGAATATCGAACCCAAGTATGGTTCTCGTAGTTGTAGAGAAAAGCTTCTTTCAACGTGTCGCAACGTTTGAAAAGTTTATCAATGCTTTCTATAGAGTAGCCAGCCCCATTGTTTCTAACCACTTCAATGTTCAACACAATATTATTGTATTGCCAACAGCCCTTTTCTTCATTGAAATCAATTTTGCTGAATAGACTTATATCTGGGACAATTTCGCCTTTGCCTTTTATCTCGTCCGCCGTGCGATTTTGTTTCAAAAATGGTCGTGCACTTTTATCTAATTTCAACCTCAAGTTTCCATAAAGAAAATCAATGACATCCTGATGATTGTCGCACGGAAGCGGCATTCCTAAACCTCTTTTATACATAATTTTAGGTGTTTATTTGTAATTAAATGATATAGATGTTTTAGCATATTTTTAATACATCTTCGATAGTATTACCAACCTTTGCGAGTTTATCAAGATGAAGGTTGAAGACTTCCGAAAAATCAGATTTTTCGGACTTTATTTCACCATCTTCCTGTCTATAATAACGAATCCAAATTTGACTTTCGTAGTTGTAGAGAAAGGCTTCTTTCAAAGTGTTGCAGCGATGAAAGATTTTGTCTATACTCTCAATTGAGTGTTCTGCTCCTTGGTTTCTAACCACTTCAACATTAAAAACAATATCGTAATATCGCCAACACTTTTTCTTTTCATCAAAAATCATTTTGCTGAAAAGACTGATGTCAGGAACTATTTCGCCTTTACCTTTAATACCATCAGCCGTTCTGTTTTGCTTTAAAAACGGTCTTTCTTTTTTCTTTAATTTTAACCTTAAATTTCCGAAGAGAAAATCAATCACATCTTGATGAATGTCGTACGGAAGTGGCATTCCAAGTCCTTGCTTTTCCATATCTATTTATTTAGTCCTTTTTCAAATATACTATGTTAATCGCAAAAATCCAAATTTTATCCTTAATTATTTAACAACTTCTATCAATATTATTTCGTTATAATATTATATTAAC
>CAVKBM010000170.1:0-2340 GCA_963654355.1 Bacteroidaceae bacterium | reverse complement strand
GGATTAATTCCTGCCTTCTTCAAAGCCACCTCAACAGCCTTAGCAATTTGATCTTGCTTAGTCTTCTCAATAGCAACTTCCTTCTCTCTTTCAATCACCTCAGCAGGAACACTCGCTTCGTCTACAGCGACAGGAGCCATAGCAGCCACCTGCATAGCAACATCCTTATAAACCTGAACGTCTAATCCACTCTTATTGAAAGCAACAATAGCTGCTAAACGATTTCCTGGGTGAACGTATGCGTATGTAGACTCGCCATTAACAAACTCGTACATACCCAATTCCATCTTCTCACCCGTGATTCCAGAACGGTCAGTGATGAGTTGCTGAATAGTAGAGTCTCCAATTTTAGCATTTAACAGGTCGTCGATGTTAGCGGGTTTTAACTCCACAGCCTTATCCAAAATTTGTTGAGTAAGAGCAATGAAATCCGCATTTGAAGCGACAAAGTCTGTCTCGCACTTCAAGGCAAGCGCAGCAGCAAAACCATCTTTAGCAGCAGCGAGTACACAACCCTCTGAAGCCTCACGGTCACTTCTCTTAGCAGCAATTGCCTGACCTTTCTTACGGATAATCTCAACTGCCTTTTCAAAATCTCCCTCAGATTCTGTGAGAGCTTTCTTGCAGTCCATCATACCAGCACCAGTCATCGTACGCAACTTGCTGATATCAGCCATTGTAACAGCCATATTATGAGAAAAATTTAATCGTTAATAATTAGGGTTGGGAATTACTCTTCAGAAGTTTCAAACTTGCTAGCAACCTTGGCGTTAACAGACTCACTGTCAACAACAGATTTTTCCTTCTTAGCCGCTGACTTTTGAGATTTCTTCTCTTCTACAGCCTCATTTTCTTCTTTCTCAACCTTTCTCTCATCCAAACCTTCCTTGATTGCACCGAAGATGGCAGACAAAATTACATCAACCGACTTTGTTGCATCATCGTTTGCTGGAATTACGAAATCTACATCATTAGGGTTAGAATTAGTATCAACGATACCATAAACGGGAATACCCAACTTCTTAGCCTCTTTAACAGCGATGTTCTCCTTCGTTACATCAACTACGAAAAGAGCTGCTGGAAGACGAGTCATATCTGCGATACTACCCAAGTTCTTCTCCAACTTAGCACGTTGGCGAGAAACCTGAAGTTTCTCCCTCTTTGAGAGATTGTCGTAAGTACCATCGTTTGTCAATCTATCAATAAGAGCCATCTTCTTAACAGCCTTACGGATAGTTGGGAAATTAGTCAACATACCACCAGCCCAACGCTCTGTAACGAACGGCATAGCAGCCTCAGAAGCTTTGTCTGCAACAACTTGCTTTGCTTGTTTCTTAGTTGCAACAAAAAGAATCTTTTTGCCCGATTTTGCAACTTGCTTCAAAGCAGCAGCAGCTTCATCTATTTTAACTACAGTCTTGTGAAGATCAATAATGTGGATACCATTACGCTCCATAAAAATGTATGGAGCCATAGCAGGATTCCACTTTCTTTTCAAGTGGCCAAAGTGACAACCAGCCTCTAATAATTCATCAAAATTAGTTCTTGACATTGTTTTTCTTTTTTTCGTTTACATTCTTGTTTTAATCAATCATCCAGTAGTTCAACACAACGGGTTTTGTACGTTTTCCTAAATAGAAGTCTGAATGATTTAGATACTAAACGTTCTCCTAAACAGTCTGCACAACACGTTATGCGACCATTCCAAGAACTAACGTTTACTAAATTGGAATCTCTTTCTTGCTTTTGGACGACCTGGTTTCTTACGCTCAACCTCTCTGGCATCACGAGTCAAGAAACCTTCCTTCTTCAAAGAAGGTTTGTTCTCTGCGTCAACCTTAACGAGTGCACGAGCAATAGCAAGTCTGAGAGCCTCAGCTTGTCCCGTATATCCACCACCATCAAGATTTGCCTTAATGTTGAACTTGTCAGCAACACTCAAGTGAGCCAAAGGCTGCTTTACAACATATTGTAAGATGTCGGAAGGGAAGTAAGTTTTCAAATCTTTACCGTTGATGACGATTTCGCCATTTCCTTCGCTCAAGTACACGCGTGCTACAGCGGACTTTCTTCTACCGATTGCATTAAATACTTCCATGGCCATTACTTAATTGAGTTTAAATCGAGTTTCTTAGGTTGTTGAGCCTCTTGCTTATGTTCTGCACCTTCGTAAACATAGAGGTTTTTCAAGATAGCGTTTCCAAGGCGATTCTTAGGCAACATTCCCTTAACCACCTTCTTAATCAATCTTTCTGCACCATCTTTTTTTGCCAACAAATCAGCAGGAGTGTATTGTCTTTGACCTCCAGGGTAACCTGTGAATCTCAAATAAATACGGTC
>CAVKBM010000169.1:0-2356 GCA_963654355.1 Bacteroidaceae bacterium | reverse complement strand
CCGTATTATAGTCTGCTCGAGTCATCAAATGACCACCACCAAAGTTGATCCACTTAATTTGTCTGAAATATTTTGCGAACTTTTCCTCAACCACCTTCAATGTTTTTTCCAAATCATACGAACTTGATTCACACAAAGTATGAAAATGCAACCCTTCTACACCTTCTGGCAAACGGTCGCCCAACTTATCTACAGTCACGCCCAAACGTGAACCTGGCGCACAAGGATTGTACAAATCTGTCTCTACATCAGAAAATTCAGGGTTTACTCTTAAACCGCAGGAAATAGTATGATCAAACGTTTTTGTCTGCTCATAGAAATGAGCAAACTGAGTCAGCGAATTGAAAGTGATATGGCTACTGCATGCCGCAATGGTTGGAAACTCCTCGTCAGTATATGCAGGAGAATAGGTGTGTGCCAAATTGCCCATCTTCTCGTACGCCAAACGAGCCTCGGAAAGAGAACTCGCCGTCGAATAAGCGACGTATTCTCTAACTATCGGAAAAACTTTCCATAAGGCAAAGGCTTTGAATGCCAAAATTATCTCAACGCCAGCACGCTCTTTTACAGACTTTATCAAACTAAGATTTCTACGAAGACGCATCTCATCGACCACATACGCTGGAGAAGGAACTTTTGAATAGTCAATCATTGTTCTAATGGGTTAAAGTAAATACAAAAAGAGAAAAACCGAGACAAGAACAATCAGCCCCACCTCGGTTTCATCTATTTGCATATTTATTATTATTTATCAACACATAAAGCGTTGTTCAATGCCACGATAGCAGCGGAATAGTCTTTTCGTTCGATGACGAACTGCATGTTTACCTGACGCAAAGACTGCGCAAAACACTCAATATTAATGTTGTTGTCGCACAATGTCTTTGCCGCCTTATACAAGAAACCAGGATGAGCGATGTTCGTACCCATACAACATACGATTGCCACTTCCTTCACCTCTACTTGATAGAATTTCTCTGTTAATTCCTTGATCAAGCCTTTGGCTTTTGGCTTGTCCCAGATAACCATTGTAATGCTATTCGCATTAGTTGACTTTAATATATAACTGACTCCATGTTTCTCAAACACCTGCATAATACGTAGGTCAAATCCGACCTCACCGACCATCATAGGGTCGTGGACTTCAACTGCTAAAACCTTATCAGTCCCAGAGATGATTTCAATACGAGGTTTTTCTGCCACATAGTTTTTTGAGATTAAAGTTCCAGGATGATTGGGTTCAAAAGTATTCTTAATACGTATATTGATACCTGCCATTTCCAAAGGTTTGGAAGCTTTCGGATGAATAGCCTCCATACCGACATCCGCCAACTGGTCTGCCACCATAAAGTTAGTCATACCTACTATGATAGAGTTCTCTTTGCCTACCAGCTTAGGGTCGGCGGAAGAGAGGTGGAACTCCTTATGAATAACAGCCTCATAGGCATGGACATCAACAGCAATTTTTGAGAACGTAACTTCAGAATAGCCACGGTCGAACGCACGCATAATACCTTCCGTTCCCTTGGTGTAACCGGTTGCCACGCAAAGCGTTTTTGAGAAATCAATTCCATTAAAAGCTTTGTGGATACGTTCGTCAATTGTCAATGCCTCAGAATCATCAAATCCGCAGAGGTCAATGAAAGTGGCGTTGATACCATTGTTATTGATAATGTTCACAGAATTGAACGCAGAATGAGCCTCGCCGATAGACGAAAGGATCTCGCGAGCCGCCAAATAAAGGTCTTTCCTATCAACATAACCAGAGGCGACCACGCTATGCATCGCTCTTAAATAGTTCTTTGCTCGCTCAATACGGTTGATGATAAACTCATCAGCCACCTTTTGATCAAGTTTAATCTCCTCATAATTTCTGTTGAGAGCAATCAATTTTTGGCAAAGTTCATCTAAAGCTCCCTCGTAATTATCATCGTTCAGGAACTTCACATAAATGCCAGGTTCACCAGTTTTTTTGTGTTCCAGCAACCAGTTTGTCACATTATTATACGCAGAAACAACGAAAATACGGTTGTACATATCTTCGTTTGTACGATTACCAATGATAATGTTGTTCAAGACATCCTTGAACTGCGACATGGAGGTTCCTCCGATTTTCTCTACTGTTAGCATATTTTCGAGACTATTATTACTTATTTTGAATTTCAATCTGCAAATTTAGCATACAAAATTGTTGTTTCTCTGCTGATTATAGAAAAAGTTTATGAAACACAAGACAAAAAAAGCAAATTAAAAACCACAAGTATAAACCATAAAAAAAGGATATCCAATAGGACATCCTTTCGAGCCTCTTGTCGGATTCGAACCAACGACCCCGAGATTACAAATCACGTGCTCT
>CAVKBM010000168.1:0-2381 GCA_963654355.1 Bacteroidaceae bacterium | reverse complement strand
CATTGGCGTTGCAGGTTGATTCTGTCTATCAACGTTCGAGTGTTGATTCCATCTGCCGAAATGAAACGTATGAGAGAGGCGGATTTGAGATAAAAACGACGGAAGAAGGTATGCAGACCTATTACCTGACCTTGCAGACACAAAATGGTTGTGATAGCGTCATTGCGTTGTCTCTCAATGTATTATATTCTCCTGAGACTCATCTAACAGATACAATTTTCTCTCATACACCTTATCATAGTGTAGATTTTGACTTACCAGGACAGGAACGAGGCGAGTACACGTTCAATAAACACTATCCATCAGCGTTCAATAGTTGCGACAGTGTGGTGGTGCTTCACCTTGTGGTGTTGGATGATGACGAAGTGATAGAAGTGCCAGATGCATTCACACCGAAAAATAAAAATGGCAAGAACGATGTGTTTATGCCAGGTTACGAACTCTACATTTACGATCGATATGGTTTATTGGTGACGCATTCAGAAGATGGTTGGGATGGCACATATCGAGGGAAAGAAGCTGATGCCGGTGTCTACATTTACACTTTGCATTTCAAGAGTGGAAAAGTGAAGAGAGGAACTGTGGAGATATTTAAGGAATAAAAGATATAGCGATGCGTTTTCCTGTTTTCCTTCGTCAACACAGAATCATAGCCGTCATGGGAGGTGTTTTCCTGGCAGTTGTTATTTTCATGTTATTATTTCATTGGATTGTGATGCCACGCAGTCTGTTCAATCAACCAACATCAACGGTGATGTATGACAATCGAGGCGAGTTGCTTTGTGCCAGAATTGCTGCGGATGAACAGTGGCGTTTCCCTTCGGCAGACACTGTGGATAGTCGATTTGCCAGTTGCTTGGTAAACTACGAAGATCGTCGTTTCCGATACCACCTTGGAGTGGATTTGGTGGCTGTCGGACGAGCGTTGAAACGAAATCTGCAAGGAGGTAGGCGAGAGGGAGGTAGCACACTGACAATGCAGTTGGCTCGAATGGCTCGGGGAAATCAGCCGAGGACTCTCAAAAACAAGATTATAGAGGCACTTTGGGCGTTTGATATAGAACTGACGTATTCAAAAGACGAAATTTTGAAGATGTATGTAGCCAATGCTCCGTTCGGTGGAAATATAGTTGGTTTAGAGGCTGCGTCGTGGCGGTATTTCAACCGTGGAGTAGATAAATTGTCGTGGGCAGAGTTATGCACTTTGGCTGTTTTGCCTAATTCGCCTGCCTTGATCCACTTGTCGAGAAACCGTGAGCGACTCAAGAAAAAACGAGATACACTTTTGAAAATCCTATATCAACGAGGTATTTTATCGCAAGAAGAATACAATCTATCTTGTGCGGAGGATTTGACAGACACACCTTATCCTTTGCCTAATAACGCCCCTCATTTTATAGATTTCTTGTCAAAAAAGCAAAAAGGAAATATCCTCCACACTTCTATTGATACGAGATTGCAGCGAATGGTGCAATATATGTCGAACAGCTATGCTATTCGGTATCATATTTCTAATCAGATTGACAATATCGCAATTTTGGTGCTTGATATTAAGACTGGAGATCCCATTGTTTATGTCGGGAATACAACAAATCGGGAGTTAGAGGCATCACAGGTAGATGTGATTCAGGCAGAACGCAGTCCTGGTAGCACGCTAAAACCTTTCTTGTATGCATCGATGATGAGTTGTGGAGAAATCACGCCAAGACGACTGATTTCAGATACCCCATTGTCGTTGAATGGTTTCACTCCGATTAATTTCAGTCATACCTATAGTGGAGCAGTTCATGCGGATGATGCAATCATCCTGTCGCTCAACGTTCCACTTGTCAGAATGCTATCGGAGCATACAACAGGTCGTTTTATGGAAGATTTGAAATGGTTGGGAATGACAACCCTACATCATAACGAAGACCATTACGGAGCATCACTAATTTTAGGAGGAGCAGAAGTGAAACTATGGGATCTTTGTCGTATGTATCGCAAATTGGCGTATCGCTTGAAGATGGGTAAAGCGAGGGGCGAAGAGGCCGAAAAAGAGCGGATTTCAAGGGTTGCGACGTGGTTTGCTTTTCAAGCAATGTCTAAGTTGAATCGACCTGAAGAGGAGGCTGAATGGATGCAGTTTCGTTCGATGAAGAATATAGCGTGGAAAACGGGTACGAGTTGGGGAAACAGAGATGCATGGTCGGTGGGAGTTTCATCGAAATATGTTGTAGGAGTATGGGTTGGCAATGCCACAGGAGAGGGGCGAGCGGGGATGACGGGAGTCGGGTTTGCCTCTCCAGTGATGTTTGATGTCTTTTCAATGTTGGATGATGAGGCGTGGTACACTGCGCCGTATGATGAAATGGAGCAGATGAAAGTGTGCCGTCATAGTG
>CAVKBM010000167.1:0-2396 GCA_963654355.1 Bacteroidaceae bacterium | reverse complement strand
CGATAAAGGGAAAAGTTAAATATCTGATGGGGGCATCTGTATCGGACGCAAAAGTTTACATCAATGGAATAATGCAGGTGAAAATGGTGTAATTTTTGTAGACAGAGCAATCTATCGTCCTGGACAAGTCGTTCATTTCAAAGTGATTATGTATGAAAGAGACAAGGACAGTTCAAGAGTTTTGACAGATGCCAAAGTGAGCGTTGCATTGAAAGATTTTAACGGAACGGAAATTGGAAAAAAAGAGTTGAAAACCAATGAGTTTGGTTCAACGGCCTCTTCTTTTGTATTACCTCAAAATTTGCTTGCTGGTAGTTTCTCTATTGAAGTGAATAACAGATATGTAAAGAGAATTCAGTTGGAGGAATATAAACGCCCAACGTTTGAGGTCTCGTTTGAAAAACCGTCCGACACTTATATGTATGGCGATTCAATAACGATAAAGGGAAAAGTTAAATATCTGATGGGGGCATCTGTATCGGACGCAAAAGTAATCTGTAAAGTGGTTAGAACACCGTTTCAACGCTATTGTGTGTACATGCCAGAAGCTGAGACAATTGAGGAATTGGCGATGGATACAGATGAAGAAGGTAATTTTAGTGTTTCCTTTCGTGCAGAGGAAGGAAAAGAAGAATATTGTTTCAAATATAAATATACCATATCGGCAGCGGTTACAGATTCTAACGGAGAGACGCAAGAAAACGAAATGAGTGTGTATGCAGGGGGGCGTTCCATTCTTTTTTCTCGTGATTTAGACGAATCGTTGACGTTTGAGAAGTTTGTTAATTTTAAATTCAGGGTTACAAAAATAGATGCTGCTGGTTTGTCCAATCAGAAGGTGGATTACGAAGTGAAAAAAGATAATAAATCCTTGGCTTCAGGTTCGCAAATGTCTGATAATGATGGATATTTTTCTTTGCCTATAGAGACATCAAAATGGAAGTCTGGACAGTACGAAATTGTTTTAAAAGCAAAAGATAACAAAGGAAGAGAGTCCGTTGATACTTTGGAAACCGTCTTGTTCCGTTTGGAAGATAAATGTCCGCCAGTTTATTCTGTATTGTGGACGGATGGAGTGCAGGATATCTCATTATCAGAGGGTGAAAGTTATACGGTGAGAGTTGGCTCTTCTTTGGAAAATGCCCATTTATTGGTGATCACAACAGATGGAAATTCAAATTCAACACGTCAGTGGTATGATTTGAACAATGAGATAAAGGAGTTTAAGTTTGCTTTGGATAGTTCACGAAAAGAGGCGATGAACATAGAATTCTATTTGGTGCATAAGGGCAAATTGAACGCTCAGAGGATGGTGATTTCACAAAAAAATGAAGTGAAAGAATTGCCTATAAGTTTGAGTGTTTTCAGAGATAAGGTGAAGCCAGGTGCAAAAGAATCTTGGACGATAACAGTGCCAAAAGAATATGATGCGGAGTTTTTGTCTGCGATGTATGATGCCTCGTTAGATAAGTTTTCTAAGTTAGAATGGCTTTTCTCTCCAGAATACCGAAATTTCATATCATTCTTAAATTGGGAGTCTGTTCCCAATAGAATAGATAAAAGTGTGTATTATGAAAAAGCAGTCAATCAGAGAGACTTTTATCTTTCGTTTGGTCAGTGGATTCGTATGGTGCAAGGAAGTTTAAATAGAGGATATGGTATGGGATTTGGGAAACGATATATGTTGACCTCTGTGTGTGAATCTGAATTATTTAAAGAAGAAGAGGAGGAGAATGTAGCGGAAAACAAGCTTAGTTTCGGGTCGAAAATGAAAACCGATGATTTAGAGGTGGCATTCAAGGGGGTTCAGAATGGTATAAACAATGATGGATCCGAAAATGAAGAAAAAAAGATGGAGGATATTCCGTTCATTGTGCGTTCTAATTTTGAGGAAACAGCTTTTTTCTATCCACAATTGCGTTCTGACTCAATGGGGAAGACAACGATAAATTTTGAAATGCCAGAGAGTTTGACGCGTTGGAATCTTCTTGTATTCGGTCATACGAAAGATTTGCGACATGGCATGATAGAAAAACAAGTCGTTACGCAAAAGGATTTTACCGTTTCACCAAACCTGCCAAGATTTTTCAGAAAAAATGATAAAATATCACTTACGGCGAAGTTGGTGAATCTGTCGGATTCAGAGCAAAATGGAGAGGTTGTAATTCAATTTTTGGATCCTGTTACGGAGGCGGTTGTGTTAGAACATTCGTCTGATTTTTCTATTAAAAAAGGAAATAACAGCGCTGTTTCGATAGACTTTGACATTCCAGAAAACTATGATGTGATTTTGGTCAGAACAGTAGCAAAAACAACAAAATTTTCGGATGCAGAGCAAAAATTAGTCCCCATCCTTTCTGATAGAACAATTGTAACACAGTCTATGCCTCTTTATG
>CAVKBM010000166.1:0-2423 GCA_963654355.1 Bacteroidaceae bacterium | reverse complement strand
GTCTTACCCTTTAGAATATTTAGCTATGAGGCTTTATATACCAACGTGCACCCTAAACTTTAATAATATCCTCACAACGGAGTCCTTTTCGCCAGAGGCATTCTATTCAAATCGTGTTTTCGGCAACAAAAGGTGGTATCCTGTCAAGGCCAACGATTTAGCTGATTGCATCTTGCTTTACTCTAAGTACCCGTTGTTTGAAGTCAGTAGTTCTGACATGGAAAATTATCCCTTGGTCATCGAGATTGAGACTGAGGACTACCCTAATCCAAACGATAGATTTAAGTTACAGGCGAGTTCAAAAGGGGTCGATGTCTATTCATGCTTCGAGACAATCTACCTGAACCCATTCCATTGCCATTTTTATTTCAGCAATAAAGAAGCTCTTCTTTGTGTCTCTACGTTGGCAAATCAGAGTTTGGAAAACAAATTCTATGATTTGTATTCTGGCTGCTTAAGTGTTTGGCGAGAAAAAAGTAGTACTAATGGTGTCCTTCCGTTTGAATCAGATAACCTAAGTGAATTTAAGTGGGATGAATCTTTTGTTCCTCGAAACGTGAATCCTTCGCCTACTTATTGCGTAGTTGACGATGCTCTTTTGGATCGTGTTAAAGGATTTTTGTATTGTTATTTGATTGGAGCGAATACTTCCTTAAGTAAGAAGGTTTCTGAGTTGCGCGCAATTTCCAGGAATTTGCTAAATACGTTGAGTGCTGTATTGAACTCTCCCTCTGGACGACCATCAGATGTGCAGGATAAGGCTTTGTTCGGCTATATTAAGGACTTTGAGAACATTTTCTCCAATGTCGACGAGGCGTCTGCATCAAATAAGAAAATAATAGATGATTTCTTGTCAAATAATCCTCATGGCTTGTCCGTTGAGGTGCTGCAAGATACGTTTGATTACTTCGGAGTCTCACTTAATTACAGCAGAAAATTAAGATTGTCTCCCGTGTTTGATGTCAAAGATTTGTGGTCTTGCTTAGAAGACAAGTCTATTGAAAAATATAACAGATTTTCTGACCGGTTAGAGAAGGCTGTATCATCTATAGAAAAGAAGGAACTGTCAAAGGCTCCTAAACATACAGTTCATGATCTCGTTGAAATAGGCGAAGGTTTTACTATTCAGATAAATGATTTACAGAGGAAGGAATTTTATGAAAAGCTTATAGCGTCACAAGCAAGAGCAGAATACAAGTCAAAAGTCGGTGAGTATGGAGAACAACTTGCTCTTGCCTTTAATGGAGGAGGAATTTTGAAGAACATAATGTCAAAAGATTGGGAAGGCTCGACTGCGCAAGTTTACGTTAATCAATTGCTTGGCCATTTCCAATCTAATTCGCCATTTGATATTTTCTCTTCTGAAAAGATAATTATGCAATCATTTGCTTTGTTCTGTCTTAAGGGTGAGAGCGTTGACAAACTTCTTGATTATGCGCAAAAAATAGGGATTGGAAATGTGCAGTTTGCGCTTGGACTTTGCGGTGCGACATATGGCTTTGCAAGCCTGCCAAAGACTTTCACTTCGCAACTTATTAATGGCGACAGAGACTACTATAGGGATTTTTACATTGCGGTGTACAAAGATTTGTTTGGCGTAGACTTGGAGGATGCTGAGTTTATGTCAAATGAATGTAATATGTCTGATATAGAAAACTCAAGCAAACCGGTTTCCGCAAACTTGTCGTATGCATCTACCAAAGATTTCCTCATAAGTCCTCATGATTTTATGAGGGAATTTGAAAAATTGGCAAAGAGAACTAATGTGTTTAAAGCATTAGCAGGTGAAGGTTTTGGTAAGGATGACAGTTTGTTGAGTGTGGAGGTTTTCGAGTCGAACGTGATGGGTGATGTACAACCTGTGCTGCCTAAAAAGAGAAAAGAAAAAGATGAATTGATCTCAAAAATAAAAGAAGCGATTTCTAAGGCAAAACAACCTTTTGAAAATGCGAATTCTTCTGAGGTTCGAGGTGAAAATTGTGGACGCAAAACGATCATTGATGATGGGGATGCTGTTAGTCGCATCATAGATATGTGTGATGAATTGGGCGATTATAAAAGTGAGGTAATTAAGCTGTTTAAATCATTCCAATCTAAATATGACGTTGGTGGTTATTACTTTAATAAACCTGAAAAATACAGTCGTGAAGACAACGAAAAATTGATAGAGCACTTTTGTGGTTTCTGTTTGTCTGATAAAACGAACCATGGGCTTATACCTCCTCGTGGAGCAATGGAATCTCTTAAAAGAAAGTTGCTTGACGCCTACACATCCCGTCTTAAATAATCATCAGTCGTTAATCGGGGTGGGGCAAATTCATAGGCTTGTTTGACAAAGCCTTTTCGCAAAGCCAAATGCGCAAAGTCAAGCCCGCTCGTACTTTGCCGTGGCGAGAAAAGGAACATGAACATGAGCCTTTCCC
>CAVKBM010000165.1:0-2469 GCA_963654355.1 Bacteroidaceae bacterium | reverse complement strand
ACGAAAAGCCGGGAGCAAACACTCTCGGCTTTTAATTTCAGTTGGGTAGTGACACTAACCAACTCACTTTTATTGCTCAACTTCCAGATTCTCGTAAAGGAACATATCGTCATCAAGAAATTCAAGAACGGTCATTCCAAAACCATTTGCAAGCATCATCACAGTTGACAAAGTAACCGTTTTACTTTTTCCGCTCATTATCCACTGCATATGACCGTGTTGTATGCCTGAGGTTTGTTCCAGACGATACTGTGTCATATTCTTTTCAGTGAGCAGATTTACCACTCTTTTTGCCACAGCATCATTGACTGTCACTTCAACACCTCCGAAAGAATACATACGGAAGAATACTTTCACAATAATTATATCCAATTCCATAAATAAAATAAGAATGGATACTTCCCTAAATATTGCTTTCAATAGGAATTTGTGATATACTTATGTAAGTATACTTTCATATACTGCGGGAGGATTGCTGTGATTATTACGTTTTTCGGTCATTCTTCATATACTTCCTGCGAAGACGACGAAAAAAGGCTATTAGAATATATTGAAACGGTTTCAAAAGGAAATCAAGTCGAATTTTATCTTGGTGGATACGGAAATTTTGATTCGTTCGCAAAAAAGTGTGCAAAAAGGTATCAGCAAACACATACGAACGCAAAAATCATATTTGTAACTCCATATCTGAGCAAATGGCTTGATGACAGAAAAGACTATATTGAGAAAGAATACGACGAAATACTTTACCCCGAATTAGAGCATACTCCTCCTAAATATGCAATCTCGAAACGTAATGAGTGGATGGTTAGACAATCAGATTACGTTTTTGTCTATGTAAAAACCCATTTCGGGGGAGCATATAATGCTTTGCTATATGCTGCAAAACACAACAAACCATATATGAACCTGTATTCAGGCGATTATGAACTGTATTAAGCAAAAGTCACTCGAAAGAGTGGCTTTTTTAATAAAACGGTCGTAGTTTTATCTACGACCGCCCACCATTATGGTGTACCACACCCTTCATCAGCAAAATTAGATTATAAACTTGAAATCGCGCGCATAACTAAATCAATATCCTTATTTTCCAACTCGTGAATGATATGTAAATAAGTCTTTTGAGTAGTAGTCATACTTGAATGTCCTAATCGTCTTGCAACACTTGCGATTGTGACCCCTGCGAAAAGGAGCAACGATGCGTGTGTATGTCTCAATCCGTGTATAGATATTGTTGGTATATTTGCTTGTTTGCAACGTCGTTTCAGCACATCATTTACAGTCGAATTGTATACTTTGCAAGAGATAAATAGCGGCTCGTCTTCAGGTTTTTCTTTTATAAGTTCAGAGAATTGAACCACAGTTTGCCAATCAATTTGGATTTTTCTCACCGAAGACTTGTTTTTGGTAGGTAAAAAGCCACCTTTTCCTTTATAATCCCATGTCTTGCTTATAGAAAGAGTTTGATGAGAAAAGTCAAAATCTCGCGGAGTAATCGCTAATGCTTCAGAAAAACGCATTCCTGTTTTTGCGACAAGCATTATCAGCCAATCCCAATTTGGTTCAGTTCCCAATTCAAGACTTTGCAACAATGAATGAAGTTCAAATTGACTTAGATACTTCGGTTTCTTTTCGCGTGGTGTTTTACCTTTGATTATTGCTTTTCTCGTAGGATCTCTTGGTATGAGTCCTTCGTCAACAGCATCAAGAATTGCACCCTTTAATTGATGATGAAAATCCATTGTTGTTTGGCGTTCGTGCGTTTTAGCATATTCATTTAACAATCTTTGGTATG
The DNA here is from genome assembly GCA_963654355.1 of Bacteroidaceae bacterium. GTDB lineage: Bacteria > Bacteroidota > Bacteroidia > Bacteroidales > Paludibacteraceae > UBA1181. The sequence continues at coordinate 674 of CAVKBM010000165.1, read as the reverse complement.
CAATACGATCCATTCCGCTTAATAGTAAGTCCGGAATCAATTTCTTAAGCCAACTTAATGCTAAAAGATACTTGTCCATCGTTACTTTACGTATTGCTCCGTCCTTATACACTTTGATCCAGCGTTCAAAATAAACCCAAAATAATTCGTTCTGAGAAGTTGTGCTATTTGTTTTTTTGGTCATAATAGTCTCCTGTAATAAGTATTTTTATACGCTGATGAAGGGTGATAAGGTTGTCGAGCTGCGATAAATAATCAGTTATTAGATTTTGTTCATTCTTATTTGTTGGAATGCAAACAGGTATTTGATTTAGGTTTTTAAGGATGATTGTCGCAAATGTTCCTGTTGCCATTCGGCTTTTTACTTCACGTTGAAATAGCGTAGAAGAAAGCAAATAAAACATCAATTCAACTGTAACTTGTTTTGATGGAATTATTCCCAATATTCCTTGCTTTGTAGCTACCGGAATACGATTTATAGCCACATTTCCGACTGTTGCGCCATTAGTAAAGAGTATGTTGTGTGCTGGTATCAGCCATGCAGAACTATGATTTAATCCCTCAACCGAAATATAAGATTTTGTTGAATCAATGTATTTATTTTCCGTATCTTCAATTTTTACAAACGGAATGGTGCCGTCTTTATAAAAAGAAGAATTATTAGTATCTGGAGT
>CAVKBM010000164.1:0-2578 GCA_963654355.1 Bacteroidaceae bacterium | reverse complement strand
AACATATACTGTATCACCCTTCTTAATATGTAATTTACTCATTTTCGTGAAATAGAAATTAAAGCACTTCGGGTGCCAATGAAACAATCTTCATATTAGTAGCACGGAGTTCTCTTGCGACAGGACCAAAGATACGGCTCGCCCTCATCTCGCCTGCTGCATTCAAAAGAACACATGCATTATCATCGAAACGAATATATGAACCGTCTGCACGTCTTATCTCTTTATGCGTTCTTACAACAACCGCCTTCGAAACTGTACCCTTTTTCATATCACTTGAAGGGATCACACTCTTTACCGTAACAACGATAATGTCACCCACTGTAGCATAGCGCTTTCCAGTTCCACCGAGGACACGAATACACAACGCTTCCTTGGCTCCGCTATTGTCAGCTACGACTAATCTTGACTCTTGCTGTATCATATTACTTAACTCTTTCGATGATTTCTACCAATCTCCACCTCTTAGTCTTACTCAACGGGCGAGTCTCCATTATTCTTACGACATCTCCGATGTTGCACTCGTTCTTCTCGTCGTGAGCGTGATATTTCTTCGTCTTGTTGACGAATTTTTGATAGATAGGATGCTTCTCCTTCCATTTAACTGCAACCGTGATGGTCTTGTCAGTCTTATTGCTGGTTACGACACCCTGCTTTTCTTTTCTTAAATTTCTCATTTTTTTAATCAAGCTCAATTAATTATTTTTTCTCAGACTCAACTCTGTGTTCATACGAGCAATATTCTTACGAATAGCTTTCAACTGAGAAGGATTTTCCAATGGAGACACCGCATGGGTTAATTTCAAACGAACTAACGTTTCCTTCTCTGCTGCAAGTTTCTCTTGCAACTCCTGAGTGGTTAACTCTCTTATTTCTGCTATCTTCATAATCTATTACAAGTTTTGGTTTTGAGCATCATAGTCGCGTCTAACAACAAACTTTGTAGTAACAGGCAATTTTTGTGCAGCCAAACGCAACGCCTCTTTAGCTACATCAAATGATACGCCCTCTACTTCAATTACAATACGTCCTGGAGTTACAGGAGCCACAAATCCCTCTGGAGCACCCTTTCCTTTACCCATACGTACGTCTGCTGGCTTCTTTGTGATAGGCTTGTCTGGGAAGATTCTAATCCAAATCTTACCTTGTCTCTGCATATAACGGGTAACAGCAACACGAGCAGCCTCTATCTGACGACCAGTAATCCATTTTGACTCCAAGACCTTGATGCCGAAAGATCCGAATGCAAGCTGGTTTCCACGCTGAGCGTTACCCTTCATGCGACCTTTCTGCTGTCTTCTGAACTTTGTTTTCTTTGGTTGTAACATTTTTCCTAAAATCTAATTCGTTAACAGAATTATTTCTTTTTTCTCTTGAAGCCCTGTGGCTTACCAGTGGCAGAAGCATTCCCGTTCCTGTTCACCTCCTTAGAAGCTGCAAAGTTAGGAGTCAAATCTCTCTTTCCGTACACTTCACCACGACAAATCCAAACCTTAATGCCTATTAGACCAACTTTTGTCAAAGCTTCTGTCTGAGCATAATCTATGTCTGCACGCAATGTATGAAGAGGAGTTCTTCCTTCTTTGTACATTTCTGAACGAGCCATCTCAGCGCCATTCAAACGTCCAGACACTTGAACCTTGATTCCCTCTGCGCCCATACGCATTGTTTGAGAAATCGCAGTCTTCGTAGCACGACGATATGCGATTTTCCCCTCTACCTGACGCGCTATGTTGCTAGCAACAATCATCGCATCCAAGTCAGGTTTTTTAATCTCAAAGATGTTGATCTGAATATCCTTACCAGTGATCTTCTTCAACTCATCCTTCAATTTTTCTACTTCTTGACCACCCTTACCAATGATGACTCCTGGACGAGATGTACATACAGTAATGGTAATCATCTTCATAGTTCTCTCGATAACTATCTTTGAAACACTAGCCTTTGCAAGACGGGCGTTAAGATACTTTCTGATCTTAGCATCCTCTAAGATCTTATCTCCATAACTTTTTCCTCCGAACCAATTTGAATCCCAACCTTTGATGATTCCCAAACGGTTACTAACTGGATTAACTTTTTGTCCCATCTATCAATTAATTTTGGCTATCGTTATTAATAGTATCTACAAAAATAGTTACATGGTTAGAGCGTTTACGAATTCTATAACCTCTACCCTGTGGCGCTGGACGAAGTCTTTTCAAAGTCTTACCCTCATCCACATAGATCTTACTTACAAACAACTCACCGCTGTCCGCTTTTCTATCATTTTTCTGCTCCCAATTCGCTATCGCAGAAAGGAGAAGTTTCTCCAAGCGATTTGATGCATCTTTCTTTGAATATCTAAGTACAGCTAAAGCCTTCTGCGCTTCCATACCTCTAATCAAATCCACAACAAGACGCATTTTACGTGGCGACGATGGGATATCATTCATCTTTGCGAAGTAAAGCGATTTGCGAGCCTCTTTTATCGCATCTGCTGCGTTTCTTTTTCTTTTGCCCATTTTGGATTACTTTTTTAAAAATTCCTTCTCACGGTTTATTTTTTCTTATTGCCACCGTGACCTCTAAACGTACGAGT
>CAVKBM010000163.1:0-2585 GCA_963654355.1 Bacteroidaceae bacterium | reverse complement strand
GTTTAAATAAATGCCATAGATTCGTGTGCTATAGTTAATATAATACGACATTCGTGGGGGAGCTATAATAAAATCAACCGCATATTCAGGGTGTGTTTTCAAATCCTCATCAAAAACAGATTTTCCTCGCAAACCTCCTAACGGACGACCCCTTTTATTGTTTATATCACGAACCTTCTGTTTCACTTCAAACAGCCTTGGCCTTCCAGGAATTCCTCTCGCCTTCAACGCAGGAGTAACCGCCAAACAAATTGTTTTGTCCGTCCTACTCTCATCAGCCACCACCAAGTTTGTCGTCAGCGGATTAAGTCCCCTTTCAACACACTCAACAGATGCAAAAAAAGATTTTAAATCTATGGCGATATACGAGCGTTCCATTCTACAACTTTTCACTTCACAAAAATACATGTTTTCATAAAAACAGAAAACGATGATGTCCAAGATAAGACATCACCGCCTGTAAGCCATATATGACCAACTAATTTATGAGAATTTCACTTCTCTATACGACTATCCTAACGATTAATGATGGAATAATCTGACACCTGTAAAGGTCATTGCAATATCGTATTTATCGCACGTCTCTATGACATTGTCATCACGAACAGATCCTCCTGGCTGAGCAATAAACTTCACACCACTTTTATGGGCGCGCTCAATATTGTCACCGAATGGGAAAAATGCATCCGACCCCAAAGCTACATTATTCAACTTCTTCAGCCATTCTTTTTTCTCTTCTCGAGAGATAGGTTCAGGCTTCTCAGTAAAGAATTGCTCCCAAATACCATCGGCCAAAACGTCCATATAATCATCAGAAATGTAAACATCTATGGTATTATCACGGTCTGCACGACGGATTCCTGGCTTAAACGGAAGGCTCATCACCTTCGGATTCTGACGCAAAAACCAAATATCAGCCTTGTTTCCTGCCAAGCGAGTACAATGTATTCGAGATTGCTGTCCCGCACCGATACCAATAGCCTGACCATCCTTTGCATAGCACACAGAATTTGACTGTGTATATTTCAAAGTAATAAGAGCAATCAACAAATCACGCTTCGCATCTGCGGTAAGTTCCTTATTTTTCGTAGGGAACTCTTTGAACAATGATTCGTCAATTTTAATTTCATTACGCCCCTGTTCAAAAGTAATACCATAAACCTGCTTACGTTCAACAGGGTCTGGCTTATAAGAAGGATCTATTTGAATCACATTGTAAGTTCCTTTACGCTTGCTCTTCAAAATCTCCAATGCCTTTTCCGTATAACCAGGAGCGATGACACCATCAGATACCTCGCGGTGAATCAAAGTTGCAGTCTCCTCATCACAAACCTCAGAAAGCGCTATGAAATCACCATACGAAGACATACGATCTGCACCTCTTGCACGAGCGTACGCAGTAGCCAACGGAGAAAGTTTCACATCGTCCACAAAATAAATCTTCTTCAACGTGTCAGACATTTCTACCGCAACAGCGGCACCTGCAGGACTGACATGTTTAAAAGACGTTGCGGCAGGAAGACCTGTCGCCTCCTTAAGTTCGCGAACCAACTGCCAACTATTGAAAGCATCCAAGAAATTGATATAACCAGGACGACCATTCAACACTTGAATGGGAAGCTCGCTACCATCCTGCATAAAAATACGAGATGGTTTTTGGTTGGGATTACACCCATACTTTAAAGCTAATTCGTTTGCCATATATAAAAACAAATATAATCTATCGCGAATAATACTCTTCTACAAGATACAAACCATACTCATCCTCGGCTTCATACTGTAGAATCATATTCCAATGAGAATAAGAATAAATGGTGTAATAATAGTCTCCATCCACAGTGGATATACAAAGTTCATTGTAATTACTATGCCAACGACCCGTAAACCAATCTTCATAGACTCGTCCAAAACGACCTACCGTTGTCGTCCTTATCGAAACATCACCATCATAATAGAACTTCATAGACGAGTCATCGTATCTTACTGTCGTCACATGAGACCTATCACGACGACTCATACCATCATAGGTTACAATTTTCTCCAACTGCCACGGATTTCCTACTAAGCAATCTTCAAAGTCATCTTCGCTCCAATCACAACTACAAAAAAAGATAATCGTGAGAAGCAACATAACACAATTCCTAAATTTTATGTTTTTCATATTCAAGTGCTTTAATAAATAATCAGTGGAGACAAAAATATAAAATAAAGAACAAAAAAGGAGGAACCAAAGGCTCCTCCTTTAAATTTATCTGAAAAAAGATTACTCTTGATTCAAAGTAACACGTTTGAAAGCAGTTGCGGTCAAACCTTTTGCTACGCCGTCCAAGTACTGAGAAACAGATATTTTCTGGTCTTTAACAAATGGTTGTTCCAAAAGAGTAGACTCTTTGAAGAACTTATCAATACGACGTTTTACAATGTTCTCAATCATCTGAGCAGGGAGATTTGCAGATTTCTCAGCTGCAACCTGCTCTTTAATCTGACGAGCCTTAGCAGCGTCATCTGCAGTAAGCCATCCCTTCGCCATGTTAGACTCAATGTGATCTTCAGAATCTACATGAGCAGGATTAATTCCTGCCTTC
>CAVKBM010000162.1:0-2621 GCA_963654355.1 Bacteroidaceae bacterium | reverse complement strand
CCTATAGTCTTTTGACAAGTAATACTCATCCTCCGCATAAACAGGTTTGAGGTTATAAATCATCTCTATGTCTTCTACACGGGACAACGCTTCAAGATCATCTCCGTCATAACTTACCTTATATGTGTTTTTGCCCACCGACAATAATTTTCTATCCGTTCCAACCGTACTGTGGCTAACCTCTACCGAACGTCTTAGCGATTTTTCCTCCACATATAGACTCGTTTCAACTCCCATCACATTCAATGTTTCTTCCCTCAAAAAGCGAAACTCGATTGACCCTCCCAATGGTACTTCATTTACTACATCAAAAGTCAACTCCGCCGTGTAGATAGAATCAATCGTATTGTCCTTTCCACACACATTCTTTATGTTCACACCATTCAACGTGTCAGTTGCAACGATTCCATCTTCCATCACAAAATACCCGGGAAGAATAGAGGCATCGTCTTTCGTGAATTTTGATAAATCATAGATGGAGTCCAATTTCCCCATAAGTTCATCATATTTAATCACCGTTCCTTTGGAACCACGATGTTGAAACACATCGTCCACCGAAACTATGCACTTTGCAAGGGGGGCTTCAATTGACGTCGTAACCATCAAGCTGTCCGTCGACAACTCCGAAAAGTCATACTCATCTTCCACGCAACTCGTAGATCCAAGAAACAGGACACCACAAACCGCCGCAAAAATCAAAATCTTGCTTCTTCGTTTTTTTTTCATTTACCTTAATTTATTTAAAACACTTTAAAACTAATTTAATTCATTTTCAAATGGTTGTCAAAGTTACGAAAATAATATGGAAGTGTTCCTATTTTGTAATATGTATTTGCTCTGAAGCTGAATTTGACAAGAACTCTGGCGCATAGAGACACTGCACGGTAGCAAGACCAGACGTGAAATCTCCCACATGTGTAACCCATAACGGATATTCAAATACAAATGTTCCTTTTGAAAGATGCTCAAAGTAATAATACATTGCAGCATCCTTAGGCGACATATAGAAACAAATACCATCTTCACAACGATAGCCCGATTTTTGCGTTGTTGGCTCTAAACAACTTGCCCTTTGATCTTTCATAACGACATAGTCCATATCTCGATCCGCCCTCAATGTAACGCGGACAACTAATTTATCACCTACCTTCAAATTCGTTTTAGAATCAATTTTTTTGAGAACCTTTCTTCCGTTGTTCTCTTGTTGCAACATTATCAGTCGCTCAACATGCAACGCATTTTTATTCTTCTGTACTTTGTCGTATTTCTCCTCAAACTGCCAATACATCGCCCCCCACGAGATATTTCCGTTTTCGGAACTCGTCAACTGCACATCTGCTAATTTTGGCGAAACACACTCTCCTGAATAAACTTTCGTGAAATAACCCGTTCCTACTTCTGCATTTTCTGCTTTCACCACATCTCCACCCACAGTAACCAGAACATCATTATCTTTTTGAACCCAATCGGATCCCAAAAGGAGTAGCACATTTAAAGCATCAACATTGGAAATTACATTATCCCAGTTCTGTGTCCGCTTTTGATTCAACAACCACAAACGAAGGTTGTCCTGTTCCTCTCTGTTATAGTCCACCAAAGCCAAAGCCTCCATAATGCGAGTATGAGTTGATATCGCGGCATCCTGCCACAAATAACCATTCACGTTCTTTACCCAGTACATTCCCATCTCGTCGGACAAAGTAGAATACTCACGAAGAGAATTTACTATTTTTTTTGCGATTCCTTTATCACCGCCTCTGTATAGGGCAGTCGCCGCTAAAGCCTTGCCTAAAAGAGAAAAATTTTGCCATTGCATCTTCATCAGACCATAATAGAAATTGTAGGACTCATCGGTGTCCGCAGCATTCTTTATCTCGGAGAACATACTTCGTACTTGGAAATAATATAAGTCATATATATCTACGGTAGCACGCTTTTTATAGTTTATATCCCATTGCATCTGCCAATCGTAGTGTTCTTTCATCTTTATATCCAAATACTTTAACGCATTCTCAATGCTCTCTTTCAACGACTCGTCCATTTTTAGCAAACCTGCATGTTTTAACCTTCCAAAATTATCCAAGACAAACAGAGTAGTGTGCATATTTGGATTCATTCCCTCTATCCAACAATAGCCTCCATTTTCACTTTGATATTGCTTCAACTCATTCAGCCATTGTTCTGATTTCTCGTTTAAATCGTTGAGGTCAAAAAGCATTGACAATCGTTGCTTCATCTCCGTTTCGTTTTTCGCATCCATCACCCAAGGGGTTTCAGAAAGCAAGACGGACTTCACCTCTGGATTTTTTTCCAACTGTGACAACAACGTTTTTGCATCGCCTCCTTGCGTCTTCCAAGCACTAATAACATTGAAAATCTTCGGATTTGACTTTGCAATATGGCTTGCTAAAACAGTCGCAAAGTGGGCGGCAGATAGACTATTCGCATTTTTATGCTCCACATCAGCGATAGAGGGAAGTGCTTGCACAGCATACCAAATCGGATTATTAGAAAATTCCAATTTCAAGAAATTCGTGCGCAACGTGTTAGACGTGTTTTCAGCCAAATTCTTGAATATGTATTTTTTTGTTTGTCCACCACGCACATAAAGAGGCATAGAC
>CAVKBM010000161.1:0-2623 GCA_963654355.1 Bacteroidaceae bacterium | reverse complement strand
CACTTACTATATGCAGCAACTCAACAAACTGATTATTGAGAACAAGGCATTACAGAATGAGAATGATACACTAAAGGCCGAAAACACGGAGGTGAAGCTACGCATATCGCAACTTGACGAGAACGCAGTCAGACGAGTAACCGCTCAAAAGGATGCAGTTATTGAAAGTCTCAATACCCAATTAGTCTCAAAAAACGAGGACATTATAAGACTCAAGACTGATTATAATACTTTATGGGAGAAATACAAAATCCTCGTTCTTCAATGGAACGACTTGACAAAGCAGCCTGAAATAATTGAAGCTGTTAAACGTGTGGAAGAACGCAAGGGACAAGAAGCGGAGGCAAAACGTGAAGAACAGGCAAGACAAGACAGATATCAAGGTGTACTTGACCGATTCATTAGTGAAGGTAATGAACAGCTCAAAACCTTTTCGCAATCAAGCAGAATAGATTTCGATGAGAACGAAGCCAAAGCAATCTATTATGGCATTATGGCTACTGCCACAAAATCCAACATTGCGCTTCGCTCTCCACAAGGAGCAATATTTGCCGTTGAAAGATTTCTTGCGAGCATGGATTGGAATGGTTGTGGCAACTATCGGAGAGAATGTGTCGCACACTGGACAAAACTCTTTGCTACCGATGAGGTTGTTTATACCGAACCCATCATTCAGAACTTCCTTTCATTCATTGATCACATGTCGTGCAGCGCAGATACATACGTTTCACTCGGTGGCTCCAATGGTTGTGCTGACCAACTCACTAATTGGGACGGAACACAGAAGTTGGGATTAGGAGCACCACCAAAAAAGAAGTCACAAGGTTTATCCAGATAATGACAATGAGAGGCGATTTGTGGCGTTGGTTACTACAAATCGCCTCAAATTACAGAAATGTGATGCTAGAAGTAAAGATTTCCAATGATTTATTCTTTCGTTTGAATAAGATTTCTTACTTTTGTAGTCAATAATTGACAATTCTAACAAGAAAAAGTCTATTGGTTTAATATAACTTCTGAACAATAACATTGGAAGATAATACCAAACAGCCTTTAACGGCTGACGCTTCATTGTATAATGGGCAGCCTACCGACACAGGCTCATCGTGTCCAAGTGCAAGACTTACCTCCTGTACACCCTCCATCTCAAAGAACAAAGGTGGGGTGTCGGTAGAGAATGTACTTGATGCAAATAAGCAATGGTTCGTTCTGCGAGTTTCATATAGGCGTATCATCAAAGCAAAAGCATTTGTAGAAGCTAAAGGACTTGAATGTTATGTTCCTATGCGATACAAAGAGATTAAGAAGCAAGGGAAGAGGCGAATTATAACAGAACCTCTTATTTCCTCATTTGTGTTTGTCCATTCAATAAAAGAACAAATCAATGGTATGATTATCTTTGCAAATGTAATGTTTCCACAACAATTTATTAATGTTTACTGAGAAGAACGTTTCAAATCTAAGCAAAAAATAGTATATGTCAATACGGCTGAACAAAATATGTAAAGAACTTAATATTGGACTCCAGACAGTCATAGACTTCTTGGAGCGAAATGGTTATACAGATGAATGGAGCCCTTTTTCCAAAATCGAAGACAACCAATACGAAATGGTTGTTAAGCATTTTGGTGCAGGGATACGTATGCTTGCTTTGCCCTGGAAAGAGGACTCGTTTACTTCAGATCCTGTGACTAACCGTGAGATTATTAACTCCCATGGTTGGAATAGAATGCGTGGAGATACCATCATGATATTGCCTTCAAGATTCATCCTTATTCCTAAGAATCAGAATATTGATAGAATCGCATATTGGACAAAGTCAGACTTTGAAAATAAGTGCCAAAATGCTTTTGAAGGAGGTAAAATCATCAAAGAACGACTCTCTCAGCCTTCTGGATATATACCAGTAACATCTTATGTTGAACCTCAGAAAACTATAGAAACCGAGTCAGCACCTGAAGTGTTTAAATTAAAACACAGCAATAGTGTTGTCAAGCCTTCTGTCTTAGGAGTAGTTGACCTCACTGCTCTTGATCAATCTACACGTCCTAAGAAGAAGTCAAAGGGGAAAAGAATACAGGAAAGAAATCAGCGAAACTCTTGTCGCCAAGAAAGAGAACAATTTAAGAAACAGATAAAGCCAATGGTTTCTAACATTGCACAGAATTCAATTAGAAATATTTGGCAGCGTTTCATTGACATTCAAGAGAAACTCATTAAGCAGCGTTGTTCACCGATTACGATTATACCAGACAGTATCGATGTGGATAATGACAAACTCTACGTAACAGTAGATGAAAGCCGAAATGAGCAGCAGTTAAATTCTCTCTTGGAAGGTAAATTAGGGCTTGATTCGTATGATCTTGAGTCTGGCTACATTCTTGTTGATGAGTCTAAGTGGAATGCTTTGACCGAAACAGACCTGGAACAGGTTAGAAAAGGTTTATCAGAGTGTTATGTTGAACTTGACACTACTCCGTCTATTAATGTCACAATCAATTATGGTGGTGGCATGGATCGTTGTGACCAATTGTCAATTGATGAATTGCGTCAACTTGACTTAATCCTTAAAAACGGAAATCTAATAGAGGGAACCATCAATGATTCTGCAGCATTTATCTCC
>CAVKBM010000160.1:0-2628 GCA_963654355.1 Bacteroidaceae bacterium | reverse complement strand
AGTGGAGCCTCGGATTCTGTCCGGGGCTCCGCTTTTTTTTGTCCGGACGTGGGCAATGTTGCGGGCATGACGTAGAAAGTAATGCAAGTGGCAGTCAACATCAAGGATGGTGTGAAGTAATTAGGTGGCTAAAGAAAAAGGAGACCCATCAGGGTCTCCCCTGGATTGTCGCAAGATCCCTTCCTTTAGAGCATCATCAATCCTATCCGCAAACAAAAAGAAAACAAGCACAAGCAAGTCGTGTAATGTCATCAAGACTTTGAAACGACACTGTTGGCACTTTTACAACAGAGCGAACACTGCGGAAGACCGAATGGAAAAGTTCCGCTCCAACACAAATAAGCGTGGAAGGCTGTTGAGATTGAATTATAGCCAATAAACGGTAATTTTACGATAAATTCAGTGTCGGTTTTTGTTATTTCAATTTCCTTGTTATGAAGACGAAACTGCTATCGTAAGTTTTCTAATCCCACTCCGTTTTGCGTAACGTAACTTCTGAGTTGCAGATTGTTTGATACTTTCACCCCATTTTCATCTATGTTGATATGGATTGATAGAGGGGATTTTTGTGTGCTGATATTGTGCTTCACTGCGTTTTCAACAAGGATTTGTAGACTCGCAGGAATAATCGCTTTGTGGTTGTGCGTGCCGTCGTCTGAAACCGACACTTGCAACGCCTCTCCGAAACGGATGTGTTCCAAATAGAAGTAGGCTTCGACAAATTGTAATTCTTCTTCAATGTCAACCGTCTGACGATCGCGAGTCGTTAATAAATAACGATAAACACTAGCAATTTTTTTTTGCAAAAAGATTGGTTTTATTTGCGTCGTGATAAGCAAGCGAGGAAAGTACGTTCAAACTATTGAACAGGAAATGAGGGTCAATTTGGCTTTTCAATGCGTTTAATTGATAGCGCAGTTTGTCACGTTCCATGACGAGCATCTTTCGTTTGTTCTCTTCTAATTGTTCATTGTATAAAAAAATATCTATGAAGAGTACAATGATGCCGTTACACAGTGTGGCAGGCAGTATGTTGTGTGTAAGACTTAAGGGGAAGGACAGCAAATACGATAGGGGTATAAACAAAAAAGTGAATAACAATGGGGTGCCTACCATTGCGATAAAATTGCTCTTTATGTAGGGGATACTTCCATCCTTTTTCTCTCGTTCTAATCGTTGAAAAATGGCATAATCTACAAGTCCCATAAGTAAGAATATTGGCATGTTATACAGCATATTCCTTATAAGTAATTGCAATGACATACTTGAGTTCTGCGATAAAAAAGCAAATGTGCTGATGCTTATTGAAAGAAGCAGCATTAACATAAAAACGAGTAGGATAATTCTTCTTTTTTTCATGCATTTTTATTATACGTCATCCAACCATTTCAGAAAATCGGTTGCTCGACTTCGACTTACAATGATTTTATGTGGACATTCTGGTTGAAATTGTACGGATAATCGTCCTGCAAAGTGTTTTGAAATCTTGTTGATACTGTGTATATTGGCGATACAGCCTCTTGAAACGCGGAAAAATTGCACTTCATCCAACATTTTTTCTAATTGGTCGAGAGCATAGTCTACGATGTAGCGAGTTCCATCTAATTTGTGCAGATAGGTGTATTTTTCTTCGCTATAGAAAAATGCCACATCGGAGATTTCTATATGGCGAAAAGTGTCGCCCACTTGCACGAGAAAACGAGTCTTCTTGTTTCCTGATAGATAATAGGTTTCCAATTGCTTATAATTTGGAGATGTAGAATGTAGGCAACAACGTCGCTCGTACTTATCCAAGGCGTTGGATAATTCTCGTTCTCCGATAGGTTTTAGCAGATAATCGATGCTGTTCACACGAAATGCATCTAATGCATATTCATCGTATGCGGTCGTAAAAATGATGGGAATCTCCACCGGATATTGTTCGAAAATTTCGAAACTCAACCCATCAGATAATCGAATGTCTACTATCATTAAATCGACATATTCACACCGAAGGTATTCGCAAGCACGTTCCACGCTGTCTGCACATCCAACGACTTTATAGTCGGGACGCAATTCTTTCACCATACGTTGTATCTCTATTTGTGCTAATAGCTCATCTTCTACTATTAAGTATCTTGTGAATGACATTTTTTATGTAAAGTTATTTGTTTTTTGAAATCTTTCCTAAAAACCGTATCGTAATGTCACTGAACATCGCAAGGCGGAACTGAAATGGTATTGTTTGCCACTATGAAATATACTGTTAAAAAGACTTTTAAGGTTTCTGTTCGTTGTTTTGCTTGAACGGTCCCAAGCACCTCCGATGCCGACGCATACGCTTGTCTTATTGAATAATTGAAATGAAGCGTCTATGTTCGACCTTGACATTGTGATAGAATAAATTTTTTGTTTGCCATCCACGCACATTACCGCCGATATTCCGTCCATCTCTATTGCGGTTAACTCCAATTTGATATTTTTGCGCAGGTGTGTGGATACCTTCACTTTTGGAGAATTGGCGACATCCACGGTTATTTCAAATCGTCCATATGTTTTCCAACTGAAAATGCACATTGGTAACACAATAGGTACACCGTACGAGTTGGTCAAACCGCCTCCAAATCCAATGCTCATATCTTTCCGTAG
>CAVKBM010000159.1:0-2687 GCA_963654355.1 Bacteroidaceae bacterium | reverse complement strand
CAACATAACTGCTCTCGTTGCGTTTGCCTCTGAACGGCACTGGCGTCAGGTAGGGGCAGTCGGTCTCCAACAGCAGTCTGTCCAACGGAAGGTCTTTTACCACCTCGGCTATCCCCGCATTCTTGAACGTTACAACGCCATTGATGCCGTAATAGAAATCTCCCAAACGAGCAATCTCTCTTGACATTTCAATCGTCCCCGAGAAACTATGAAAAACTCCTCGCAATTTGCTTTTGTCAAACTGCTTCAGCACCGCTATCGTCTCGTCCATCGCCTTCCGCACATGCAACGCCACAGGCAATTCTAAATCAACCGCCCAACCGACTTGCTCTCGAAAGGCATCCTGTTGCTCCGTGTAAAACGTTCGATCCCAATAATAATCCAAACCTATCTCACCAACAGCAATATATTTGCGTTGCCCTATCGTAGCCTTCAACGTGGCCAAATCTTCTTTATGATGCTCCGTCACACTGGTTGGATGCAGTCCAATCATCGATGAAAACAACTGCGGATTGCTATCCTCCAACGCCACCATCTTCGGCCAACTCTCCACATCAATGTTCGGCAACAATACTTTATGAACGCCCGCTGTCAACAGTCTCTCTACTGCCTCCGCACGGTCACCCTTAAATTCATCTTCATACAAATGGGAATGTGTATCTATCATCTTTTAAAAGATTTCTTCAATTTTTTTGACTATAAAGTTCGCAAAATATTGCTAATTTTACCACTATGAACGAAGCAAATATTCACATATTCAATGATGAGCAACTGCGTAAAGCTGATGAAATCCTCGCTAATCCACTCTCTCTTCTGTCAAGTCTCTCTTCTTCGGAGCTACGCGATTTGGCTGTGGTTTGGTGTTACTACTCTGGAAAAATTGAGGGTAACACTTACACCTACATAGAGACAGAAACGCTTCTGAAAGACGGAATCACATCAGAAAAACGCTACGAAGACGCCAAAATGCTGAAAAACCTCCATAACACCTTCGTCAGCGAACTGGAATTTATCCACAAAGGGAAGAATCAAGAGTTGATAGACGAACGCACTCTTTTTCGGATACACTCCATGATTAGCGATGGTTTAGTCTCCACCGAAGAAAGTGGACAACTCCGCAACCGTCCCGTTCGTATCAGTGGAACAAACTATATTCCACCGAAAAGCAGAGATGAAATCATGCTTCAACTCGGTGCTATCCTATTCGACCAAGAAAAATTTCAGAATCCATTGGAAAAGGCTGTCTTCGTTCATTGCAACATCGCTCGCATTCAACCTTTCATAGACGGAAACAAACGTATTTCTCGCATGTTAGAAAGTATTGTACTAATGAACGCAAACCTCATCCCCGTCTATTCTGCCAAAGATGCCGATATCCTCCACTACCGTCGCGGACTTATCTCATTCTACGAATCAAGAGACTATTCTCAATATTCCGACTATTTTCTTGACCGTCAACTTACCCGTCTGAAAGAAATCTCTCTATAGGTGTCTTCTTTTGTTTTGCCTATTCAATTTTCCATACAACCGTAGAATCCTGCATAAAAAAACCAGCAACAAGTTAAACTCGTCGCTGGCTCTAACTACATCTATAATTTTTCTTTTATTCTTTTCCTATTTCGTCTGTTGCCATCTCTGGGTCAATCAAGATACGACCACAATACTCACAAACGATGACCTTCTTGCGCAAACGAATATCTAACTGTCTCTGTGGCGGAATCCTATTGAAACATCCTCCACAAGCGTCTCTCTCTACTGACACTACAGCCAAACCGTTGCGCGCATTCTTACGAATACGTTTGAACGCAGACAACAAACGCTCTTCTATATTCTCCTCTATCTGCTTCGCTTTCTCGCGCAAACGCTCTTCTTCCTGCTTTGTCTCACCGACAATCTCCTCCAACTCTTGTTTTTTCAAACGCAAATCCTCTTGGCGATCCTCAATGTATGATTCTGTCTTCGAAAGCTCCTCTTTCTTAGTCTCAATATATTTCTTCGCCTCGCGAATCTTTTTCTCGTGAAGCTCAATGTCCAACTTGTGAAACTCAATCTCCTTTGATAGATTCTCATATTCACGATTGTTCTTCACATCGTTCTGTTGTTCTTGATATTTACCAATCAAATCGTTGGCATTATCAATGTCTCTCTTTCTTCCAGAAATCTCAGACTCTACCTCTTTAATCTCTTCTTTGAGATTCTCTACTCTTGTGTTCAAACCGACAATTTCATCCTCCAAGTCTTGCACCTCCAACGGAAGCTCTCCCCTCAAAGTCTTGATTTTGTCAATTTCTGAGTTTACCAATTGCAAGTCGAAGAGCGATTTCAATTTCTCCTCTACCGAAATTTCCTTTGATTCTTTCTCTGACATATCGTTTTCTTATATGTATTTCTTATAAGTACTTCACGGGATTATTCTCACTGCCCGAAAAATGCAACGCAAATTTAGCATTATTTTTTGAAACTAAGCCATTTACTATCTCATAAAATATATCTTTTACATACTGTTCCGACTCATAATGACCTACATCTGCTAAAATTATCATCCCGTCTGGTTCAAAAAACTGATGATACCTCACATCCGCTGTCAAATAGATATCCGCTTTTTCTACTATTGCGTCAGCATAAAACTCAAAGGCAGACCCACCACATAATGCCACTCGCTGCACTCTTTTCCCTTCCTCTATCGG
>CAVKBM010000158.1:0-2699 GCA_963654355.1 Bacteroidaceae bacterium | reverse complement strand
AAGTGATGAAGGCTATTAAGATTATTATTGCAGCTGCATTAATGTTACTTGCTATGAGTGCGTGCAAGCAACAGTTGTGTCCGGGGTATGGAAACTTACATACTGAAGTTTTAGAATTGCAACAGAATGCTTGATATAGTGAAATATATTAAAGTGGTGATAGCCCTCGTTACGATGGCAGTCATAGTGGTTTCTTGTAAATCGGGTTGTGGCTGTTTCTAATGAGGATTTGTCATTTAGAAGAAGATTTGTTTAACATAAATATATAAAAAAATGGTTAAAGTTGCTATTAATGGTTTCGGACGTATTGGACGTCTTGCATTCCGTCAGATGTTTGAGGCAGATGGTTACGAAGTAGTTGCTATCAACGACTTGACAAGCCCTAAGATGTTGGCTCACCTCTTGAAATACGATACTGCTCAAGGTGGTTTCGCTGGCAAGTTCGGTGAAGGAAAGCACTCTGTTTCTTACAAAGACGCTGTTATGGCTGAGGATGGTAAGACTGTTACTGTTCCTGGTTCAATCACAGTTGACGGAAAAGAAATCACTATCTACGCAAAACCAAACGCTGCTGAACTCCCTTGGGGTCAACTTGGTGTTGATGTAGTTCTCGAGTGTACTGGATTCTACACTTCTAAGGCTAAGGCTGAGGCTCACATCCAAGCTGGTGCTAAGAAAGTTGTTATCTCTGCTCCTGCAGGAAACGACCTTCCTACTATCGTTTACAACGTAAACCACAAGACTTTGAAGAAGGGCGACAACGTAATCTCTGCTGCTTCTTGTACTACTAACTGCTTGGCTCCAATGGCTGACGCTTTGAACAAGTACGCTGCTATCCAATCAGGTATCATGTCTACTATCCACGCTTACACTGGCGACCAAATGATTCTCGACGGTCCTCAACGTAAGGGCGACCTCCGTCGTTCTCGTGCAGGTGCTCAGAATATCGTTCCTAACTCAACTGGTGCTGCTAAGGCTATCGGTTTGGTTATCCCTGAATTGAACGGTAAGTTGATCGGATCTGCTCAACGTGTTCCAACTCCAACTGGTTCAACTACTATCTTGGTTGCTGTTGTTAAGGGTAAGGACGTAACTAAGGAAGGTATCAACGCTGCTATGAAGGCTGCTGCTACTGAGTCTTTCGGTTACAACGAAGACGAAATCGTTTCTTCTGATGTTATCGGAATGAAATTCGGTTCTTTGTTCGACGCTACTCAAACTATGGTTTCTAAGATCGACGACGATACTTACCAAGTACAAGTTGTTTCATGGTATGACAATGAGAACTCTTACACTTCTCAAATGGTAAGAACTATCAAATACTTCGCAGAGAACATCTAATCTTTTGCATAAGAAGCAAAAATGTCCCGGAGGAGTCTTCCTTCGGGATTTTTTTATGTATAGATTCCTGCCTGTTGAAGTCCGTCAGTTTTGGTAGACTTCTTTTTGTCTGGTCTTCTCGTTTTTTCTTCGTATATTTGAATGCAGGCGAACATCGTTTGGTAAAATATATAAATAATATAGCAATAAAGAACTCCGTAATGCGGATTTCTGTGCTAACGATAGGTTGGGTGTGAGAAAAGATCTTGTTGAAACAGTCAGCGGATTGATTGGCGTATTCCAAAACTTGGGTCTTGACTTCGGTAGCAACCGCGAAGCCGATGACGATCTGATTGGTGACGCCTACGAGTTTCTAATGAAGAATTTCCAACTCAAACCATCGGCAGAGAATCTGCGTAGTGCCATCGACAACGAATCTTCTTTCAAACAGCAATATCAGGAGTTTAGCAACGCTATCGAGGGGTAGGTGAAAGAAAACGCCACGTTGCTCAAGAGTCAAGGCGTGGGCTTGCACCCGAAGCGTCTTATCGTCGAGATCAACGAACCGTTGCTTTCTGCCATTAACGACTCTCCTTGTTTAGTGGATGGCTATGATGCCTACGACCAACTGATGAACTATTGGACTGAGACGCTGCAAGACGACTGCTATCTGATCTCTAACAAGGGGTGGACAGCCGAACTCTCTTTCCCAATGACGGGCAAAGGTGTGGTGAAGAAAAATTACGATTACAATGATTTGGATTGCGATTTACTGCCTATCAACATAGTAATTTTATTGATACGGAAATCGGTTGTGTGCTTGCGGACTGGATGGTGAAAAAATTGGAAGAAATAGCCAAAACATTTTCTGGTGGAACACCGTCAAGACAAAACTTGTCATTTTATAGTGGAAATATTAAGTGGTTTACAACTGGTGAATTACGAGATAATATGCTTTATGATTCAAAAGAGCATATAAGTTCGGAGGCTATAAAATTTTCTTCTGCAAAAATTTTTCCATCTGGAAACGCTATTGATGGCTATGTATGGTGCAACGATTGGGAGGTTGGGTATCATTCAAAATGAAGCAGAAACCAATCAGGCTTGTTGTGCTATTTGTTGTAATGATGTTGTAATGAAGTACCTTTACTATTATTTGTTTTTTAATAGAGCGGCTATCGTGGAACAAGGTTGTGGTGCAGGACAGCCAAATATAAGTCAGAAAATAATCAATGAATTAAATATTCCTCTCCCTCCCCTCCCCGAACAGCGCCGCATCGCCTCCGTCCTCACTGCCATGGACGACGAACTCGTTGCCCTTGAGGCCAAAAGAGCAAAGTACGTCGCCCTCAGACAGGGCATGATGCAGCAACTGCTGA
>CAVKBM010000157.1:0-2705 GCA_963654355.1 Bacteroidaceae bacterium | reverse complement strand
CCATAGTGGAGGTTGAGACGATAGCCGTTCACCCAATCCGTTGATTTTGTGATGCGTATGTATGCAGTGGCGATACGTTTACATTTGATGTTCCCTTCTGCATCCTCCCATCTTTTTTGTAGGAAAACGCTTACTTCGGCCGCATTGGGACCTTCAACATCATTCTTGCTCAATGCCGAGGCTTTTATCCTTTTTCCTCCTGTTTTCGCTTTATAGTCAAATTTAACGGCTTTGATACGGTGAGTGAATGGAATACCTTGCACCAACTTCGACATAGGCGAGTTGACGTTTCGGATAGGTTCTATCAACTCTCCTGTGAGAATACTGCCTGTTGCCAAGGCTGTAACGTGAATCAGTCCGAACACGTATACTTCTTCTAAGACTGTTTCTAATCGAGCGCAGTAGCCATTACCTCTTTTTTCTGGGAAAACCGTGTTGCTGCCCTTCACAACGCCCATCACGTTTGCATAGATGCTTGAGGTTTTCCACGGAGAATCTCCTTGCTTCCATGCTGCTGCCTCTGTGCTATGACCTTCTTTCCCTATATCATAAAGTGTGCGGACTTCTCCACCGATGAGACGACTTTCTTTTATATCGCGTCTGTACCAACTATCCATATCTCCGTATGGCAATTTTAGTACTTTTTCGGCGTGCAAGAACGTCGAAAACAAGAACAAAAGCAATAGAAGAAGTAGATGTTTATTCTTCATCGTCGTACGTTAGGTTCTCTTGTTCGTTTCCGTTGTCAAGTCGCACGAAATAGCGCGTGGCATCGTTAGGCGACATAATCGTGATTTTTAGTGCTCCAGAGTCATACCTGCTCAACATTACATAGTATTTCTGCAGTGTGAGCGAGTTCATACATTCATACTTCACGAATTTATAATCTTTTTTCATTGTCCACTGCTGTGGTTTCTCAAAAATCTCAAATTTTGCAGTTTCCTTGTTAGAGGCATCCGACGTTGTGATGGTCTGTTTGTCTAAGTCTAATGTGATAGTTGTCTGACTTGGCGCCCACGATCCCCATACATACAAGCCATTGGAGTTTTTTGTAATTATTCCATTTGTCTCCTTATAGGCTTTGAACGTGTTCACTTGTGCATGGACTGTATACACGCACAAAAGAAACGAGACAGAGAATAAAATTTTAATAAAGTTTTTCATTTTTGCAGTCAACTCTTATTATTCTATAAATTTATGGATGTTGTTGCACAACATAAAAATCCCTCGTAAATCGGTTGCAAAACTAAGAAAATAAGAAGATTTCACAAAAAATGTTAATGTGCTTTTCTTAACAAATGGACAAAAGGTGGTTAACAAATAGTTGATAAATAGTTAATAAAAGTGTTGCAATAGATCTCATAAACACTGAGAAAACAGGAGTCATACATACAATGTACGACTCCTGTTATTATTCATTAAATCTATAGTGAACTTTATAACAAAGGGCGCAGATAAAGTTCTTGAAAGACAAAAAACAGCGCTCCTGCGAGATAGCCAACCAAAGCTAATCCTGAGATACGTTTCAGATACCATCCGAATGGCACTTTTTCTAAGCCCATGACCACGACACCTGCAGCGGAACCGATGATCAGAATTGAACCGCCTACACCAGCGCAGTAAGCAAGGAACAACCAGAAAATGCCGTCTTGCGCAAAAACAGCCAATGATGGGTCTGCTGCTACTTGTGCTGCTGAAGCTAATTGATACATTCCCATTGAACCTGCCACTAACGGCACATTGTCAACAATAGATGAGAGTATACCTATTACAATATCAATGACAAATACGTTGCCGATATGTTCCTCTAAGAAGATTGAAAGATCGTTGAGAATTCCTGCGCATTGCAGTGCCGCTACTGCCATTAATATGCCTAAGAAAAACAAGATAGTGGTCAAATCTATTCTTCCTAACACGTTAGAGATCCTTGCCTTCGATGATTCTGGAATCTGTTTCTTCCGGTGGTACATTAGTTCGGTATACACCCAAAGGATACTTAACCCGAATAAAACCCCAATGAATGGAGGTAAATGCGTGATTGATTTAAAGATAGGAACAAATATCAATGCTCCGATACCCATATAGAAGATGGTTCTTTGTTCTTTGGGCGTGATATAATTGGTTGTCGTATTTGAGTTTTTTTCAGAGGAAACATGGATGGGAGCCAACTCTCCTCTTAAAAAACGACTTGCAATGAGAGTGGGCACTACCATGGACAATAAAGACGGAACAAATAAATTTGGAATGAGTCCGGCGGTAGTAACATTACCTCTTACCCAAAGCATAATGGTGGTAACGTCACCGATAGGAGAGAACGCACCACCAGCGTTGGCTGCCAAGATGACTAAACAAGCAAAAATCCAGCGTTCATTCTTGTCGCTTACCAATTTTCTGAGAAGCATAACCATAACGATGGTTGTCGTGAGGTTGTCCAAAATGGCGGACATGAAGAATGTGATGAATGAAATCATCCAAAGTAATTCTTTCTTGTTTCTTGTGGAGATGCGATCGGTGATGATTGAGAAACCTCCATGGACATCAATTAACTCAACGATGGTCATTGCACCCATCAGAAAAAATAGGGTAGAAGCGACATCTCCTAAATGTTCTATGATTTGGACACTCGTCACATACCGAATAAGGTCTTCGTGAGAAGTCGTAGGACTAAAACCGAGTATATCGGAATTAATGTTCAGAATATAGAC
>CAVKBM010000156.1:0-2763 GCA_963654355.1 Bacteroidaceae bacterium | reverse complement strand
TGTTTGTCTGGCGCATTGATAGGACCAAAGAAAATCTCAGTTCTCACACCCTGATAAGGAATCTCTTCAGGAACATAAACTTCAAATTTAAGAGCCAACTCTTCCAACTCATATTTTTCAAACACTTTACCTGCGACAGAAATGTTACCACGTCCACCCTCTTGAGGGTTAGCAACATACTGCAAGTACATGCTTTGATTCATATTCCAAGGATGCTCGTACGTTCCGTAAAGGAATCCAAAGTTATTGCTGCAAGGCTCGATCAACTTAGCTCCGTTAGGGAATGGGGTGATAGAATCGCCAAACTCCAACGTACCTTCGATTAAAGAACCATCATCGTTCATTGGGCTATAACCACCCCATGTAGGAAGTTTTCTGTCAAAGTTAATGATTGTGTTACGATCGTCGCGGAAGAAAAACTTTGACAAAGATTCACCATTGGCACTGATGGCCTTCAGGCGTCCGTCTGTCGTTCCTTCAGGGACAATCACACGAACCATTGTATCATTTTGCTCAACAACGTCCGCAATCAAATTACCAGGGAATGAGATTTGTACATTCGCCAAATTTCTACCATAGATAACTGCCTCGCCACCATCTGGAACATACTCACATTTCATTCTTCTCAACTCAGGAGCTGATCCAGTTGACGCACTTCCGCAATCCTGTTTGCTTGAGCAACTGCCCATCAAACCAGCAAAAAGCAAAGAAGCAATGAATAAACTTTCTTTTCTCATATCAATCTGATTTAATTGTTATTTTCGTCTAAAAAACACTCTTTCTTTAAAAACTGCTTCCGTAATATTTAATCTTTACTTGATTCAAAAGGGGTCAGCCCCTTCTCCGTCTCATAACGCAAACCTAAGAAAAGTATTTATTTTTTACAAAATTTCACATTATAGTTTTTCAACAATTTTTAATATTTCACGCAAACTCATCTATGTCTGGTTCAACTTCACTATATTCAGATTCGAAGAGTTCCAAAGAGAAATTTTCGCCATCCCATACGCCATAGCTGAAATGAGTCAGCCAATCTCCTAAAACAACTACCCTACTACCTGTTGAAATCATCAAATCTAAATCAATATGGCGATGACCAAAAATAAAATAATCTGTCGGAGTATGCTTTGCATATGACTTGGCAAACTGTACCAAATATTCATTCTCTTCACCTAAATATTTCTCACCAGGAGTACCCATTTTCTTCTTTCGGCTATTATGCGACCACGCATAGCCGAAAGGAACCGTCAGCCTAGGATGCAACATTTTGTACAAGCTTTGACAAAATTTGTTTCTAAAAAGAGTACGCATAAAGCGAAACGTCAGACTTGGATCACCCAAACCATCGCCATGAGCTATATAAAATTTCTTTCCGTCTATTACCGTCTCATAACTGCCATCTATCACCGTCGCTCCTATCTCTTTTTGGAAATAGTCAAACATCCATATATCATGATTTCCTGCAAACATATAGATTTTAACGCCACAGTCCGACATTTCTGCAAGTTTACCGAGGAAGCGAACAAAACCCTTTGGAACAACATTCTTATACTCAAACCAATAGTCAAACATATCACCTACAAGATACAACTCGCATGCAGTCATCTTAATACTGTCCAACCATCTTACCAATTTTTTCTCCCTCTCTAAAGGGTCTCCATAAAGATCTAATCCTAAATGAGCATCCGAAGCGAAGTAAACCTTATTTCGCTCCTGTACCTTCTGCACATCCACGTTTCTTCCTCCGAACTCTACATTAAACCCAACTCCAACATAGCCTCTTCAGACATTCGGTCTTTCGTCCATTCTGGTTCGAAGACCAAATTCACTTTGCACGATTTCACACCTTCAATACCTTCCACCTTCATTTTCACATCCTCCAACAAGAAATCGCCAGCAGGACAATTAGGCGCCGTCAAAGTCATGTCTATCGTAACGTCACCATCCTTTATATCAATATTGTAGACAAGTCCCAACTCATATATATCCACTGGTATTTCTGGATCGTATACAGTTTTCAACACTTTCACAATTTTCTCTTCCAACTCTAAAAATTCATTCATTTTAATAACAAATATTTTTCACAACAAAGGACTACACAATCGAGCCAACGACTCTTTTACTTTCATTTTCTTTGAACGAGATTTCCAACTTGACTCCTCCACTTTCAGACTGTCACTCAAATCTTGTTCGTAAACAGAAACCAATTGTGCCACGACCTCCTTGTCGTATATAACCGTATTTAATTCAAAATTCTGCTCAAAGCTACGAAAATCCATATTGGCACTTCCAATGAAACCAACCTCATCATCCACAATCGTTATTTTGCTATGGATAAAACCTGGATAGTAGAAATAGACCTTAATACCAGCCTTAAACATTGCATCCAAATAGGAATGCGAGCTCAGCAACGTGAGTGGAGCATCCGAACGACGAGGTAAAATCACACGAACATCCACACCCGACAACGCAGCAGTCTGCAACGATTCTAACAGAGATTCAGGAGGTAAGAAATAGGGGGTCTCTATGAAAATTCGCTTGGTCGCCATAGAAAACGACTTAGTGAACATCTGCATAATAGATGTCCACTGCATATCGGGACCGCTCACAACTGTTTGAATCTTGATTGTTCCCTCCTGCGATGGAGCAGGATAATATACACTATCATCAACCAGAGACTGCGTAACGAAGAACCAATCTTCAAAAAAAGCCCTTTGCAAACCCAAGACGACACCACCCTCATAACGAGCATGCGTATCCCTC
>CAVKBM010000155.1:0-2960 GCA_963654355.1 Bacteroidaceae bacterium | reverse complement strand
AAGAAAGGAGTGTCAGCATGGAACAACAAAGACCGCTTGAATATACCGTCAAAATTTTTCCACGCCTTTACTTATAAAGTTGCATAATTAAAATTATATCCAAAAACATTTATTCTCTATGAATATCCCTAACGTAACATCATTTCAAGAGCTAATAAAACAATTCCCCAATCATAATGAACCTACAATATTGGAAGGTGAGCATTTCTTATTTACATTAGCAAACGGTTCAGTAGCTTGTACAAAAATTAGAAAATGCTTTCATATTGGAGAACCAACTATGATATTAGGTGATTCTTATATCATCAATAATGATAGCCTCAGGCATGTAACTACTAATTATGGTAGCATTCATCTAAAAGATATAAAAGATGCTTATCATCTAACAACAAAAGAATATGCTGATGCGTTGGAACCCCTTAGAAATTGCTCTCGCATATTGAAGGGATTGCTTGACAGGCAAGAACCGTTTAAAGGAGACTTTGATTCTTATAGGTACATATATACTAACCATGTATTTTACCTTGTAAAACCACAAGGATTAATAAAAAATGAGAACTGGAACAATGAAACTTCAAAATATGGAAAGGCAAGATTTGTTTATTACAGTGATATTTGCTTTTCTTTGGTTTTTCCAGACTATGGTGGTAGTTGGAGATATTATCCTCCAAAAATTGGTGTTGATTCTAAAAGTGGTAAAACGAGATGCTATGCTCCTGGAAGACTATACTCGGAATATGATTATAAAGAGTTGACTTTTAGCACTTATTGGTGTGCTTTAGTTTCAATAAAATACGCATTAAAGAAACTTGATAAAAATATAGATGAAATTTTGGCAAGAAAAGCGATATGATATGGAATATAGATCTTTTCCGTTGACTACTAAACAACGAAACGTTTGCTGCCAGCTTGTTGGTACTTGTAGGGGCAAGGCATAAAGAGAAGTGAACTGTGGGCTAACTATGGGGTAACTGTGAGGCTATTTTAAAATAGTAGGATTTTGACGCAATGCAATAAAAGATTTTGCCACAAATTTGTGATATATTTGTGGCAAAACGCCCTAATGCTTGTCACAAATATTTGCTGTTTTAGTGACAAAATTAGCCCTGATAAAATTTTAGGCAGTGGTAAACCGAGCATCAGTTTGCCACTGCCTAAAATAAATAACGCCCCTCAAGTATGCTGTCTTTCGACTCGCCTGAGAGGCTTATTATCTTTTTAATTTTATAAGCCACCCTCCCGAAAGAGAGTGACAAGCCTTGGCTTTTTCCATCCAAGGGGGATAAAAGTGCTGCAAAGGTAAGTTTTTTATTTCGTTCCACCAAACTTTCAAATGATTTTTTGAGAATATAGGTTGATTTTTTGCCAAAGCAGCAAGAAACGCCAAACAAAACCTTCATTTGAATCAAAAAGCAGAAAGAAACGCTAAACAATTCGTCCAATCGCATTCAAAATGACAAAAAACGTGCGTCAAGGCTCACTTTTTCTCTCGGAGAACGAATTGTTTAGCGTTTATTTCTACTTTTGAAGGGTGTCGGGACTTATGTTTAGCGTTTCTCGCTACATTTAACCTCGGTTGGAGGTTTCGACGCACGTTTCTTGTCATTATTTTGTTCATCGGAAGTCTTGATGCACGTTTCCTGAGGCTTCCAAATGCCAGCGGAGGTTTTGACGCACGTTTCTTTCACCACTCAAAACCGACAAGGGCAAGAAACGCCGTTTCTTACAACATTTGCAATCCCCACTATACATAAACGTGTCGCACATAGTATAACAACCGTTAAATATCAGACTTTATTTCGGAATTTCATCCGATTTTTATTCATTTGTTCCCATTTTAGCGATATTTTTCGTATATTCGCATTCGCAATCGGGAAACCGACAACGCACAATCTCAAATGTCTAACCTAATTTCAACAATTATGAAGGAAATTAATGACATCAGTTTGCCACGCATGAATAATGGTGCGCATTTCACGTTCGTAAGCAACATTCTTGCACGTGTTGAGTCAGACAGTGCCGTAAAGGGCAAGGCTGCTGACCAAGTAAGTAATTTCAAGGCTGCCGTCTCAGCAGAGGACGAGGTTTTGAAGGTTTCACAGAAGAGTCTTCTGACCGATGACATCGCCAAGGCTGACAGCGACCGTGACGCACTCTATTCTGGCTACAAGAAAGCGGTTGAAGGATTTCTCCCGATGCCTATCGCCGACATGGCACAGGCTGCAAAGGTTCTCGCCCAGCACATCAAGGATTACAAGATTAACACCTCCGACCAGCTCGACAAGGAGACAGGTCTCTTGGTGAACTTTATCTCCGACCTTGAAACCAAGTATGCCGACCAGATAGCCAAGTTGTCGCTAACGGCATTCGTCACCAACATGAAGGAAACCAACGAGCGTGTTCGTACCCTCACCCTACAGCGCACGAATGAAAGAATGGGCTTGGAAGTGGGTGCATTGAAGAACGCTCGCAATGCTACGGATAACGCTTATCGTGCTTTGGTGAAGATGGTGAACGCCCTTTCCCTCGTCTATGGCGAAAAGGATTATGCCTCGTTTATTGACTACGTGAACACGGAGATTACCCACTACAAGCGTGAGGTGCTTGGGCAAAAGGCTTCTGCGCCTACAACTTCGGGCAGTTCTGCTGTGGATTCGGGAAGTAGCACACCAAGCGATGGTTCCTCATCAGGCTCTGGTTCTTCAAGTGGTGGCTCTTCATCGGGTGGAAGTTCTTCTTCCAATGGCAATGATGGGTATTACGAATTGGAGTAAATTGTAAAAAGAAAAACAAAGCTGTTTTCTGGCAAAAGAGAACAGCTTTGTTTTTTGTCTGATCTAACAATTTCTATTCTTCAGAATTGTTGCTATAATTGCCTGCAATGTCATTCCATCTTGGAATGTTGAGACGAATGCCATAATGCCTTTCATAACTCTCAATGAGTCTATCTTTCCAATGCA
>CAVKBM010000154.1:0-3017 GCA_963654355.1 Bacteroidaceae bacterium | reverse complement strand
CGGTGGAGATGGAGCTTCATACGATATCGGTTACGGAGGACTCGACCACGTTATCGCTTCTGGCAAGAACGTTAACATCTTGGTATTGGATACTGAGGTTTACTCAAACACAGGAGGTCAATCTTCTAAGGCAACTCCACTCGGAGCAATCGCTAAGTTTGCCGCTTCAGGAAAGCGTGTACGCAAGAAGGACTTAGGTATGATCGCAACCACATACGGTTACGTTTATGTTGCGCAAATCGCCATGGGAGCTGACCAAGCTCAATGTTTGAAAGCGATCAAAGAGGCAGAAGCATACAACGGACCATCATTGATCATCGCATACGCACCATGTATCAATCATGGTTTGAAAGCTGGTATGGGTAAGGCACAGGCAGAAGAGGCCAAAGCCGTTGCTTGCGGATACTGGCACTTGTGGCGTTTCAACCCAGAATTAGAGGCACAAGGGAAGAATCCATTCTCTTTGGATTCAAAAGAACCTGACTACTCTAAATTCCAGGATTTCTTGAAGGGAGAAGTTCGTTACTTGTCAGTAATAAAGCAATTCCCTAACGAGGCACAAGAGTTGTTTGATGCTTCTGAGGAGATGGCTAAGAAACGTTACCAATCATACGTTCGTATGACAAAGATGGAATATTAATCGACACAGATTAACTATCTATAAGAAGAGGAAGAAGCAAAAGCTTCTTCCTCTTTTGCTTATCATAGAATAACCTATGGGAAAGCATAAACTTTCATTACAAAAAGGTCTTATAAAATTTGCAAAATTAAAAAGAAGTGGTATCTTTGTACCGCAATTAAGAAATGCACTACGAGAAGTGCGTAGCACGATTGAAATAAGGAATTAGTTTCCAAGAAAAATGCGAAAATAGCTCAGTTGGTAGAGCACAACCTTGCCAAGGTTGGGGTCGCGGGTTCGAGTCCCGTTTTTCGCTCCATAAAGATTGATAAGTCCAAGAAGCTTAGGTGGTGGAATTGGTAGACACGCTACTTTGAGGGGGTAGTGCCGGTTACGGCGTGTGAGTTCGAATCTCATCTTGAGCACTGTTTTTAGTATATTTTTAATAGGTAATCAGTAGTTAATGATGTTAAAGAGATTTTTATATTTATTAATCTCTCTTTCGTTGTTTTTATGCTATTCGTGTAAAAAAGACGGAGATGAGACATTGGAAGGCGATCCAAGTGATTTAGTAGATGACAATCATGTAAAAGTTGACAGTCGCTATGGGATCACGGCAATTTGTCCCAAAGGAGAATGGACGAACCAGTATAACGACACTTGTCCAGAAGAGAGTCGAGACTACTACAAAAATCATCTTTTCAATCGTGTTGCATTAGCGTACAAAGGAGACACCGTAACCCAGACAAATGGGGCTGTTATGTTTCCTACAGCAGTCTATTTGATGAGATTTCACTATGTTCCAACCTCACAAAGCGATGCAGATGAGTTTATGAAAGGTTACAAGGAGACATGCTTTGATGCATTTGAGGATTATTACTATGTACAAGGTAGCATCTCCAGTTTTGAGACAACCTCGTTGAATGGCTACGAAGGAAAATACTTCACTGCAAAAATGGGAGTAAACGTTGCTTCTGGAATGCAAGAAATCTACCTAATGTATAAGAATGGAAGAGTTTACGGAGTGAACTTAAGCTATCTTGACTCGTTCTCAACCGAAGTCGGAATTGAGAATGCGAGAAGTATTATGAAAACAATTTCTATCATTGAATAAATGATTCTAAGAATATGAAATGAAGCCACGATGTTTTAAACTCGTGGCTTTATTATTATCAACGGAAGCATATCAGATTAGCAGTCCGTCCACTCGCCATTTATAGCACACAATAAGTAAAACGTCAAATTCCAGATATACACAAACTTAGCCTTATAAATCGGAAAATTGAGTTAACAACAACCATTTCCAAGCTGGAACAATCTCAATTATTTCTCGAGGAATATATCTTCCGCCAAGAGAAGAAAAAATCTCTTTGCTTAGCATTTTAGCATTGCTTCCCGTTATCATCACGCGATACTTAGAGTCCGCTAATCGTATAGCAAAGAGTTTCCAACCGTCAACGGTTTGAATTTCATCCAAATAAACAATTGGATTCCTCTCCGGATAGAGTTCATAATAAGACTCAAGAACGATTTCAAACTCCTCTGCCTTTATATTCATTAAGCGTTCATCTTCGAAATTAACGTAGAGTATATCCTCGCAAACATGCTTTCCGTTACTGATATGTTCTTGAATATCTTGGTACAATAAATAAGACTTTCCTGCTCGTCGTAAGCCTAAAAGCACATAATTAGATGTATCTCCAAACAAAACATTCCGACGAATCAAAGGATAAGTCGGAATGGCTCTTTGCTTTTCTATGATGATATTTTTGATGATTCGTTTATCTATCTCACCCTATCTGAAAGAAAACTTTACAAATATAGTAGAAATAGTATAACTATGGTTTAATAAAACCATTAAATTTTACAAACTATAGTTTACTATGGATGCGATTACATAAGCATTTACGACATTCGGTTCAAATAATCCTCATATCCGAAGCGTTTTAACTCAATTAGTTCGTTGTCTTTCGTCCAAAGCATCAGAGATGGATGGGTTACACCGTTGAACATTGTTGTTTTTACTGTCGTATAATGAATCATATCCAACAATACTACTTGCTCCCCCACCTGTAATTCGTGATCAAAATTCCAATTTCCGATAAAATCACCCGATAGGCAACTATTTCCACCCATGCGATAGGTAAACGCACCATCTTCCCTTGCAGATAAGATAGCAGGCTTATAGGGCATTTCCAAACAATCAGGCATGTGGCATGCAAATGAGACATTTAAAATTGCAGTTTTAATTCCGTGATTCTCAACCACATCCACAACTTTTGCCACCAACTCGCCTGTCTGCCAAGCAAAAGCACTTCCAGGCTCCATAATTACTTTCAGCCATGGATAACGATTGCGAAATGTTTGCAACACCGAGATTAGACGCTCCGTATTATAG